>JAMPAB010000009.1 GCA_023667435.1 Corallococcus sp. | reverse complement strand
TGTCTTTGCCGCCTATAACCTTTGCCTTTTTCAAGTCGTACGGCGTGGCGATGCATTTTACGTGTAACCGCGCGCAGGCCTCCTCTACTAAGTATGCGGGCGAAGCGGAAATGATTATGTCGTCTTCACGCTGCTGTTTTAGATACCAGCTTTTGATTTTTTTAATATTTTTATCCCAAAATTTTTTTACG
Source organism: Corallococcus sp. (assembly GCA_023667435.1). Lineage (GTDB taxonomy): Bacteria > Bacillota > Clostridia > Christensenellales > CAG-314 > Fimimonas. Next base: position 37,278 of record JAMPAB010000009.1, on the reverse strand, counting down.
AATTTTTCTCTGTTTGGAACAAACACAACGTATTTAGTCAACATATTGTAATATGCGTCGGATTTTACCATATGCAGTCCGTTAAGAATTACCGCAAGCAGCAAAACCGGCATATACAATACCAAATAGGGCAATCTCAGCATGCAGTAGCAGAAAAAACTCCGTACGCTGTTGCCTTTTAAAATCGTCTCGTCAAAATCGTATCCGTTCATATTCCGTATTTTACCACAAAGGCGGACGTTTATCAAGCATAACGTCAAACGCCGCAAAAATTTTCAATCGCAAAAACTGTAATTATGCCTTGCGTTTGAAAATAATATATTGACAACGCGGCAAGAAAGTATTATAATAGATTTGCATTTGCGCGAGTTGTTTATCGCTCGCGCAAAAAACGTTTTAGGAGCAACAAATGAAATATTTTAAAGTCGATCTCAACGGTTACGAGGCGCAGCTTCCCGTTATCCCTTTGCCAAGCGGAATAAACATTGCGTTTTTCAATCTTCACGGTAACGTGGAAATGACCGAGCATTGCGGCAAAGAATTGGCAAAGCTCGTAAGCGATTGCGACGTGTTGCTTACCGCCGAAAGCAAAGGACTGCAATTGACGCACGTTATCGCACGGGAATTGGGTCACAAATATTACGCGGTAGCGCGCAAGTCCAAAAAGTTATATATGCAGGACGGACTGGAAGTAGCGATAGAATCCAGTATTACTACGGGCGCGCAGCAAAAACTGTATATTTCCAAATACGACGCGGACTTGATGCGCGGTAAAAAGGTAGGAATCATCGACGACGTAGTATCTACGGGCAACAGTCTTGTCGGACTTGAGAAGCTTGTCGAAATGTCGGGCGGACAGATTTGTAAAAAAGCGTTTGTGCTTGCCGAAGGCGACGCCGCAAAACGCGAAGATATCTGTTATTTGGGCGTTATCCCTTTGTTATAAGCATTTGCAGACGGCGACTTCGTTCGCCGTTTTTCTTTTGACGAAGCCGTTTGCGGAAAAACGGTTCGATTCGACGGCGGAGCAATCCCTTACCGTAATTTTAAATGCCGTTCGTAATTTTACTGTCGGAGGGAAGTCCAAACTTTATTTGCGCGTTGATTTTTTTGCGGCAATTTGGTACAATACTACTAATAGGCGGACTGTTACGGTAAAAAGCGTATTTCGTTTGCTTTGTCATTACGGTCAACCGTCTCGATATAGTAATAAAAAACGTTTTTTTACGACGTATTTCGTTTCGGCGAAGACGGTTAAAACCGCCGAGAAAGCTAAACTTGACTGCGGATGAAGAAATATAAAATTACAGAAGGTTACGGCAATGAATACTTGTTACGAGTTGATGCTTAATAAATGCAAAAAGGACGGCGTAGTAGTTTACTACCGTCACAAGATTCCCATGAGAAAGTTTCTTCGCGACGTAGAAGGACTTGCCGGCGGATTTGCCGCAATGGGATTGCGTAAAGGCGACGCGGTGACGGTTTTTCTGCCTTCGTGTCCGCAGGGAGCAGCCGCGTTTTACGCCTGTTCCAAATTAGGACTTATCGCAAGCTTCGTTCACCCCGTAACGCCCTTGCGCGAATTGTTGAAAAACATGGAGTTGACGCGCTCCAAAGCGGTAATGTTTTACGACGTGCTTGTTAAGGACGAACGCGAACTTACACAAACTTCCGCTCAACTTATTCGGTGCAGCATCGCCGATTACGTCAGTGTACGCAAACCCGTTTACGCTATGTACGCAAACGCTTCGAGCAAGCGTATAAAAACGGCGTTAAAGTATTCGGATTTGATACGCAACGAGACTGCAACCGACGTTGTCGGCGAGGAAAACGACGCAGTGTGTTATATGCACAGCGGAGGCACAAGCGGTATTCCCAAAATAGTAAAATTATCCAACTACGCGTTTAACTCCACCGCGACGACGATTTTGGATATGTATCATACTCCCTGTACAAACAACAATTTTTATTTGGCAACGTTGCCGATTTTTCATGCGTACGGGTTGTGCGTAGATATTCATACGGGGTTGACAGGCGGTTTCAACTTGGCAATTGTGCCGAAATTCGATCCGAAAGCGGTGATGGCTTATATAAAAAAGTACAACACTACCGTGTGGAGCGTTGTCCCTGCAATGATGCTCAAAATGCTTAAAAGCGGCAAGTTTAAGGGCAGAAGTTTAAGTAAGATGGACGTAGTGTTCTGCGGAGGGGACTCTCTGCCCGAATCGCTTGTAGAAAAGGTAGACGCAGTGTTCAAAAAATACGGTTCCCGCGCGCAACTGATGAGAGGATACGGTCTTACCGAAACTTGCGGAGTTTGTATGGTAAACAATTACGACGACTATGCAAAACACAGCTGCGGCAAACCTATCGACGGCTGTCAAGTAGAAATATGCGATGAAAACGGCAACGCGCTTCCTTGCGGCGAACGCGGAGAAATAACTCTTACCGCCAGAGGTCTTATGTTGGGATATCTGGAAGGCGGAGAAAGTTTTACAAAAGACGGCAGTTGGATTAAAACGGGAGATATCGGATATAAAGACGAAAACGGATTCGTTTACGTAGTAGATCGCAAAAAACGTATGATAAAAATCGCCGCAGTCAACGTGTTTCCTTCTGAGGTGGAGGAGTGTATCAAATTGTTGCCGTTTGTGGACGAAGCGTGCGTAGTGCCTTACAAAAAGGACGGCAAGCAGTATCTTAAAGCTTTTGTGACCGTCAACGGCAAAACGACGCCAAACGACGTTAGCGATGCGGTAATAGCGCATTGCAAAGCTAACCTCATCAAATATTCCGTTCCTTACTTTGTAGAGGTTTTGGACGTTATGCCCCGCACTAAATTGGCGAAGGTAGATTACAAACAATTGGAAAACAGATAAAAACGGTATTCGTTTTATGCGCGCTTTCAAAGGTCGGTTGCAGACGGAAGCGCGTTTTTTATGAAAAAAGAAACGTTGCGAAAAGGATATCTGAATTCTCAACGGCTAAGGAGAATTGCGCCGCGCAATCGTAAATGATTGCGTAGCTTTAAAACTAAGTTTGCGGCAATTGACGAACGCCACGCAGGCGCGCGTTTTTTTGAGGAGAGGCGGTGCCCCAGTTGAGGATAGGTGTTGTAAATAAATCGAAAATAGTTTAAAATTATGCTGAGTAAAAAACGAAAATCTTTCGTTTAATATGTAGAGAGGATATGATACACAGTGGACATAGGCGCGGAATTGTACTGTCGTTATCTGGACGGAGACAATGCAAGTCTTGACGAATTAGTCAAAACGTACGGCGACGGTTTAGTCAGGTTTGCTTACTGTTTTGTCAAGGATTCGGCTGCGGCGGAGGATATTGCCGCAGATACGTTTGCTACGCTCATCTTCCGCCGTAAACGTTTTTATCAACGCGCCTCGTTCAAAACGTATCTGTACAAAATCGCGCGCAATAAATGTTTGGATTTTCTGCGGTATAACAAACGGTTTACGCCTTTGGACGATTTGGAAAACGTGTTGTACGACGAATCCGAAAACATTTGCGACGATACAGAGACGACGGATATGCTGTACCGATGTCTGCAACGGTTGCCGCGTCAATACCGCGACGTACTTGTGTTGACGTATCTCGAAGGGTTTTCCGTCGCGGACGTGACGAAAATAATGGGAAAATCTACGAAACAGGTTTACAATTTGTTGTCCCGCGCAAAACCGTCATTAAAAACTCTGCTTATAAACGAAGGTATCAATTATGAAAAATTACACGGAAAGAACGGAATCGATTAAGGAAAAAGTGGCAGTCAAACGCAAACGCCGCGCCGCGTGGATTACGGCGACGGCAACGCTGTGCGTAGTAGCGGTTCTTACGGTGGTATGCTCTCTGCCTATTATAGGCGAGGATATACCGAATATCAACGCGTATAAAGACGACGTATACTATCCGCTTATCGAAAAATTAAACGGCAGTCTCTACGGTTACGGAAACGATAAAGTAAGTATATTCCAGCAAGTCGGCGATATGCTTCAAAGCGGCGAGGCATCGCCTTTGCCCGACGGCAGTTACGTAACGGGCGCCGCTCCGTCCTCTCCTACCGATTCGGACGCATCGGGCGCGGGAGACAATTCGTACGAAGAAACTACGTTAAATCAGGTTGACGGGGTTACGGAAGCGGATTTGCTTAAACGCAGCAGCAAACACGTGTTCTATCTTAAACAGGTCAACGACGCGCCGAATCATCTCGGTTTGGCATTGGACATATATGAACTCGGCAATAATACCGCAGAAAAGATAAACGAATATAAAATATCCGAAAAAGACGGCGCAACGTTTTACGGAAGTTCTTCGTTTTTGGACGGAGAAATATATCTGAGTGAAGACGCTTCCGTTGTAACGGTCATTGTTTCCTGCGTTATCGCAAACAGTCGCGTGTTGTACACTGCGGTTATAAGTTTGGACGTTTCGGATCCTTCAAACGTCGCGGAAATCAACCGCAGTTACGTTTCAGGCGCGTATTTGTCGTCGCGTAAAGTCGACGGAAAACTGCTTGTCGTAACTAATTTCAACGTTGCTTCGCACCGTATCTACGATTACTCCGACAGAAGTTATTACGTCCCCAGATGCGGAACTTTGACCGACGACGGATATTTGCCTCTTTCGGATATTTATTTGCCCGAGCAGACTACGAATAACGTTTTTACCGTGTTGGCTCTGTTCGAAGAAAGGTCGCTCGAAACGGTTTCGCAGTACGCGTTACTGTCGTATTCGCAAAACGTATACGTGTCGCAGGAACATATCTTCGTCACGCGAACGGAATATCAACGCGACATAAGCAAGACGTATTGCTATTCGGAGACGGAAGCGGACAGCGAACAGCGTATAGATGCGGAAACGTACAACTCTTATATGACGGATATAGTTGTTCTGTCGTATAAGGAAGCTTTAGACAAAACGGGTTGCGTACGGTTGGAAGGTACGATAAACGACCGTTTCAGTATGGACGAAAAAGACGGAATTCTGCGCGCGGTAACGACCGTCAGTCGCGGTATATCGCGAATTTGGTACGCGGACGGCACTCTTAAGTACGTACAAAGCGTTACGAACGCAAGCTTGTATTGCGTGGATATAACAACGTTCGAAACGGTAGCGGCGGTAGAGCTTTTTACAGAAAACGGCGAAGAAGTCAAGTCCGCCCGTTTCGACGGAGACTACGCCTACGTTTGCACCGCAGTACGCAATACCGACCCCGTGTTCTTCTTCGATTTAAGCAATATCGATAATATAACTTGTATTCATACGGGTACGATTCCCGGTTTTTCCGTATCGCTTATTAAGTTCGGCGACAAGCTGCTGGGCATAGGTCAAGGCGACAGCAGCGCGGACTTAAAAATAGAAGCGTACAAGCAAACGGAAGTTAACGAAGAACAAAAGGTTGTAAGCGCGGGAACGTACACGTTAAAAAACTGTTCCTTCTCGGCGGAATTTAAAGCGCGCTTTATAAATGCCGAACACGGTCTTGTAGGCTTGCAGGTAATCGATTACAACAATAGCTTCGTAACAGGCAATCCCTCTCAACCGAGCAGCGAAGCGAAATATTTATTGCTTCGTTACGACTACGAAAAGGAAAAATTCGAAGCCGTGTCGTATCGGAATTTCGATACGGGCATAGACTGGGCAAGAGCGTTTTATCTCGACAACGCGGTTTATGTTTTCGGAAACAGCGGCTTTAACGTCATCGACTTGTCTGAATAGACGGTTGTCATAATCCTCGTAGGCGGAACCTCCTTGTAAAAGGAGGTTCCGTTTTAGTTATAATTACAATTACAGATGAAAGCGTTTCGGTTTTATTCGCAATTTGTTTTTAAATCGGTTTTGTATTATCGGGTTCTTGCGGGCGCGGGCATTTTCGGTAATATTATTGCCAATGTCGCGCGGTTGTGCTACAATATTAAATACGCAGTTTAATTTAAACCGCGTAAACTAATTGACAATGAGGTTCATTGTATGAAGGTTATTGTAGTGGGTTGCGGAAAAGTCGGCAAGGCCATTCTCGAAAGTATGGACGGCGAAGGGCACGACGTTGTCGCAATCGACAACGATTTGCAGGTTATAGAATCTGTTACTAACAATTACGACGTAATGGCGGTATGCGGCAGCGCAACTTCGCGCGAACTGCTGCAACAGGCGGGCGTAGCTAAAACGGAGCTTTTTATAGCCGTTACGGAGTCGGACGAAGTTAATATGCTTGCGTGTTTTTTGGCAAAACGCATGGGCGCAAAACATACCGTTGCGCGTATTCGGGAAACGGAATATAACGAAGACGGACTGGAATTTTTAATTAAAGAGTTGGATCTGTCTATGGCGTTGAATCCCGAGTTGTTGACCGCCGAATCGCTGTTCGATTTGTTAAAGCTGCCTTCTGCCGTCAACGTGGATAATTTTGCCGGCAAAAAAATACAGATGTTGGAATTGGCGGTAAAAGAAAATTCTCCCATAGCCGACAAGTCTTTGCAGGATTTGCGCAAAAAGAGTTCGGTACAGTTTGTTGCCTGCGCGGTACAGCGTAACGAGGAGGTACATATACCTACGGGCGCGTTCGTCCTCAAAGCGGACGACAAAGTGGCGTTTATGGTTAAGCGTAACGACACTCACAAATTTCTTAAGTCGGTAGGCATAGGGCAAAAGCAGGGACGCGACGTAATTATGTTAGGCGGAAGTACGGTTGCGTATTATCTTGCAAAACTGCTTGCAGGAGACGGATTTTATGCTAAGATCATCGAAAAAGATTCCGACAAGTGCGCTAAGATTGCCGAACGGTTACCTTCCGCCGCGACTGTGATATACGGCGACGGTTTGAATCAGGATTTACTGTGGGAAGAAGGCATAAAGACTACCGATGCGTTTATTGCGCTTACGGGAAACGACGAGGAAAATATTCTTATATCTTTCTTCGCCATGAGCGAAAGCGTTCCGAAAGTAATAACGAAGGTAAGTCATCAGGCGATGTCGTCGCTTGCGGAAAAACTGGGGCTGGATACGGTCGTATCTCCTCAGAAAATAGTCGCAGACACCCTGACAAGATACGCTCGCGCTTTATCCACGTCGTCCGAAAGCAAGGTGGAAACGATGTACAGTTTGATGGACGGTAAAGCGGAAGCGTTGGAATTTGCCGTATTGCCCGATTGCAGTATCATCGACACTCCTTTGAAAGAACTAAAACTCAAACCCAACTTTATCGTTGCAGGCATAATTCGCGGCAAGGAGACGATTATTCCGTCGGGCGACGACAACATAACCGTCGGCGACAGAGTAATAGTAGTGGCGATGGACGCTCATTTGTACGATCTGTCCGATATTGTGAGGTAAACAATGAATTACCGTATGATTTTCAACACGCTGGGCAAAGTGGGCGTAATGCTGTCCGTTTTGCTTGCAATACCTATGATATTGTCTGCGTGCCTTGCGGAATCGTGTTGGTGGGCGTTTGCTATAACGATAGGAATAAGTTTGGTTATAGGACTTGTTCTTATGCTGTGCTTAAAACCCAAAAGCAACGTTTTCTACTCTAAGGAAGGGTTGATTATAGTATCTCTTTCGTGGGTGTACGTATCGCTAATAGGCGCGCTGCCTTTTGTAATCAGCAGAGCTATACCGTCGTATATCGACGCGTTATTCGAGATTACCAGCGGTTTTTCCACTACGGGAGCGACGATACTTACGGGCGATCAAATCGAAAGTATGGCAAAGGGTCTGCTGTTTTGGAGGAGTTTTTCGCACTTTATAGGCGGTATGGGCGTAATAGTGCTTGTTATGGCTGTGCTTTCGGGGACAAGCGACCGAAGTATGCACATTCTCCGCGCCGAGATGCCCGGCCCTACGGTAGATAAGATTGTCCCCCGCGCTCATTCAACAGCAAAAATTCTTTATTTGATTTACGTAGGTCTTACCGTTGCGGAAATAATCGCTTTAATTATAGCGGGTATGCCCATATTCGATTCCGTCGTACACGCATTCGGTACTGCGGGAACGGGCGGATTCGGAATCAAAGCGGACAGCGTTGCATCGTACAATCCCGCCTGTCAGTGGATAATAACCGTGTTTATGCTGTTGTTCGGCGTAAACTTCAACGTGTATTTCCTACTGATAGTGCGTAAATTCCGTTCGGCTTTCGCTTCGCGCGAATTGTGGATATATGCAGGCATAGTGATAGTTGCGACTACCGCGATTGCAATAAACATAACGAATCAACTTCCTTTTACTCAATCCGTTTCCGACGGCGTTCGTCACTCGGTCTTTCAGGTTGCGTCGTTCCTTACCACTACGGGTTATTCGACGGTTCCCGCCTCGTCGTCGATAAACGCTTTTCCGCTGCTTTCGAAGGGACTGCTGTTTATCCTGATGTTTATCGGCGGCTGCGCCGGTTCTACCGCAGGCGGACTTAAAATTTCGCGCGTGGCGCTGCTCGGCTGCGCCGTCAAAAAGGAATTGAGACGCGTCTTGAATCCTCGCAATGCAAATGCGGTCAAGTTCGAAGGAAAAATCGTATCCGACGAAACTATGCACGGAGTAACGAATTATTTTGCGGTGTATATGTTCGTAATTGCGGTAACGTTCGTTCTGCTGTGCTTCGACCCCGCCGAAGGACTGTCCGCCGAATCGAACATAACGGCTGCGGTTTCGTGCGTCAACAATATAGGACCTGCGTACGGCGTAGCGGCAAGCGGATATTATATGTATTCGTGGTTTTCAAAACTTGTAATGACGTTGGCAATGCTTGTCGGCAGATTGGAAATTTACCCCGTTCTGCTTGCATTTACTCCTATGACCTGGATTAAAAGATAATTGAACAACTATCAAAGCGCCGCTGCGGATATGATAAAAGTTTAGGCATTTAAAAAAATAAAAAAAAGTCAGTACCGACGTTTAAGGTGTCGCGCAATAATAAAGCTGTCGAATCGAATTTTCGGCAGCTTTTGCTTTTTCGGTTACGTATACCGTCGGTAAATTGTCGGCGTTTGGATATTTGTTAGTTGACGGAGAGAAAAAAATTACTTTGTATTGTCGGCAATCATCATTGTAAAAGTTGTCAAACTGCTTTCGTACACCAACCCTTTTGCAATATTAAGTTCCAACGCGCGGCAGTTTTTTGCGGGAGTTACGAAGTCGCGCATAATTATATTTATTACGTCCAAATCCTCGCTGTTTTTGAGATTTGTAACGTACTCGTTCATTCTGTCGGTGTGAGCTGCTTCTCTGAAGCGCGGTCCGAATACGTACAAACCGTCGGTTAACTGGCCCTGCAACACAAACAGACCTTTCCCGTTTGCTCTGGTTTTGAACAATTCGATATAGTAGGGCAGTCCCTCTTTTACGTATGCGGAGGAACTTTTTTTGTTGTAGGAACCGTAATAGTACGAGTGTATAACGCTGTCTGCGCGATCGCCAGAGTCGTTGTTGCGTTGAAAAACGTAGTTTTTGTTTACTATCGAGGCGTTTTGCCGTCCCCACGTCACAAGGCACTTTCCGCGAACTTCGCCCAGCGCCAGTTCATCTACAAAGTCAACGTCCGACTTAGACGTATTGTTTGTTACAAGCATACCGTTCAGTTTTTCTTCTACAAGCGCTATCGCGCCCTGCTGAGCTTCGGTGTTTTCTTCTTCGAAATGTTGAAAGTCGAGTATAACGAATTCACTCATATATACCGTAAGAAATTCGCGTACGTCGTCGAGGACGCTTTCCAGCGTTATCCCTTTGCTGGGACCGTGATATATGCGGTATTTTCCGTTGTCGTACGAAACGCGCAAGTCGAAGTACCTCGTTCCGCAGCAAAGCATCATAGTAACGTCTCTGTCTTGCGTTGCGGCGAAGTAGGGTAAACCTATCGTTCCCGCATCGTGCGCGCCGGGAGTAACGATGTTTTTTATCAACGCGTCGCTTTTTATCATACTCTGCCAGTTTGCGAGGGGAAGTTCGGGAAGCGACTTGTCGTTTTTGCTGTTTGCTGCGATTACGCAGCCTACTACGGTAAGAAGTATTGCGCCTACGATACACGCCGTTACAATCCACGCTATTTTACGTTTTGTCATATTGCACCTTTGCCGTACAGCTAACCGCAAACCGTTGATTTTTGCGGCGCGGAAAAAGCAGTCTGCGCGCAAACGCTCGCGGCAGATTACAGTATATAATAAATTTTACGCAAAATCAATATAGATTTTTTTACTTATCGCAATAAAACTTGTTGTTCGGGCGTTAATATTAAGTCGAACAGAATAAGCGCGAAAAAAATCCGCGCTTGCGGCGGTTGTCGCAAACGACGACAAACGTTACCGATTTGTTATATTTCTATATCAAACAACGGTCGGCTTCGATTTTGTGTCGAAATATCTTTCGGTACGAAATAAAAATGCTATTGACTATTTTTCTCGATAGTTTTAAAATGTGTATTGTGCAACAAGGAGGTTCAGATGAAAAAATTTACGGCAATTTTAATTGCGGTTATGATGGCGGTTACTTGCCTGCTTTTAGTCGCGTGCGTAGACGAGACTAAAGTCGTTGTAAGACTGCATCCCAATAACGGCGATCCGATCAGGGTATACGAGTATACCGAAAGTAAAGGTCTGCCTACAAGCTATACCAACGGCGACAAGGTTTTCGGCGGTTGGTATCTCGACGAAAATCTAACGCAACGTTTCACCGAAGATACGGCGCTTGACGAGGGGGCGGATTTGTACGCCAAGTGGGACAACGCAGGAAGCATTCCCTCAGGCAATTGCGTAATCTCCGTCGATACGAGCAAATCGTTCGCTCTCGCTGTCGGCGCAACGGTGGATTTCACTCAGTTTTTTACAATTAAGGACGGCGACGGCAACGACGTTACGGTAACGAACAGCATGCTCGACTTATCTAAGGTGGATATGTCCAAAGCGGGTTCGTTTACCGTTACGGTTTCCTACGGCGGTTCGAGCACGTCGGCACAGTTTACCGTTTCCGGTTCGCAAGTTCCTGCTACGGATCTCAAAGCTATATTCGACAAATATAAAAACGAAGAATGGAACTTTGCCGTCAACGTGGTAAGCGAAGAAGAAGACGATTATTACGAATATTACGGCGACGACGTTTTATACAGATATACATACTACGGTTACGACTATACGGAATATCTGACGTACGGCAAAGACGGCACGGCTTACTGGTACTATGAGGAAGACGACGGCACGTATACCGTATACTCCGAAGATTCGGAAGATTTCGAAGAATATTTTTATATGAATCTTATCGATTTGTCCGAGCTGAGCAATTATACGTTTACTGCCGCCGACGGCTGCTACAAGGCTCAAAACCCGAATGCTACGGGTAACGCCGTTTTGGGAGAATACGAAGGTCACACGTGGAAATCCGTTACCGTTTACATAACAAACGGAAACGTTTCCAAAATTGTAGGCGTGCAGAACGACGACTATACTTTTACTTTCACGTTCAGTAAATTCGGACAGGTAAGCTTCGAGTTACCCGACGCTACTTCGTCGGATCCCGAATACACGGTTACTCTCGACACAAGCAAATCGCTTATTTTGGAAGTGGGCGCAACCGTCGATTACACGCAATACTTTGTCATTACCGATAAGAGCGGTAACAACGTTACCGTTACGCAAAGTATGCTCGATACAAGCGCCGCCGATACTTCTAAGGCAGGCTCGTTCGACGTAACGATTTCGTACGAAGACGCAAGCGGCAAAGCGACGTTTACGGTGGTGGCGGCAGGCACGGATATAAATACGACCCCCGCCGAACTGCTTACCGTCTTCGAAAAATATTCCGACGTCGAAACGTGGAACTTTTCCGTTACTATAACGGGCGATATGGAAGATTACTACGAATATCTCGGCTCCTCCGTTTTAAACAGATACGAAGCGGAAGACGGAGAAACGTATACCGATTATCTGGCTTACGACGACGGAACCGATTACTTCTACTACGACAACGGCGACGGCACGTATACCAAATATGCCGAAGGTACGGAAGACTACGAAAAATGTATTTCCTATATGTACCTTATCTATTTGACTAAACTAAACGAGCATACGTTTATTAAGTCGGGCGACTGCTACGTAGCGAAATCTCCCGCCGACGCGGGCAACTACGTTTTGGGAGAATTCCAATACAATTTTGCGTCCCTTAAAATCTACGTTGCCGACGGAAAAATTTCAAAAATCGTAGGCGACTTCGAAAACGGCTTGACGTTGACGTATACTTTCGGTAAGCACGGTCAAATAAACTTCGAACTGCCCGACGCCACCGAAGGCGGAGGCGGCGAAGGAGAAGGAGACAAACCCGTCACCGAACCTACGGGCGTGATGGAAAATCAAGTTTACGATTCCGAAACTTTCGACAATGCGAATTTGCAGGATAAACTTTTGGAAGTAGACGAAGCGATCGGACTTAAATCCACAGGCACGTACAATGCGTTGGTTGTTCCCGTACAGTTCAAAAACGGCAATACCATAACAGACGCGCAGCTTGCCAATCTCAACCTTGCTTTCAACGGAACGTCTGCTCAGACGGGTTGGGAAAGCGTCAAGACTTTCTATCAAAAGTCTTCGTACGGACAACTTAATATAACGTTCGATATTCAAACCGTTTATAAGGCTTCCAATACCGCATCGTATTACTCGAAATATCAGCAAAAGGTTCAATACTCGAATTCGTCGGGCAGTTGGGACAAGGACGGTTCCGCATTGCTGTTGGAGGAAGTGCTTGCTTACTACGAAAGCCGTTTGGATTTAACTAAGTACGACACCAACGGCGACGGCTGCATAGATGCGGTTTACCTCATTTATTCCGAAGACGTAGACTATGACAACGCCGATTTCTACTGGGCTTACGTGACCTGGTACGGCGGCGAGACTACGTACGACGGACTGGACGCGTACTACTATCTGTTTGCGGGTTTCGACTTTATGAAAGCCGATCCGGGAACTACCATGCCCGACGGAATGATTATCAACACCGAAACGTACATACACGAAACGGGTCACTTGTTGGGACTTGACGATTACTACGATTACAACACGAGACAAGGCAGCGATCAAGGACTGGGCGGCGCGGATATGATGGACTGGAATATAGGCGATCACGGCGTATACTCCAAGATGATGCTCGGTTGGCTCGATCCCGAAATCGTCACCTCCTCTAAGACGGTTACCATTAAGAGTTCGCAAGCGGGCGGTTACGCAATACTTATTCCGTTGGATTTCGACAATACGTATTTCTGCGAATATCTGCTTATAGATCTGTACTCCGCACAGGGGCTCAACGCTATGCATTCGGAAAGTCTTTACGACGGAGCGGAGTACGGCGTAAGAATTTACCACGTTACCTCGTGGGCTAAAAACCCGTACGGCACCAGTTACGGTTCTTTGACGGACTACAACAATTCGACCACGAATATTTCTCTTATCAAGTTGGTCGAAGCGGACGGCAAGACGTCCACAAGTTCGACGTCTTACGGCGGTTGGGCTTCGGATATGGATTTGTGGCAGGCGGGCGACAAACTGAGCGAAGCGTTCCCTCAGTATATGAGAAACGACGGAAAAACGCTCAATTTCGATATTACGATTAAAAGCGTTTCCGCCGAATCCGCAACGATTGAAATCACCTACAATTCAACTGCGGCATAACGGGTATAAACGAAAAAAACCGTTAAAAGTACGATAATTTTTATTGAAAATTTTTCTGTAAATCGAACGGCAAATATGAAGGGGCTGTCGCATTAAACATTTTTTATGCAAAACATCTCTCAAAGTTATACAAAAAGACGTTGAAATACATATTTTTCAGCGTCTTTTTGTATAATTATTCACAAGAATGTATATTATGCGCTTAATGCGACAGCCCGTTCACACGTCGAAAACGTTAAGTTCGCATAACGTACGGTTTGTCGGATCAACCGTAGGGCAATTCGACGCCGCTCTTACCGTTAATCGCTATAGATTGCAATCTATTGTACGGACTTTTTTGTCGTAAGCAATTTTTAACGTAACGACGGATATTGCCGCCGTGACGACTTCGACGATCGGAAAAGTCCACCATACTAAATTCAGTACGTTGTCTGAAAGAGTAAAGAGGTAGGCGATAGGCAGAACGAGCAGACATAAGCGTAAAAAAGATATCAGAAGCGGCAACAGCGCGTATCGGAATGCCTGCAATACTCCCTGAATCGCAACGCTAACCGCCATAAAAACGTATCCTATGCTTGCAATGCGGACGGCATTTGCGACAACCGATTGAATTTCTTCGCCGCTTACGCCTCCCGCTATCGAAAACAATTTCGCAAGCGGTACGGCAAGACCTTCGAACAACGCCGTAATGACGAGCGCTACGATTATGCTGTCTATAATACCGTGTTTAATACACGATTGCACGCGTTGTTTGTCTTTCATTCCGTAATTGAACGACAGAATAGAGATAACGGTATTCGACATTCCGAAAGCGGCAAACAGCGCAAACTGCATTATTTTATAGTAAATGCCGAAGCTTCCCTGCAGTAATTGAGCTGTTTCAATCGACTTTACCGTACCTAATATTTTTGTCATACCGAGCATCATGACGGAAAGCAATCCTTGCATAAGCGCGGCGGAAATACCGATTTTGTAGATTTCGATTATTGTAGCGCCGTTCGGTTTAAGCGCTTTTATATCGTTTTTTATTTCTTTGTTGGCGCAATAATGAAGAATCATAGCCGCTATGAGAGAACAGATTTGTCCTATAACGGTCGCCCACGCCGCGCCTTCGATTCCCATTCCGCACGGATATATGAAGACGTAATCCAAGACGATATTTATTACCGCGCCTAATATTTGCGCGATAGTGGAAAAGAGCGTTTTCCCCGTACTTTGCAGAAACCGCTCGTAAATAGTAAAACCTATCGCTCCGAAAGAAAAGCAGCAGCAGATTCTAAGATAATTTTCGCCCATTTCGGTTGCTTGAACGTTTCCGCCCGACTGCATGGAGATAAACCATTTACAGCTGAAAAGTCCGAACAGGAGAAATATGGCGTAAATGCAAATTGCAACGAATATACCGTTTCCGACGGTTTTTTTGACGCCGTCGCCGTCGTTTTCGCCAAGCTGTTTGCTTAAAAGCGCGTTGATGCCTACTCCCGTGCCTACGCCTATTGCTATTATCAACAGTTGAACGGGAAACGCGTATGTCAGAGCCAGATTACCCGCTATGCCTTCCTCGCCCATATTGATGACGAAAGCGGTATCGACGATATTGTATATCGATTGCAAAATCATTGAAATAATCATGGGTAATCCCATTTTCCAAATAAGTCTGCGCATAGGCATAGATGCCATTTTGTTTCGTTTTGCCGTAGCAGTTTCCATTTGTTACCTCGTAAAAAAAACGCGCGCAAGTCCGATTAGTCGGACTTACGCACGTTGGCGTACAACTCACTTTTCAATATTTATTATAGCTTTTTTCGAAAAAAACGCAAACGATTTTATCAAAAAAATCGGTATCGGTCGACCGATTTTTTTGTATAACTTCGAATTATCCCCCGATTTATCCGCTCGAAAACCGTCTTTCTGCGGCGTAGGGCATTTGCGTTTTACCGCTGTTCGTACCGAAATAAAATTAAAGAAAAAACATATATGTCATTTTTTCATTTGTAAACACATTTCGTTATCGATATGCTATACTATATAAAATTAGCAAGCTTATTTTAAGAAATTTCAATTTGCTGCAAATTTTATCCGAATATTTAAGGAGCAGTTATGGCAGAAAAAGTTTTAAAGACGGAAATAACCGCCGAAGACAAACAGTTTAACAGAAATAAGTGGCTGTTCAGTATCTCCGGTATCGGCAGAGATATGTCTTACCAGTTGATAGCGTCGTTTTTGCTTACGTATATTCAATTCGGTATGACGCTGTCCGTCGTGCAGTTTACGACTATAAGCTTGTTAATCGGCGTAGCGGGGCGCGTTTGGGACGCGATAAACGACCCGATGATGGGAGCGATTATCGAAGGCACGCATATGAAATTCGGCAAGTTCCGTCCGTGGATTCTTATCGGAGCGGTGCTTACGGGCGCGATAATTATCACTATGTTCAACGTGCAAACCCTTTCGGGGTGGAATTTCGTTGTGTTTATGGCGGTAATGTACCTACTATGGGAAAGCGCGTTTACAATGAATGATATAGGTTACTGGTCGATGCTTGCAAGTTTGTCCAGTAAAAAGAAACAGCGCGATCAGGCTACTATGTTGACCGTCGTGTTCGCGGGAATAGGCGCGTTTGCCGCGCAAGGCGGAATCTCTTTCCTCTATCCCGGCAACGTACAGCAGGCTTTCCGTTGGATAAGTATAGGTATCGCGGCAATATTCATAGTAATGCAGGTTATTATGGTCTTGTTTATTAAGGAACGTCCGCGTTCGGTAATGGAAGTTAACGAAAAAATTTCCTTAAAGCAAATGTGGGACACGATAATTCACAACGACCAGATTTTGTGGATGACGCTGTCTATGCTGTTCTACAACATAGGTTCGTCGCTCCTTGTCGGACTTGCGTACAATTTGTACTATTTGGAAATAGGTTACGACGGAAACGCGATCGTTTTCGTAGCGATATTCGGTATATTCAACATTGCCGCTCAGGCCCTTTATCCCGCGCTTTCAAAAAAGCTCGGGAGAAAGAAATTGCAAATACTCTCTATTGCCGTTGCTTGCTTCGGTTACTTGGGAGTAGCGCTTCTCGGCTGGGTCAGTTGGTTCCCGTTCAACATTTACACGCTCAGTATATTCGGCATATTCGTATTCGTAGGACAGTCGCTGTTCTATATGTCCAGCATTATCAATATGACCAACTGCGTCGAGTACAACGAATATAAGCGTCACGAAAGGAACGAAGCGGTAGTTTCTACGCTTCGCCCGTTTATGGCAAAATTCGCCGACGCGTTGAAGTACGGTATAGTAACGCTTGTACTGACGGTATCGGCGGTGTACGGATTGTCTCAGAATATTTCCACAGTCGAAGCGCAGAAAGGATACTTCGACCGAATGGAAACCGTTGCCGAGCAGACGGCGTATATTGAAGCCGTCAATCGGTATCTTGCGGAATGGAACGGATTGGACAAAAACGACGAAGCTGCCGTGCAGAATTTCGAATCGCGTTTGGAAAACGACGACGTTCTCGGTTCGCGTCAGATTCAGTCCCAGTACATAAGCGCGGTCGGCGACGCCGCCGTTATGAAAAAGGCAGGCGACAATCTGATTTTTGTGGCGTACGTAAAAGATTTGGATACAAGCGAAATGTCGCAATTGAACCAATACGTTTTGGCATTGTCGGGAACGGACGCCGACGGTAACGCTTTCAACGTCGGTAACGACAACTTTAAAGCGAAAAGTACGCCTTCTATGCGTATCTGGCTGAGAATGGCGGTTACCGTAGTGCCTATTCTGTTTATAGTAGCGGCGCTTATAATTCAGAATAAGAAGTTTATCATCGACGAAGAATACTACGACAAGATGCTCGTAGAAATCGAAAAGCGCAAACAGGGCGCGCAAACCGCCGACGAATCGGGCGGCGTAACGAGCGCAGAAGCGCCTGCGGCAGAACCTACCGAAGAACAGAAAGAATAAACGAAATTACAAGAACGGTTGAGACGCGTCCGAAACGATTGTTCGGGCGCGTCGTTTTTGTTGCTCGCTATAAAAACCGTTGCTGCGATAACAAACCAACAGTGTTATTCCGCGCGGCAAAGTCTTTCGATTTAGTAAACGAATAGCAAGCTTTATAACGGATTTTTCGATGCGTTACGGCAATCTTTGCTTTCTGTATGCAAACTGAAAAAGCTATGACTTGACAACGGACCGTCGGAATGTTAAACTGAAATTATGTCGGATAACAATGTAAAAAGCGTTTTCGAATCGGCGGTTGTGTACGTCGCGCAATATCCTTTTCCTACCGCAAGCGATCATGTGTCTTCTGCGCGCGCTAAGGAAATTTCCGCGTGCGGAAACGAACGCGCGCGAAAATGCAAGTATTACGTCTGGAAGTTGCTGGAATACGCTTTCGACGATTTGCTGGGAATGGATCTTAACGCCGTTGATATAAGCCGCAACGCGAACGGAAAATTAACCTGCGGCGTTGCGGAGTTCTCCGTTACGCATAGCGGAAACGTAGTTGCGGCGGCGATATTCGACCGCCGAATAGGAGTAGATTTGGAACGGCGTAATACCGCGCGATTCGACGGACGGATTCTCGACAAAATTCTGACCGCGTCCGAACGCGAAAGTTTAATGAAATTACCGCAAGGCGACAGAGCTTTGTACGCGAACTGTCTTTGGACGGTTAAAGAAGCCGTTTTCAAGCGCGACGGCGGCAAAACGTTTATTCCGAATACAATAGAATGTAAGTCCGAGCGTTTCGAGACCGCGTCTGTTTTTGCTTTGGGCGACGAATATATTCTGTCGGTTTCGTCGGTCGGCGATTTTGACATCGAATACCGTTACGTCAACGTGGATTCGGGAAATTCTTTTAAACTCGGCGAAATACTGAATGAAGAACGTTGTCGGAGTAAAAAATATTAAAAATCGCAGCGGTATTTTTACCGCAAAGTAAAAGCGTCGGTTATGTAAGGAGATGATAGACAATGTCGCAGAATAAATGGGTAAAAAGGCGGCATAAAGGAATATTTGCTTTTTTCAGGGGCATATTCCGCATCCATACGAAAATAAAGTATAATTTTACTGCGGAAAAATCTTCGCTGAAAGGTCCGTTTCTTTTGCTGTGCAATCACGTTACTACTTTCGACCCCGTTTTTGCCGCGCTGTCTTTCAAATGTCCCATATACTTCTGCGCAATGGACGACCTGTTTAATATGAAAGTAGTGTCCCCCATTCTCCGCTATATGGTGGCGCCCATTCCCAAAAAGAAATCTTCTACCGATACGACGGCGATACGCAGCTGTCTCCGCGTTTTAAGAGAGGGCGGCGCGGTAGGCGTTTTTCCCGAAGGCAACCGTATTTTATCGGGTTCGCAGTGGCCTATGGAGGACGCATTGGCAAAGTTCGTCAAAATATCCAAAGTACCCCTCGTCGTCTACAATATCGAAGGCGGATACGGTTCCGATCCGCGTTGGGGCGTATCGAAACGCAAAGGCAAGATGTACGGGCGTATCCGTCTCGTACTTCAACCCGACGAATATAAATCAATGCCTATCGACGAGCTGTTTAAACTTATTTGCGACAGCTTGCGCGTGGACGACATGACAAGCGGCGTAAAATTCAAAAGCAACAAGCGCGCGGAAAATATCGAACGCGTACTGTATATGTGCCCGCATTGCTCCGCTGTATCCTCTATCCGTTCGAAAGGCAACAAGTTTAGATGTACCGCTTGCGGAAAAGAATGGGAATATACGGAGGACTTGCATATTGTTCCGAACGACAAATTCTCCGTTATAAGCGAGTGGCACGACTGGGAGCAAAATGAAATAATACGTCTTGCTTTGTCGCAGAATACGGACGTGTTCGACGATAAAAATATAGAGCTGTACGACAGTATACGGTTTAAGAAGAAGCAAAGAATATCCGGCGACAGAATTACCGCAAACGCAGAGCGTTTCAGAATATACGGAGAAGACGGAATTAAGGAATTTCCCATAAGCGAAATTGACGGCATAGCGTTGGTAAGGCGCAACAGGTTCGATTTCTATCATAAGGGAGTTACGTATCAGGTGCGCGGAGACGAAAGGTTTTGCTCCGTCAAGTACGTGCATTTGTGCGAAGGCATTAAAAAAGCGTCGCGGCAAGATTGACGTTGAAACCGTCCGTATACTGCCGCGCCGCAAAATTCGAGTTTAATATCGGGTATCGGCGCATTAAACGGTTGACAGCGCGACTGCGCGGTGATACAATATTTTTACCCTATCGAGAGTAACGGAGAGACGGACTCGGTGAAGTTACAGCAACCTAAAAGCGTTAGGTGCTAAATTCCGCAAGGGAAACCTTGAAAGATGGGACGGCGAAAGAGTTTTGAGCAGTCTTGTCTATGGGACAAGACTTTTTTATTGTCGCCGCCTTCGATAGGTTTGACGCATAAATCCGAACGGTTGTTTTCGGTTGCGTCGAACAAATTTACCGACGGAGGAAATGCAAATGAAAAACAACAAACACAGATTTTTTACTTCGGAAAGCGTTACCGAAGGGCATCCCGATAAAATGTGCGATCAAATATCCGATGCTATATTGGATGCTATTTTAAGCAAGGATCCGAGCGCTCGCGTTGCATGCGAAACCGTAGTATGTACGGGAACGGTTTTCGTAATGGGGCAGATTAGCACAACTGCGGTTGTGGATTATGCAACGATAGTTCGCGACACCGTACGCAATATAGGTTACACGCGCGCCAAGTTCGGCTTCGACGCCGACAGTTGCGGAGTAATAGTATCGTTAGACAAGCAGTCTCCCGATATCGCATTGGGCGTAGACCGTTCCAACGAATACAAAAACAGAGGCGAGGTTTTGGATATGTACGGCGCAGGCGATCAGGGCATGATGTTCGGCTACGCCTGTGACGAAACTCCCGAATATATGCCTATGGCGATTATGCTCGCGCACAGAATAAGCCGTCGTCTTGCTTACGTACGCAAGGAAAAACTCGTAAATTATCTTCGCCCCGACGGCAAATGTCAGGTTACGGTGGAGTACGACGAAAACGACAAACCTTGCCGCGTAGACACGATAGTATTGTCTACGCAGCACAGCGCCGACGTATCGTCGTCGGTTATTGCCAAAGATATGATAAATTTGGTCATTCGCGAAGTGGTGCCTTTAAACCTTCTCGACGAAGAAACGAAATATTACATAAACCCTACGGGCCGTTTCGAAATAGGAGGGCCTGCGGCGGACAGCGGGCTTACCGGACGCAAAATAATCGTAGATACTTACGGCGGATATTGCGCGCACGGAGGAGGAGCGTTTTCGGGCAAAGACCCCACGAAAGTTGACAGATCCGCTGCATATATGGCGAGATATATCTGCAAAAACGTAGTTGCGGCGGGACTTGCGGACAGAATACAGCTGCAGGTGTCCTACGCTATAGGCAGAAGCAAACCCGTTTCGATCGACGTCAACACGTACGGCACGGGAAAGGTAAGCGACGGAGTGCTGTCGGAAATAATATCGGAGGAATTCGACCTTCGTCCGCGCGCTATAATAAACAAATTCGATTTACAGCGCGCAATATATTTCCAAACTGCGAGCTACGGTCATTTCGGCAACGCCGAATTTCCGTGGGAGCAAACGGACAAAGCGGACGATTTGAAAAAGTACGTAAATAATTAGGAGAGACTTTTACTGTGGACTTTACGGCGAAAGGCACCGTTGCGGAAATAATTTTCCGCAACGAAGACAACGGTTATACCGTATTCGGACTGGAAACGACCGACGGCGACGATCTTACGTGCGTAGGTAATTTTCCGACCCTTTCTATAGGGGCGGTATTGAGCGTTGTCGGTAAAATCGTCGTACACAACCGTTATGGGGAACAGCTGGTAATCGAACAGTATACGATGAGCGACCCGACGAGCCGCGCGGGTATCGTTAAATATTTAAGCAGCGGTCTTATAAAAGGCGTCGGCGAAGTTACCGCAAACAATATTTACGATCAATTCGGCGCGGACACCTTCGGAGTTATCGAAAACAACCCTATGCTTCTCGTTAAAGTAAAGGGGATTTCGCAAAAGAAAGCGATGGATATCGCCAACGCCGTAGCCGAGTTGAAAAATATGCAGGAGCAGATAATGTTTTTGCAAAGCTACGGTATAACGACGAATTTGGCGGTCAAAATATACAATATATACAAGGAACAGACTAAAAATCTTGTTTTGGCGAATCCGTACAGGTTGATCGACGACGTAGACGGCGTGGGTTTTCTCACTGCGGATAAAATAGCGCAAAGTATGGGCGTGGAAGCGTTGAGCGAGTTTCGCGTGCGAGCCGCGATTATATATCAACTTAAGGAATCCGCAGAAAAACAGGGCAATACGTATCTTCCTTTCGACGATCTGATGAAATCCTGTTCGGATATTTTAGGCGTAGATCTGACGTTTTACGGAAAGTTGGTAGAGGATACGGTGACGAAGCTTGTTCTCGAACCTTTAATACAGGTTTTTGAAATAGACGGATTGCGTATGATTGCGCTCAACCGTTATTTCAAGTTGGAAAAGTCAATCGCCTCGCGTTTGATTTCCCTCAATCACGACGCAAAACGTATAATGATCGATGCGGACAGTCTTATTGTTCAATTCGAACAAATTAACAAAATCAAATTTCATGCGGGACAGTTAGGCGCGGTAAAATCCTCTCTTATCAACGGCGTAACGGTAATTACGGGAGGTCCGGGAACGGGCAAAACGACTATAATCAAATGTATTGCGGAGATACTTTCCTCTAGGGGTTTGCGTATGGAATTTTGCGCGCCTACCGGCAGAGCGGCAAAGCGTATGTCGCAAGCGATAGGAAGGGACGCCAAAACTATTCACCGTCTGTTGGGTTACGAGTTGCGTGGCGACAAAATGTCCTTTAAATATAACCGCTACAACACTTTGCCCTGCGACGTGGTAGTGGTAGACGAAATGTCTATGGTGGACGTGTCGGTAATGTACAGTCTGTTATCCGCCTTAGAAAACGGTTGCCGTTTGGTGCTTGTGGGAGACAAGGATCAGCTTCCCAGCGTAGGCGCGGGAAACGTGCTTGCCGATATTATCAAGAGCGGCGTAGTAGAGATTCGATACCTGTCCCATATTTACCGCCAGTCCGACGACAGTTTAATCGTTACCAACGCGCATTTGATAAATCAGGGTAAAATGCCCGAAATCAACAATCAAAGCAGAGATTTCTTCTTTATGAATTATGCCGATTTTCAACAGGTATCCGATACCGTCGTGGAGTTGGTAACAACGCGTTTGCCTAAATTTACCCAATTGCCGTCTAGCGAAATACAGGTGCTGGGAGCATTGAAGAACGGCGTCGCCGGAGTGGAAAACCTCAACGCGCGTTTACAGCAGGCGCTCAATCCAAGACAATACGGCAAGCAGGAGTTGACCGTAGGCAGAAACATAATCCGCGTCGGAGACCGCGTAATGCAGACCGTCAATAATTACGAATTGCCTTTTACCCGTTTTACTAAGGACGGCGTTGTCGAGGAAGGGACGGGCATATTCAACGGCGATATAGGCGTTGTGCGGCTTATCGACCGCGCAAACGGGCTTATGGAGGTATTGTTCGACGACAACAGACTTGCCACGTACACAACCGCCGATTTGTCCGATTTGCAATTGGCTTACGCAATAACGATACACAAAAGTCAGGGCAGCGAATTCCCCGTCGTGGTAGTGCCCCTTGTCAGCGGACCGCCTACGATAATCAATAAGAACCTTTTGTATACCGCTATTACCCGCGCAAAACGCGCAGTTGTAATAGTAGGAAGTAAAAAGATACTGTCTTTGATGATACACAACAATTACGTTGCCGCCCGTACGACAAATCTGTGCAGATTTTTAAAAGAGGAAAACGCCGTTCATCAAAAATATTTCGGAACGGCCGTAAGAACCGAAGATGACGTCAAGACGGAAGAAGATTTTTAAAGCGGTTAAGGAAAGCATAGCGGAAGCGTTTGCTCCTACCGAGTTCAAATGTCTCGAATGCGGCAGAGATATTTTCGACGAAACGGGTTTTTGTTCCGATTGTATGAAAGAGGTCGTTTTCAACAACGGAAAAACCTGCAAACGCTGCGGCGTAGGCATAGACGGAGCGGAGGATTATTGCGGAAACTGCGCTTTCGACAAAATATATTTTGACAGATCTTTCGCCGTTTTCAGTTACGAAGGCGCGGTGCAGCGGACGATATTGCAGATGAAATTCGGCGGCAAGGGCAGATACGCTAAGGTTTTTGCAAGGTATCTCGCGTTTCTTTCGGAAAAGAACGGCGTCGAGTTCGACGCGGTTTGTTATCCGCCTATGAGCGCGAAAGCAAAACGCTCGCGCAGGTATAATCAATCTCGGTTGCTGGCAAAGTATTTTTGTGATATACTTGATTGCGACGAACGTTTAACGGACGCACTTGTTAAGGTTAAAGAAACGGAACGTCAGGAAAAGCTTAATAAAAACGACCGTAAAAGCAATCTTATCGGCGCGTTCAAAGTTAAATGCGACGTAAAAGGCAAGCGCGTTGTAGTAATAGACGACGTAAAGACAACCGGAGCCACTCTTAACGAATGCGCGAAGGTACTAAAGAGAGCGGGCGCGGTATCGGTCGTCGGACTTATGCTGTCCGCGCGCAAAGAAAACTTTATTTTCGAAGATACTGTCGAAAGTTGAATCGGTCTTAAGTTATGAGACCGACAGCGAAATTTAAGGAGAACGTATATGAGAGACCCATACGGCGGTTCTAACGCGAGAGCGGTAAAAAAACTGGAAAAAATCGCCAAACTTGTTGAAGAAAAAGAAAATGCGTACGTCGGTATGTCCGACGAAGAACTGTCTTCGCAAACGCAGCTGCTTAAAAACAGATATAACGACGGCGCAACGTTGGACGAACTTCTGCCCGATGCATTCGCAGTGTGCCGCGAAGCCAGCAAACGCGTTTTGCAGCAGAGACATTTCCACGTTCAGATCTTAGGCGGAATCGCTCTGCATCAGGGACGTATATGCCAGATGGCGACGGGCGAAGGTAAAACTCTTACTGAAACGTTGCCCGCTTATCTTAATGCCTTGACGGGCAAGGGCGTGCATATCATCACCGTAAACGAATATCTTGCGACGCGCGATATGGAATGGATGGGAAAAGTGTTCCGCTTTTTGGGACTTACGGTTGGCGTTACGCTTAACCGAATGACAGCGCGCGAAAAGCGCGCAGCGTACAACTGCGATATAACGTACGGTACGAACAACGAGTTCGGTTTCGATTACCTTCGCGACAATATGTCTACAAGTCGAGCTGCCTGCGTACAGCGCGGTTTGAATTTCGTTATAATAGACGAAGTTGACAGTATTCTCATCGACGAAGCGCGTACGCCGTTGATTATTTCGGGTCCGAGCGGAAAATCCAGCGAAATGTACGTTACGGCAAACAGATTCGCCTGCTTGCTGCAAAATTCCACCAATGTCGATCAGGAAGGGAAAACCGAAGGCGACGAGGAACCGAACGGAGAATACGTCGTAGACCGCAAGCAGAAGACGGCGCGCTTAACGGACAAAGGCGTAACGAAGGCGGAAAGATATTTCAAACTTGACAATTTGTCCTCTCCCGAGAATACCGAAATAAATCACTATATCAACAATGCCTTACGCGCGCACGCCATTATGCGCCGCGACGACGACTACATTGTAGAAAAAGGCGAAGTGCTTATCGTAGATTCTTTTACGGGTCGGAAAATGGAGGGCAGACGTTTCAACGGCGGACTGCATCAGGCGATAGAAGCGAAAGAGCACGTAACGATTAAGGAAGAAAATAAAACCCTTGCAACAATCACTTTCCAAAATTATTTCCGTTTATATCATAAACTGAGCGGAATGACGGGAACCGCAAAGACGGAAGAACAGGAATTTAACACCATATACAAAATCGACGTCGTTGCAATACCCACCAACTTGCCTATGATACGTAACGACCGTCCCGACGTCGTATATTCTACGCGGCAAGGCAAATTGCGCGCAATCGTGGAAGAAATCAAAGAACGCAATTCCGTCGGACAGCCTATTTTGGTGGGCACTATTACCGTAGAAAAGAGCGAAGAGCTGTCGAGACTGCTAACCGCCGAACGCATCAAACATAATGTGTTGAACGCTAAAAATCATAAGCGCGAAGCGGAAATAGTAGCGCAGGCGGGACGTTTGGGAGCGGTTACGATCGCCACGAATATGGCAGGACGCGGAACGGATATTCTTTTGGGCGGCAATCCCGAGTTTATGGCAAAGCAGGAAATGAAACGGCAGGGATACGAAGACGAGCAGATAGAAGCGTCTACGGGTTTTGCAAAAGGCGACGAAGAAACGGAGAAACTCAAAGCGGTCTATTCCGAACTTGTTTCGAAATACAAGAAAGAAACGGACAAAGAAAAGCAAGACGTGGTAAAAGCGGGCGGACTGTGCGTAATAGGTACCGAACGGCACGATTCGCGCAGAATAGACAATCAGTTACGCGGACGCGCGGGCCGTCAGGGAGATCCGGGTTGCAGCGTATTTTATATATCCGCAGAGGACGATATGGTGCGGATTTTCGGCGGAGATATGATGCAGCGGGTAATGATGTTTGCGCGCATAGACGAAGATACCCCGTTGGAATCGCGTTTGCTTACAAGAGGCATCGAATCGGCGCAGAAACGTATAGAGGGACTGCACTTTTCCAGTCGTAAAAACGTTCTTCAGTACGACGACGTAAACAACCAACAGCGCAAAGCGATTTACAAAGAGCGCGACAGAATTCTCGATAACGAAGACGTTCACAACGATATTCTCGCTATGGCGGACGAATACGCGCGTTTGGCGCTTGCCGACGCCTGCGACAGTCAAGAAGACGTTTCGCAATGGAATCTTGACAAAGTCAACCACAATTTAGGCAAATATTTTGCTTTGGAACAGCCCGTTTTAAAGGAAGACGATCTTACTTCCGCTCGCGCCGTGTGCGATATGCTTGCGGAAAGGTGCAAAGAGTATCTTAACGAACGCTTGGAAAACGACGAAGGCGGCAACGTCGTTCCATTCCGCGAAGCGGAAAGATTCGTACTGCTTCGTACGATAGACAACCTTTGGATGGATCATTTGGACGCGTTGGACGATTTGCGTCAGGGAGTCGGACTTCAGGCGATCGGACAGCACGACCCGATAATGGTATACAAAAAGGAAGCTTTCGATATGTTCGACAAGCTCAATGAAAATATCAAAGTCCAAACTATCAGAATGTTGACTTTTGCTAAAATTGTGCAGCAATTACGTTCCAATGTCGCGCCCGACGCAAATGTAAATTCCGAGAAAAAACTTAACGGGCCCTGTCCCTGCGGCAGCGGTAAAAAGTACAAAAACTGCTGTTACGCTAAGGATTCGGCGGCTGCTTCGTCGGAAGGAACGGACGTCGCCGAAGAACCTGCGCGTCCGCTTACCAAACAGGAAGAGTACGCTTTAAAGCGTCAACAGCGTAAGGAAAACAAAGCTAAGAAATAGAAACTGCGGAATAATAAATTTATGATTCAAATAGACGAACTGAAACAGAATATAAGAGAGCTTGCCGACAAGCTTAAAGGAATCGGCGACAGTTTGAATATTCTCAAACTAACGGAAGAATTAGCGTCGCTCAACGAGGAGCAGCACAAAACCGATTTTTGGGACGACGTTAAGAACGCGCAGAAGGTAAGTCAGCGCGCCAAAAATATCGAAGATAAAATCGACGGTTATCGGAAACTGAGCAAACGTTTAAAAGATATATCCGATTTGCTCGAACTGTGCGACGGCGACGATGCTATGCTTGCGGAAACGGCGACGGAGCTTGTCGGCATTTCAAAGGATATAAACGAACTGCACATAGCGACGTTGCTTTCGGGCAAATACGACGCAAACAACGCGATACTTACTTTGCACGCAGGCGCGGGCGGAACGGAAGCGCAGGACTGGGTGCAAATGCTGTACAGAATGTACACGCGTTACGCCGAACGTCGAGGTTACAAGTTGGAGGTGTTGGATTTTCTCGACGGCGAAGAAGCAGGTATTAAATCGGTTACGTTTCAGGTAAACGGTCCCAATGCTTACGGATATTTGAAAGCGGAGAAGGGCGTTCACCGACTTGTACGTATTTCCCCGTTCGACTCGGCAAAGCGCAGACACACGAGCTTTGCTTCTCTCGAAGTAATGCCCGAACTTCCGCAGGATAACGATATTATTATCGACGATAAGGATCTTAAAATCGACACCTACCGCAGCAGCGGAGCGGGCGGTCAACATATCAACAAAACAGAGAGCGCGATACGCATTACTCACGTTCCTACGGGAGTGGTAGTTTCCTGCCAAACGCAGCGCAGTCAAGTGCAAAACCGCGAACAGGCAATGGCAATGCTTCGCAGTAAGCTTGCGGAAATAAAGGAACGCGAGCAGATGGAAGAAGCGGCGTCGATCAAAGGCGAAGTAAAGAAAATCGAGTGGGGCAGTCAAATAAGGAGTTATGTATTCTGTCCGTATACGTTAGTAAAAGATCATCGTACAAATTTCGAAAACGCAAACATAAGCGAAGTTATGGACGGCAACATTCAGCCGTTTATCGAAGATTATCTAAGCAAAGCGTTTTAAACATTCAAAGAAGGAGCGCAGTCCGCAACGGTAAAATGCGGACTGCGCTTTAATCGTCTTTAGGTATTTTATTAAAATAATCGAAAACGTTCGTTATAATGCGCGCCGCCTGCAAAAAAAGTAATTTGATTGTAACGAGCCCAACTTCGCCGTTTAAATATTTGCAAATTAATCGGGACGCTCGACGATTTTGCTTGTCGCGCGTCGTATGAAAATCTTGTCTGCACGGTTTTATCTGTAAACCGTCCGTTATTTTCGCGCTCATTTGCTGCGGTCTTTCTGCTTGTTATACCGTCGTTTGAATTTTGTTATTTATAAATCAATTTCGAGCATCGTTTTTAATAACGAAAAACATTTTTATGCCATTGTTTTAGAAAAAAAAAGAATTTTTTCTAAAAAATTTTGTTAAAAAGTGTTGACAAACGCATATAATGTGGTATAATGTTAGCAGTCAACGAGCAAGAGTGCTAACAAACAGTGTGGGCGATTGCTAAATAATTCGCATAAAATACGCTCGCAAAGGTATAGAACGGATTGCTTTTGACAATAATTTAAACAATAAAGGAGATTACGATTATGAAAAATTATCTTACTCACAGAAATAACGATTTGTTTGACGAGGCGTTCGACAGCTTTTTCCGTCCTTTCTACGTAGACCAGGAAAGCTCTTTTATGAAGACGGATATCAAAGAAACGGAAAAGGAGTACGCGTTGGACGTAGAAATGCCCGGTTTCGAAAAAAAGGACATAACTTTGAATTTTGAAAACGGATATCTCACTATTTCGGCAAAGAAAGAAAGCGCGTCGGATAATACCCGTTATATCCGCAGAGAGCGCGCTATGAGCTGTTCGCGCAGTTTCTATATGGGCGACGTCGACGAAACGAAAATCAAAGCCAAATACGAAAGCGGCGTATTGTTTGTAACCGTTCCTAAGGAAAGCAAGGAAGAAACGAAACACGCTATCAATATCGATTGATCACAATTTCTCTCCATATGTTTGCAAGTCTCAAGCGGACAAGTCCGTTTGGGACTTGCATTTTTTGCGGACGTTTTACGCGAACGATTCGGTTTGCGCGTTTGTTGCCTGTCTCGTACACGGGCGTTACTCCGTTTTTCCGTCTGCGGAAAAATCAGCTGTTTTAAAGGTTATCGCAGTAGGATATAAGGAAAATAAACGGAGCAAAATATTATTGCGAAAATTTGAAGACGAACGCGCAAAAAAGTTTTGTAACGCATTTGCCAAAATCGGCATAATTGTGTAAAATATGCTCGAATGAAAGCTGTTGCGCAAAGCGCGCTTTAGCGCATTATATCCGTTAAACATAACGTGTTGAGAGGTAGCGATGAATTCTCTTATAAAAACCACAATAAAACGTCCCGTTACTGTTTGCGTGTTGGTAGTGATTTTGCTTGCAGTAGGCGTGTTGGCTACTATGAATATGTCGACTAATCTTCTGCCTAATATCAAAATGCCGATGTTGGGCGTTACGGTTATTTATCCCGGAGCTGCGGCAAGCAGCGTAGAAGAAGACGTCACACAACCGTTGGAAAACATATTAAAGACGATTCCCGGTATTACCGAGTTGGAAACGCGGTCGTACGACAACGTATCCGTAAGCATACTTACTTTCGATTACGGCACGGATATAGACGTAAAAATATCTGCCATCGAAGACGCTTTTGATAACGTAACGTTACCTTCCGCCTGCCAAAAACCGTCGTTTGTAAAAATAGATATGAACGGTACGGCGGCGGCTACGCTTACTGTGTATAAACAAAAATTAAATCTGACGGAAGACGATTTGTCCGATCTGGCAAAAGACGCCGACGCGTTGGCAACGAAACTGCGCGCAATAGAGGGCGTAGGGTCGGTGTCCGTTTTGGGCAAACCGGAAAAGCAGATAGAAATAACCGCGTTGCAGGGATTGGATATTACCGCGCTCGCAATCGTGCAGGCGCTGTCTTTGGAAAGTCTTAATTTGCCGCTCGGCACAATACTTCAGGACGGCTCGGTGGTATCGATACGTAACGCATCCGACGCCACGAGCGTGTTGCAGGTAATGCAGCTGCCCGTCAAGATGGATTTAGGTACGAGCGCGGTGTCCTCTGTATCGGCTTTGCAGGTCGCCGTTAAAACTTACGCGTACTGCACGAAAGAAGAGTTTGACGATTACGTAGACAAGGCGCTTTCCGCGCGCGACGTTATAGACGAAATCGAGGGAAAATCTTCGACAGAGTTGGAAGATCAGTACGACAACCTTGCAAGTATCAAATCGTTAATGTCGTTGGTAAGGGAAAACAACAGTCAACGTCTGCGGCTTTTGTGGAACACGATCGAAAACGAGCTTGTACAAAACGAAGAATTCGTCAATATGTCGGACGAGGATTTACTGGCGTTATCGGAAAGCGGAAATTACAATCTGTCGTACGACGTGTTGGTGTGGTTGAGAGACGGAGCGAAAGACGGTTCTCTCAAAGCAGACTGGTTTAAGTTGGTGGATTTCAGAGCGGCCGTTCCCAATGCCGACGAAAACGGCGACGGCGAATTAAACGGCGACGATATAACTTACGATCAATTCGCAATGCTTTTCCAAGACGGCGGACAGGTAATCGATTATATTGAAAACGGCGAAACGGTATATAAGCAATTCCCCGTACGCGACGAGTTAGGCGAATATGTAACCGACGACGGCGAAATTGCGTATAGCGACAGATTTGCGGGACTGGATATCTTACATTCGGATGAACGTCACGCCGATTGCGACGCGTCGTGCGATAAGGAAACGTTTTCGCACGAAGATGCGGTTAAAGTTTGCGAGTTTGCCGATTCGGTCAATACCGTAGCGTACAGAAATATTATCGACGCAGTAAAAGAAGCGGAAGAAAATCTTAACAACGGCATTGAAAGCGAATCGCCGATAATTTCCGACGAGCTGTTTGCCGCGCTGTTTATCAATTCCGCTCAGGGTAACGATTTTCAGGCGCTGATGTCTCCTCAGGTCATTCACATCATCCGTCTTGAAAACTTTAATGCGGACGTAAACGGTAAAGAGAGTGTTGTCCGCGTGCTTACCGAAGAAAAGGAAAAGCGCGTTGACGCCGACGGAAACGCGGTTTACGTCAACGGAGAAACAGTCACGCGTAACGACGACGGAGAAATAGTCGTTTTAATCGGCAATAAAGAGTTTAAAATCAACGGTTTCGGACGGGTTGTCGATTCCGACAATAAAATAGTCGACGCGGAGGGAAAAACGGTTGCGTTGACGGACGAGCAGATTGCGTCCAACTATTACAGCTACGGTTCGTATATTGTATTTACCGACGAACAGCTGTTGTCGCTTTACGACAGATTAAACTTAGACGATACGGATTTGGGCATTACGCCTACTTTGGACACGGTAAGGTTCGTTCGCGTAGTAGACGCGTCGGAGGATGCGTCCGCTCTAATCGTTCCCGTAGCTTACGTGGGAAAAGTTAGCGACCTTACTACTTATCAAGCGTACGCCGAATACAACGGTTATTTATCCGTAACGTTGGAAGTATACGCCGTATCCGACGCTAATACAACCGACGTTGTCAACGCGGTAAAAGAGGTTATAGGCGAAGCGGACATAGACAGTTTGATAGTGCTGTTAGACGACAAGGCGGAATTTATCAACGACAGCATAATGAACGTTTTGACCTCGATAATAATCGGCGGAGTGCTTGCGGTGCTTATCATATACCTGTTCGTAGGCAAAATAGGCTCGTCGTTGGTAGTTTCTATAACGATGCCGTTATCCGTGCTTGTCGCGCTGCTCGGTTTGTGGGCGATGGGCATATCGCTTAATATGGTATCGCTGGGCGGTCTTGCCGTCGGCATAGGTATGTTGGTTGACAACAGCATAGTGGTGTTGGAAAGCATAACAAAACGCCGCGACAGGGGCGAAAGCGTATTCGACAGCTGCCTTAACGGTACGCGCGAAGTTGCGGGATCGCTGCTTGCGTCTACGCTCACGAACATATGCGTGTTCTTTCCCATACTGTTTGCGCAGGGACTTACGCGCGAAATATTTTACGATTTGGTATGGGCGATACTGTTCTCGATAGTTATGTCCTTGCTTGTTGCAATTACGGTAATACCGTCGCTGTATCATTTGATTTATCACCGCTCGCCCCGTCCTCGCTACAAAAAGGACGCGCAAGGCAACAAGGTACCCGTCGGTACGTTCGAAGACGGCGAACCTCGCGGAAAGTCGAACGCGTTATATGACGAATGCGATTCCGTAAAAAATTCCGAGCGCGAAGCGGCGGAAACTTTGACGGAAACGACGGACGCCAAGAAAGAAAAAACGTCGAAAAAGAAAGGCAAAAAACGTCAAAAACGGCCGACGGATAAGGCGGAACGCAAACGCAGTCTGTTGTTCCGAATGGAAAACGGCTACGGCAAGATACTGTCTAAGGTTCTCACTAAGCGCGTAATCGTATGCGTTGTGGCGTTAGTATTGTTTGCGGGAAGCGTAGGACTGGTGTTTACTACAGGTACCGATTTCCTGCCTAGCGTAGATAAGGGCGTTATAGAAGTCAATTTACGTTTCAACGGCGCGGCAACATTAGACGACGCAAATGAAGCGACTAAGGCGGTCACGAAAGCGGTTCGCGACGAGTACGGAGACAAGCTTATTCACGTGGCGTATACCGTAGGAAAACAGGGTATGATGCCATTGACTATTACGGGCGTAGTGCGTATACAGACGGACACGAAGCAGCTCGTAACAAGCGAAACCGTTAACGATATTCGGAAGCTTCTTGCAGGTAAACAAATTAACGCAACTAATATTACCGTTTTGGAAATCGACGGAGTAGTAGCGGAACTTACGGGAGAAATGGCGGGGCAGTCCGTAACGCTGTTGTCCGACGATATGACGCTGTTGTCGGAGGTTGCAGGCAAAATAGCCGACAGGCTTAAATCCGTTGAAGGCGTGGCTTCGGTTACGGACAATACTCCGCAGAAAAACAAGGAATACTCGTTGGTATTCGACAAGGAAGAATGCGCCCGTCGCGGAGTGGATTATCAAAATGCCGTATTGCTGTTAAGAGTGGGTATGTCCGGTTATACTGCCGCTAACGTCAAAATCGACGGCGACGACAGACAGGTTAACGTAATATTTGCCGACGAGACCAAAAACAGTCTTGACGAATTGTGTAACGTGACGGTAGGTTTCGACAGCGACGGCGCGATAAAGATTTCCGACGTATTGAAAAAAACTGCAGACGGAAAATATTATACGGAATCGGATGTCGTAACGTCGGTAAACAAGTTGGACGGAAAATACGTAACTACCGTAGATATCGAAAGCTACAATACCGATATGGGTACAATCGGCAAACGCGTGCAAAAAGTCGTTGACGAGGTTTTGTCGGAATATCCCGAAGTTTCCTATCAACAGGGAGGCGTGGCGCACTATCTCGAAGACGCTATGAACGGACTTGTCGTTTCGCTTATCGCGGCGTTCCTGTTGTTGTACGGAGTAATGGCGTGTCAGTTTGAATCGCTTGTAAAACCGTTTATCGTTATAATGTCTATTCCTTTCAGTTTTACGGGCGGATTCCTTGCGTTGGCCATTACGGGAACGACTTTAAACGTAGTGTCGTTCGTCGGTATCATTATGCTGATGGGCGTAATCGTAAACGGCGCGATAGTTATGATCGACAAAATCGAACAGCTGATAAAAGACGGCGTTTCCTTGCAGGAGGCGGTATTGGAAGGATGCAAGTCGCGTTTGCGCCCGATACTTATGACAACGCTTACAACTATACTTGCGCTCGTTCCCCTTGCGCTGGGTTTGGGACGCGGCGGAGAACTTATGCAGCCTATGGGTATTGTCGTAATCGGAGGTCTGCTGTTGGGTACGCTTGTAACGCTTGTTCTTATACCGTGCTTCTACTGCATAGTCAAACGCATCAAGTTCGATTCCGCCAAAAAAAGCGGAGTTGACAACGGCGGCAACGCAGTAGAAAACGATGAACAAAACGAGGCGGAACCTCCCCTTGCGCAACCGCAGGAAAATCCGACAGAGCTTGCGTAAAATTTGCGGTTTGACGGATAATTTAAAATAATATACAATAAGTATGTCGGCTGTTGTCGGCATACTTTTGTATTTATTCAAGACAGTCGCAATATATGGAAAATGCGCGGTTATAAAATGAGAACGCTTTTTTGTACATAATCGACAGGGACGCAGCGCGGCAACGTTATATTTTGAAAAAGTATTGAAATTGCGATTTAAATGTTGTATACTAAATATTCACAGGAGATTTTTTGCGAATAAAAAGAGGACAATAATTATGAAAAATATGCCGAAATGGTTAAAAAACGCTGTTTTTTACGAAATATATCCGCAAAGCTTTTACGACAGTAACGGCGACGGAATAGGCGATTTCAACGGAATTATCGCAAAACTCGATTATATCGAAGAATCGGGATTTAACGCGATTTGGCTTAACCCCTGCTTTTTGTCGCCCTTTATGGACGCAGGATACGACGTGCAGGATTACTATCGCGTCGCGCCGCGTTACGGGACGAACGAGGACTTATACCGTCTTTTTAAAGAAGCGCACAAACGCAATATGCGTGTGATTTTGGACCTCGTTCCCGGACACACGTCGGACAAATGCGAGTGGTTTAAAGAAAGCTGCAAACCCGAAGCTAACGAGTACAGCGACAGATATATTTGGACGAAGTGCGTTTGGGACAGACCCGAAGGTTATTCGTGGGTTGCCGGAAACGCCGACAGAGACGGTTCGTATATGCTCAATTTCTTCCTCAGTCAACCCGCGCTCAATTACGGATTTAATAATATAACGCACCCCGACTGGCAGATTCCTTATACGGATAAACGCGCGCAGGCCACTTTCGACGAAATGCTCAACGTAATGCGGTTTTGGTTAGATCGCGGCAGCGACGGTTTCCGCGTGGATATGGCGGATTCTCTGGTTAAAAACGACGAAGGCAAGAAAGCGACCGCTTCGCTCTGGCGCAGAGCTCGCGCTATGCTGGATAAGGACTACCCCGAAGCAATGCTCGTTTCCGAATGGTGCGACGCTCCGCGAGCGATAAACGAAGCGGGATTCCATTGCGATTTCATATTGGACCATCGCTATAAGCTGTTGCATTACGCCACGCGCGAAATAGACGAACAGGGAAACAACAAGAGTTATTTTTGCAAAACGGCGCACGTTTCCGCAAAGAATATGATGAGCAAATATCTCGAAGAGCTGTCGCTTACTAAGGATAACGGATATATAAGCGTTATCAGCGGAAATCACGATACGCCGCGCGTGTCTTATACGTTACAGGAAAGAGAATTGCAATTATTCTACGTCTTTCTGCTCACCTTGCCCGGCGTTCCGTTTGTGTATTACGGCGACGAAATAGGTATGCGGTATCTTCCTCAACCGTCAAAGGAAGGCGGTTATCAGCGCACGGGTTCGCGCACGCCTATGCAATGGGACGGTAAGGCGGAAAATTTAGGTTTTTCCTCCGCAGATAGAGCGGATTTGTATCTCGACGTAGACCGTTCTTCGGATGCGCCTTGCGTGAGCGAACAAATAGGTTTCGAGCTGTCTCTCTTATGTCATATCAAAGCTCTCAACCGTCTTCGCCTATCTTGCGAAAGCTTGCAGGCGGACGCGTCGTTGGAGGTATTGGAATGTTCCGACGACGGCGTGCTGTGTTATAAACGCGGAGAGGACGTTATGGTAGCGTTTAATCCAACCGACGGGCAGCGCGTTCTTCATATGCCGGTAGGAGAAGTGCTGTTTCAGGTGAACGCGTTTATGCGCAGAGGGGACTACACGCTTCTCGCCCCTCAAACTGCGATAATTTTTAAAAAAGAGCCGAAACGTCCGTCGTATAAAGCGAAGAAAAGCTCTGTTGCAAATACGCTGAAATAACGCATATTATAAAAAACAGTTTCATCAAGGAGAAAATCTATGAACAAACCGATTGTTGCGTTGATTTACGATTTCGACAATACCCTGTCTACTCGCGATATGCAGGAATTTACTTTTATTCCGTCGCTGGGAATGAGTCCCGAAGAATTTTGGCAGACAAGCGACAAAATTGCTCACGAAAACAGTATGGACCATATACTGGCGTATATGTATTTGATGGCGACCAAAGCCAAAGAAAAACAAATAAGCATATCCCAAAGCGCTCTCCGCGAAATGGGAAAAGAAGTGGAATTCTTCGACGGAGTACGCGAATGGTTTTCCCGTATCAACGCATACGGCGAAAATCTCGGTTTGGAAGTAAGACACTACATATTGTCCTGCGGACTTAAATCTATGATAGAGGGGTGTGAAATCGCGCACGAGTTTTACAATATTTTTGCCTGCGACTATATTTACGACGACAACGGAGATCCCGTTTGGCCGTCGGTTGCAATCAATTATACAAGCAAAACGCAGTTTCTGTACAGAATAAACAAGGGCGTGGAAGACGTGGGTGAGCATACGAAACTCAATATGTATATGCCTCGCGCCGAGCGCGTCGTGCCGTTCGATCAGATGGTATACATAGGCGACGGTCTTACCGACGTACCAAGTATGAAGCTCGTCCGTCAGCGCGGAGGATATTCCATCGGCGTTTACAAAAAGCCGTCGGACGCGTCGTATCTCGTCGATCAGGAACGCGTGGATTTTTACCTTAAATGCGATTACACGGAGGAAAGCGAATTGGATACCGCTATGAAAGGTATTCTCGTAAGAATCAGCGCCAACCGAAATTTCCAAAATTTATCCGAAGTGTCGCGCAATATTAAAAAATAAATTCGTTTTGTTGCCGAATTACGATTTTGAGGAAAGCGTTTTTCCTTAAATCGGCGTAAAAATTTCAATCGAAAATCGAAAGCCGTTGCAGTTTATGCTATGAACCCCAAAAGTTGGACAGATAAATAACTAAATTGCTTGTGAATGAG
>JAMPAB010000008.1 GCA_023667435.1 Corallococcus sp. | reverse complement strand
TCACGGAAATTGACCGACTTGGGAAAATCTTTTTTAACTCTCGCCGTCGGTATCGGGACGTACCGTATTCCGATTTTAGAGGACAAATTAACGCCAACGCAGGGCATAATTAAGAAAATTTTATCAAATTGTTGAAAAATCATCCGTCAAAAACTTGACACCATCTTGCTCTCCCGTTTGCTTGAAAATCGGGTACAAATATGCTATAATTGTTTTGTAAACAATTTCAGTTGTCAAGGTTTTCTTGATAACTGCCGATTAAACGCATAAGAGGTTTTTACAATGAAAAATAAGATAAAGGTTTTTGAAAGCAAACAAGTCCGTACCGTTTGGGATGCCGAAGCCGAAGAATGGTATTTTTCCGTCGTGGATATTGTGTCTGCTCTGACGGACAGCGTTGATTATCAAGCGGCAAGGAATTATTGGAAAGTATTAAAAAATAGACTTGTCGCGGAAGGAAATGAAACGGTTACAAATTGTAACCAGTTGAAATTGCCCGCCGCTGACGGTAAAATGCGAATGACGGACGTTCTCGATACAAAAGGTGTTTTGCGCCTCGTACAGTCTATTCCCTCACCGAAAGCCGAACCGTTCAAAGTATGGCTT
The DNA here is from genome assembly GCA_023667435.1 of Corallococcus sp. GTDB lineage: Bacteria > Bacillota > Clostridia > Christensenellales > CAG-314 > Fimimonas. The sequence goes on along the minus strand of JAMPAB010000008.1, from coordinate 40,956 downwards.
GCACAAGTCGGCAGCGAACGTTTAGACGAAATAGCCGATCCCGAAAAGGCGATACTTCGCGGTGCGGATTATTACCGTGCCAAAGGCTATACGGAAGGCTGGATAAACCAACGCTTGCAGACAATCGAAATGCGGAAAGAACTAACCGACGAATGGAAAGCGCGCGGAATACAGCAAGACAAAGATTATGCTATTCTCACAAACGAAATGACGAAGGCTTGGAGCGGTCTTACCGTTCAAGAATACAAACAGGGCAAAGGCTTAAAGAAAGAAAATTTGCGCGATAATATGACGAATATAGAACTCGTCTTAAATATGCTCGCAGAAGTAACGACAACGGCTATATCGCGGCGAGAACAACCCGAAACATTTACGGAAAGCAAAATGATTGCCAAACGCGGCGGAACTGTCGCCAAAAATGCCCGTACCGATATTGAACAGCAGTTAGGACAGTCGGTTATATCTCCGCTGAATGCAGCCGACAAACCGGCATTGGAAATTCAAAACCCTATTACGGACGACAGCGACGACAAGTAGCGCAACTGTTTCCAAAACGGAAATAGTTGAACAACGTAAAAACAAGCGGTGTCATCTTGTCACCGGTTGCAAGATGTGTCAGACGACTACAATTTGTAGTCGTCTGAACCCCTTACATTTTGTAAGCAGTTTAAATCTAAACCGTTACAAATTGTAACGGTTTGAAAGCAAAACGGAAAGAACGCCGACCGAGCGCGACGTCGCGCGCAGGCTTTACGTCGACGTTTTCTTTTGTCGGTTATTGATTATATCGTACGCGGGCAATATATAACAACGCCCGAGTAATACAAGTCACTAAATTTTATGCGGGTTTTCGCTTTATAACGATTTTATAAATTCCAGGCTCTCGGCATATATCAACTCATACTCGATATTGTGTACGTAGTGCGAACAATCCAACAATACGTAACGGCAATTCGGCTTGTTCTCGGCATAATTTATCGCAAAGCGCTGCCAGTCCGTTTTGGAATATCCCGTGCCTTCGCCGTTGGATACGAAAATTAGCATCGGCGTATTTGCCGCATCTATTTCTTTCAACTTTTTTGCGCTGTTTTTAATCTCTTTCGATTCGTTGAGCATAGCGCGAGTCAGCGTCATTTTATAAAACAACGCTCTGTACAGGTCTTTTTCTTGTTCGGTCAAACTTCCGTATTTTATTGCCGCCGAATCGTTAACGACGGAAGGAATCAGACGTACCAAACCCGACCGAATACCGAAGCTTGCCATACTCAAAGCGAACCGACTAATCTTCATATTTTCGTAATTTTCGGGGAAAGCGGGATCGAGTCCTACAATTCCCTTTATTTCGTCGGGGTATTTATTCGCCCAATACAAAGCTTCTATGCCCGACATCGAATGAGGAAACAAAAGCAAGTTTTCGGTTATTCCCACCGAACGCAAAGCTTGCCTTGTTTCATCCAAAACGGTGTCGATATCTCTGCTTATATCGCTGTCGTCGCTAAAACCGTAGCCCGCTTTTTCCACAACTGCAATTTTGTAGTTGCTTTCGTATTCGGAATAAAGCGTTTTGAAATCCAATGCGGGGCAACACGTGCCTGCTCCCGACATAAACACCAACGTTAACTCGCTGTTTTCGTTTCCCGTAACGAGAACGTTGATTTTGTGATTGTTGACTTCTACAAGCGTTCCGTTTGAAACGAGCAAATTTGCTTCTTTTTTAGATTGTACGATATGATTTATGTAGCAAGACAAAAGAAAAAGTCCGATAAAAGCAACGACACACAAAAAAATCATTAGAACAAGCTTTCCCGATTTCTTTGATTTTACTTTAGTCATATTTTTCCCCTCGCCGTAATTTTAAACTTATAACAAAAACGTCTATTGATTCCTCAAATCCGATGCGGCTTATTTCCCCGCTTAAAAAAAATCTTCTGTTCGACAACCTAAATCAGTGGCAGACAGTCTATCGCAATGCGTAAAATTTCTTCGTTGGTCATTTCTCTCATATAAGTTGTAATTTATATTGCTTATATTTAGTCTGACGTTTAATGTTTTGCTGCTTAAAACGAATATTCCAAACCGTAACAGCGATCGTCTGTTTCTTTTTGTAAGTAATCGAAACCGTTTTCGCTTACAATTTTAAATCCGCATTTTTTATGCGTATTAAGAGACGCAATATTATTCCTCCCCACGCATACGCATATTTTGAAATGTCCTATTAACTTTAATTCGTTTATCACCGAAGTTAACAGCAGAGCGGCATACCCTTTTTTACGAAAATCAGGCGCGGTTTCCAGCGCTTCTAAATAATAAAAATTTTCTTCTATGTAATATAACCGCAACGCGCTTACCCACACTCCGTCGTTTTCCCAAACATAATAGACATTTTCACCGTTTAAAACTCCGTTTTGATATAATTGCAAAAGTCGTGTTCGATTTTTTTTACGGCTTCGGTTTTGTCCGTGATTTCAGGGTAAAAATAATCCGTGTTTTCAAAGTTCCCCTCAACATAAATTGACATTAGTTTATTAACGTCTAAATCGTCGGGGTTAGTAATTTTTATCATCATAGTGCCATTTCTCCGCCAAATTGCCGTTTATTATTTTCAATATATAACGCCCGTTTGTTTCTTTTAAGTGCTTTTGCGCGCGTCGCGTTTGTATAAAACAAGCCGCCTGTTCCGCAAATCGTTACTCGATTCCGACTTCGACATTACGTTCGATAACAATGTCGTCGCAGGTAACCGTCAGATAACAAAGGTCGCTGTTTACAAACATCATGTGCGCTTCGAAGCCGTTTTCCGTTTTGTAAAGTTCGTCATACAGCCAAACCGTATCGTTTTGTACGTCGTCATTTTCGAAAAAGCGCGTTTCAAGCGAAAGATTTTTGTCGCGTTCTACGATTTTTCCGTCGGTAAACGTAACTCGCACGTACGGCGTTTCGCCCTCGAACGGCGCGCCTTCCGTTTTTATAAGTATAATAAGGTTTTTATTTGCTTGTTCGAGCGAAAGGACGGAGCTGTCGTGCCAGCCGAATTCGGACGATATTCGTTCGGGAATTTGTCGATTTTCTTTGTTGAGAGCTTTTTGCGCCGCTTTTGTGATTTTATCGAATGCCGCCTTATTTTGTTTTTCTTCGGTTTTCAGTCTGTCGTAGACGCTTTTCGGTAAAAACCCGAGCGCGACGAGGCGAATATCGACCGTTTCCTTTACCCAATCGGGGTAACGCATATACCCGTATTTAAGTCCGCCCTGATATGCCGCCTCGAACCTTTCAATTGTTTTCTGCGGATTGAACGGCGGCCTGTTTGCAAAATCTTTACGGGCGCGCGTTCTTTCTTGTTCGAGATTGCGCTTAACGGACTCTAATGATTCGGGACGTTTCAGCTTTCCCGTTTTTTCGTCGAACAAAACAAAATCGTCGAGTTCCGCGTCGTCGAAATCGATTTCGATAAATTGCGGCGGAGCGTTGTATTGTCTGCGGTCGTCGGCGATTTCCGCCTTCAATTTTTTGTCATACAATGCGGCAATATCTTCGTCCGAATATTTTTTGTCGGCAATCGACTTCATACAAATTGTATAGTCAAGGCATTGCGCCAAGCGATACCATTCTTTGGTAAAATATTTCATAGTATTTTCTCGTTCAAATGCGATTTACAGTAGGGGGAGATTTTGTTACGGCGCTTTCGTCAATGATAAATTCATAGTTTGTATTTAAATTTTCGGGAAACGGCAATCGGATTTTATTGTTTTCGCCGACCCCGTAAGCATCGCAGGATTCCGTACGGACCATATTTTTCATTATATAGAGAAAGTCGCCCATATGCTTATGTTTTAATTTTTCAGCAGTCGGTATTCGACGGGTGTTACTCGCAGATATTTTTTGAATTGTCTGTTAAAATACGACACGTTGTCGTAACCCACCTGCTCGGCAATTTGCGATACCTGTTTTTTCGTGGATTTGAGCAGTTCTTTTGCCGCAGCTATACGGCATCCGTTTGTGTAGTCGATTATGGACTTGCCCGTATAACGTTTAAAGAGCTTCATAGCGTAAAATTCGTCGTATCCCGTTGCGTCTGCCGCTTCGCGTACGGTAACGGCGGTTGCGTAACTGTCTTTTATGTAGGTAATCGCCTGTTGTACGGCAAAACGCTGTTTTTCTTCGGTGATGCTGTATGCGGACGTTTTGACGGAGCCGTGTTTTTTGAAAAAAGATAAAATTTCGTACGTTATCCGTTGCGCGAGCGATTTGTCGTCGGCAGTATTTAACAGCGTAAGTATCATCGCCGAAATCTCGTCGTAATATTCGTGCCGCGTTTTTATCGCGTTCGGCAACGTCTTTTCGTGAACGAACGGCAGCATCGTCGAAACGTCGTGTTTCGGGTCGCAGTTTAAGGCAAGCAGTCTCAGGTTGAGCGCGGCGCAATCCGTTACGAGGAAGTTTTTTGCCTGTACGGAACGCATTGTAAAGGGCGGCGCGATAAAAATATCTCCTTCCGTCATCGGATATTTGTATCCGTCGATGATTATTTCTCCTTCGCCTTCCTGAACGTATAGGAACAAACATTCTTCTCCCCATTCCGTAGGGCTAAACGAAGGCGTTTCGAACGAAAGAAAGTAATCTCCGTATTCGGTTGAGTAACGGTTGCCGTGTGTCATAAAAGTATTATACAACAGATACGGTTCTTTTTCAACCGATTTGTCCGTTTAATACTCGGAAAATCGAGGAACGGGACGGTTTGCGCGAACGGAGCGAATGTAAAAGCGGCGGTTTGAAATTTCCTCCCGACTTAGCGCCGTCAACGCGCAAATACTTATTGAAACTTTTTACAAGTTGTGCTAAAATATACCTAACGCTTTTAAAGGAGAAAATTATGAAAATTATTCATACCGCAGATATCCATCTCGATTCTCCTTTGTCTAAAATACACGATTCCGCCGCGCGTCGTTTCGAGTTGTTGCGCGCGGTATCCGATATGTCGCAATATGCCGACAACAACGGCGTTTCGGCAATTATAGTCGCAGGCGATTTGTTCGACGGCGAAACCGCGTCCGAGCAGACGATAGAAAGCGTCGCCGAAATAATAAGAAACGGCAAAGCGGACTGGTTTGTTCTTCGCGGAAATCACGGCGACGTCTCGCCGTACCGCAAACTGGAACAACGCTGCAACGTAAAAATGTTCGGAAGCGAGTGGACTTATTACAATCTCGGCAACGTCACTATATGCGGACGCGAGTTGGGCAACAACGACGAGGAACATTACCGCGAATTACGCCTGGATGCGCAGAGATATAACATAGTCGTATTGCACGGCGACGTAGACAACGACGGCTACGGACTTATAGACGGCAAAGCGCTTGCCAAAAGCAACGCGCGATACGTTGCGTTGGGACACAGGCACTCTTTTGCGGAACTTAAATTCGGACGCGTCAAAGCCTGCTATTCGGGAACGTTGGAATCTCGCGGTTTCGACGAACAGTCGCCTACGGGTTTTGTCGTAATAGATACGGACAGCGATTCTTTCTCTTTTGTGGAACAGGCGATACGAAGCGTTTCTACGGCGACGGTATGCGTCGATAACGTAACAAGCGACATTGCCTTGCGCAATAAAATTTCAGACTGCACCGCGCAGATATCCAAACGGAACTACTTAAACGTCGTGTTTACGGGCGCGCTCAAAACGGGCGTCCATTTGGAACTTGTTGCGAAAGAATTTTTGCGGGACAAATTTTTTGCGTTGCGAATCGAAGACAGAACGACTTCCGATTACGATTTGGACGCTCTTTCTTGCGAAGTTTCGTTAAGAGGCGAGTTCGTAAAGCTTGCCATGCAAATATCTGACGAAAGAACGCGCGACGAAATTTTAAAATTCGGTTTGTCTGCATTGGACGGGGAGGTATAAGATGAAGATCCTGTCGTTATCCGTTGCCTCTTTCGGAAAATTATCAAACGTGAACTTAGAATTCCGCGACGGAATAAACGTTATTTCCAATGCAAACGGATTCGGAAAAACTACTATGGCAAATTTTATCCGCGCTATGCTGTACGGATTTACTTATTCGCGCGCAAAGGGTGTAACGGACGCGTCCCGTTTTATGACTTGGGGATCCACAGGTAAATTCGGCGGAAGCATAACGGTGGAGCACGACGGACAAACTTACCGCATAGAGAGATACTTCGGCGCGACGGCAAAACAGCAAACGCTAAGCGTCGTAAACACCAAAACAAATAAGGAAATTACCTTGCCGCGCGAAGTCGGCGAATACTTTTTGGGACTTACTGCGGAAAGTTACGACCGCTCTGCGTATTATCCGCAGGAAGCAGTGGAACTGTGTTCCAACGACAATTTCGAAAACCGTCTTGCAAATTTGGTAGAGGACAGTTCGGAAGATTACGACAAGGTGCAAAAGAATATTCGCGATTATCGCAGAAATCTGCAATTGGAACGCGGTCAAGGCGGTAAGATATACGAACTGGAAACGGAAAAACGCCGTCTGCAACGAATGATAGACGACGCGCTCGTCTCCGAGCGCCGTAGCGTTGCGATAGACAACCGTCTGGGCGAGATTGCGCGCGAAAAAGAAGAACTGACCGTTCTGCAGGCGGAAAGCAAGAGCAAGCTGGACGGATTAAAGAAAAAGCTCGCGCGAACGACGTTGTCCGACGTCGAAAAATCGTCTCTTGCAAAATTGAACGAATTGGAAGCTAAGCTGTCCCGTATGCCGCAGGATATAGAAAAAGATAAACAGCGCTGCGATGAAATAGCGAGAAATATTTCTCAGTTGCGCAACGACGTAAAACCGCGCGTTTACCCCAACGTTCCCTCGCTTGTCGTTTCGGCGATTATAGCCGTGATAGGCGTAATATTACTGTGCGTATTGCCGAAACCTACAAATTATATCGTCGGCATAGTTGCGATAGTTTTGGGGATTGCAGGCGTCGCCGTTTCGTTTTTGATAAAGGGCGCCAAAACGCTGCCGTCGGGCGAAAGAGACGGACTTGTTTCGGAATACTACAACATTGCGCGCAAGTATTTTTATACAGACGACTTGGATTTCAATCAGGCGGTAAAAACATTTTGGAAAATTTACGGCGATTATCAGGCGGACAAGCGCGAGCTTGAAACGCTGCGTTCGGTAACGGGCAGACCCTCGCAAGACTGCGATGAGTTGGAAAGAGAAACGGAAGCGGAAGAAAACCGTCTCGAAAGGATAAGAGAAAAGTACGCCGAATTATCCCGTGAAGAAGGCAGTCTTTCACAGGAGAAGAAATCGCTTGTTTTCGATAGCATAACTCCGCGCGAAAAACTTCGCGAAACGGAGGAGGAACAACGCAAAGCGCTGCGTCGGTACGAAATCGCGGGAGAAGTCTCGGAGTTGCTTGCAAAGGCAAAGGACAATCTGTCGTCGAGTTATCTGCCCGGACTGTGCGGACGCTGTCAGGAATTATTGCGGCAAATTACGGCGCGCGATTACGAAGTCGCGATAGATCGGGATTTCAACGTCAAAATACGCGAAAACGGGCAAACTAAATCAATGAGCGATTTCTCGCGCGGAACTCGCGAAATAACCTTGCTGTGTTTTCGAGTAGCGTTGTCCGAATTGCTGTATAACAACGAATTGCCTTTCGTAATAATAGACGACGCTTTCGTCAACTTCGACGAAGAAAACTTTGTACGCGCGACCGATTTACTGAGAAGAATTGCAAAGCGCGGACAGGTTATTTATTTCACGTGTCACAAACGCATGGGCAATTTGTTGAAGTAACGTTTAAATAACTTTAAAAACCGATACTGAAAATGTAAATAAGAAAAGGAGATATAAAATGGATATTGTAGAATTTAGCAGACAAATTCGACGCGAAACGCTCAGGTGTATTCACTCGCAAGGTTCGGGGCACGTCGGCGGAAGTCTTTCCATTGCCGAAGTTCTCGCGGTGCTGTATACGAATCATATGGACGTAACCCCGTCCGATCCCAAACGCGACGACCGCGACCGTCTGGTGTTGAGCAAGGGGCACGCGGGTCCGGCTCTTTACGCGACGCTCGCGCTTAAAGGGTTTTTCCCGTTAGAGTGGTTGGACACTCTCAATAAATTAGGCACGCGTCTGCCCAGTCACGTCAATATCAATCTGACGCCGGGCGTGGATATGACGGCAGGCAGTCTCGGGCAGGGGATGTCGTGCGCTTGCGGTCTTGCGCTCGCTCAAAAAATCAAAAAGCAGGATAAGCACGTTTTCGTAATCTGCGGAGACGGCGAATTGCAGGAAGGGCAGAACTGGGAAGCGGCAATGTTCGCCGCGAACAAAAATCTCGACAATCTTATCGTTTTCGTGGATAACAACAAGATGCAGATTGACGGTTTGACGAAAGACGTTATGAATATCGAGGACGTAGAGGCAAAGTTCAAAGCTTTCGGATTTGACACCGCGCGTATCGACGGACACGACGTCGTAGCGATAGACAAAGCCGTTGCCCGCGCGAAAAGCGAAAAGGGTAAACCGCACTGTATTGTGTTGGAAACAATCAAGGGCAGAGGTGTAAGCGTTTACGAGAATATGGGTGTAGGCGTGCACAGCACTACGGTCAACGACGAACAATTCAAGCTTGCGCTTGACGAATTGAAGTAAGGAGGGAACGACGAAAATGGAACTCAGAAAAATGTACATTGCGGAACTCGCCCGTCTTATGAGAGAAAACGATAAAATAGTCGTATTGGACGCCGACCTTGCGGGCGCAGGCGGAACGAAACCGCTGTATCGGGAATTTCCCGACAGATGTATAGATTGCGGTATTGCGGAAGCTAATATGGCGTGTATCGCTACGGGTCTTGCCGCAAGCGGATTTATACCGTTTATTCACAGCTTTGCGCCGTTTGCGACGCGCAGAGTGTTCGACCAGATTGCGGTGTCTATGTCGTATTCGGAACAGAACGTCAAAATAGTCGGATTCGATCCCGGCGTTACTACTACGAGCAACGGCGGTACGCATATGTGCTTCGAGGACGTGGCAAGTTTGCGCGCTTTATGCAACGTTGCCGTATTGGATATAGTAGACGGAGTGCAACTGGTAAAAGCGCTGCCTTACGTGACGGAGCATAAAGGTCCTTTGTATATGCGTTTCGTTCGCAAACAGACGGAAGAAATCTTCGACGAAAATTATACTTTTAATTTCGGCAAAGCGGATAAGCTTGCAGACGGCAAAGATATATCTATCATTGCAAGCGGAACGTCGTTGTTCGACGCAAAGAAAGCTGTCGAAATATTGGCGAAAGAAGGAATCAAGGCAGATTTGCTCGGTATTCACACTATAAAACCTCTCGACGAGGAAGCGGTTATCGCTTCCGCAAAAAAGACGGGCAGGGTTCTTACTGTGGAAAATCACAGTATACACGGCGGTCTGTATGCTGCGGTAACGGAGGTTCTTTCCGCAAAACGACCGACGTTATGCGATGCGGTAGCCGTTCGGGACAAGCTTACGCAAGTGGGTAATTTAGACGATCTCAAACGCGATTACGGTCTTACTGCGGATGATATCGTTTCCCGCGCCAAAGCTCTCGTTAAATCTAAGTAAACCGTAAAAGCGCAAAGCGGCAACGGGAAGCGCAAACAAAATTTCGTCTATACGTGTTTTCGCTATAAAATGAGGTGTGCGTGTTATGATAGAATGTTATACAACGGTGACGGTTGACGTATATTTGGAATGGAAGAGCGCCGTAAGAAAAGCGGGTTGGGCTCTTTTGTGGTTAGGCGTTGCAGGGGCGATAGTTTGTCTTCTCCTCATCGGTCTTTACGACGGGGCGGAAGAATACTTTCCCGTGTTTACGGCGTGCGTCTTTTTATCCGCGTTGCTTTTCGTTTGCGGAAGGACGCTTTTACGGGCAAAGAAAGTTGCAAAAAAGCAACTTGGCAGCGGCATAACGTACAGGTACGTATTCGACAAAGAATACGTCGAAGCATATTCTCCGAAAGGAATAATTCCTACGCGTTACGAGTATCGAGATTTGCTTAAAGTTCGCCAAAGTAAAAATTACGTTTATTTGTACGTAGCAAAAAGGCAAACGTTGATTGTAAGCAAGGCGGAATTAGGCGAAGAAAACTGCAATAAGGTTTTAAGCTATATAGAAGAAGCGAACGGAAAAAAATAAAAAATTTAAAAAATCAAACGGCAGCAAGAATATCGCTGCCGTTTCGCATTTGTCACAAAAAATATCTGTAACCGAATTGTCGTCCGCGCGTAATTTATACAATTTTACCGTATTGCGATACTCTGCGGATAGGCTGTTTTGCAGTAATTCAAGCAACGCAGGCGCTCGTTTTTTTGATACGGACGGCAGTATTTTAATGTCGCAAACGCGCGCGTCGCCGTTTTTCGTCAATGCGGTCGGCAAACCCGGTCGAACGGCGCGGAAAAGACCCTATTAAACGAAATAAAGATTCGTCGCGTTAAACTCTTATGACTTATACGTAAACTCGCGGTAAAACAGTACGTTTCTTTGCGTATCGAAAGCAAGCAGTACGTAACGCGCCGTTACTCCGTAACCGACTATGTTTGCCGCTTGAAACGTGACGTTGTATAAATAGTAGTAGTCGTAATCGGACAGCATTGCCGAATAATATAAGGAAATAATTCCCGAAGGATAATCGTCAAGGCTGTTTTTGAATTCGTTATCCGACATCCAACCTAAGACGACGTTTGGATCATCGACTTTCAGCATCCCGTAGTAATAGTCGTCCTCAATTTTTCCTGTCCTATAAGACGTATACCCCGTCGCGTCCGATACCGTAAACGGAAGGGAGGCGTCCAAACTTCTTAAGTACGAATCGTCGTGACGAACGTCGTCGAATACAAAGGTAAAGGAACCGTAAATGCAGAGCAGAACGCACATAATAACTCCCGCGACAATATTTTTTGTGCATTTGTATTTTTTCGTGCGGAAGATTATTCCCAGTATAAGAGATGAAAGAGGAATGGGAACAATAAGGAAAAACACCCACATATATTCTATCATAGTTTCGTCGAATTCGGGCAGAGGCGACAAATTTACCGCAATTACCAACGCCGTTATCGCAATAAACATAGATAAAAGAGACAAGGCGAACATTACCAAAAGCAAAGTTCTTATCGACAGACGGTTTTTATTCGATGCAGATACGCCGTCGTTTCCGCGCGCTTTAAGCAGCGTTTTTACCGCGTCTGCGTCTCCTGCGATATCAGCCGTATTTATCGGCAGAACTTTTCCGTTTGCAAGAAAAGCGTACAGGCAGCCGCCGTCGCGGTTCGTTCTTTTAATATCGGCATAATTTACTTTAAATTCGGAGTACGACTGTTCGGATTTCGACTTGACGTCGATATGCGATTTGTAAAAGTTGCAATAGTAAGTAAGGTCGGAACGGTTTTTTAATACGTCTTTTTTCGCATTTCTGCTGTTTATAACGGACGTAATTACTATCGCTATCATAATGAGCGTAAAAGTTATCGGAATTGCGATTAGCGAAGGATCTGCATTGCTGCCGATTATTACTATTCCCATCAAAATAGACGATACGATAACGGCAACGCAGATTATTACAAGTTTTTTTATATACTTTCTGCCGACGCTTGTAAGCATATTTTCGGTAACTTTTGTTTCGCAGTACGCGAGCGCAGGTTCTTCGTCGGTTTTCTTTGTCTGTTCGGGTTTTATATCGCATTGTCCCGCTTCGGGCGTTTCGTCTTTCGTTACGCCGCACAGCTCGTCCATACTGATATTGAAAATTTCCGCAAGAGTAATCAGATTATCCAAAGACGGCGTCGTTTGATCCGTTTCCCACAAACTTATGCTCTGTCGGGAAACGTTCAGTTTGTCGGCAAGCTCTTCTTGAGATATTCCCGATTTTTTGCGGTATCCGTTTATTCTTTCTCCCAGTGTCATTACGCGTCTCCTAATGCCAAGTCAAGTTGTTTTACGGTTAAAGTTTACACAAACGCGCGGCAAATGTCTATCAAATTTATTTGGCATTTTGTCAAGCGTTGCTTGCGACAAGAAAACCGCCGTTGAAAATCACTAACGACGGTTGAAGTTTTTTATATAACGGAATTACCGTTTCTCGTCGGCAATCTTGTCTACGGAATACAGTCTGCTGCCGAAATCGAACATTACTCTCGTGTTGCCGTCGTAGCCCGTAGACGACCATTCCTGATTCAGTTTTATTCCGCATTTTCGCAGGACCTCTCCGCTTACCGTGTAGCTTTCTTTTTCCCCCTTCATAGGCATATTGTTAGCAAGCAGTTCCACAAGTTTGCCGTTTTCGTTCAGACGGACGGGCGCCACAAGGTTAATCAGTCCGCCGAAAGCTTTGAGGTTAAAATTCTGCTGCCGCGTTTCGAAACGGTATTTTGCGTCGTCGTCCAGTCCGTTTATTTTCAGTATTTCCTGCGGAGGAATCGTTTGCTGAATTTTGTCGGTAAGGTTTACTACCGCCTGCGACTTGTCGAGCGCAATCATTGCCCAACTTGCCATGTTATCGGAAAACACGCTTTTAAGTTGATGATATTCTCCGAATTGCAGCGTTTTACGGTATTTTTTGTACCAGGCTATTTGTTCCTTTACGGCTTCCGCATCAGTTTTGTTTAACGCAGACAAATCCAGTTCGTAACCGAACGCTCCTATGCAGGCGGTGTTAAAGCGGTTATCCACCGTGCTTTGACGTAACGTCTGATGATTGGGACTTGCCGATACGTGGCTGCCTATGCAACTCGGCGGATATCCGTACAGCGTGCCTTCGTGAATTTTTACTCTGTCAAAGCTGTCCGTGTTGTCGCTGCACCAAATTTGAGGCATATAGCGTAAAACGCCCAAATCGAAGCGGTTTCCGCCCGAAGCGCACGCTTCGAACAGTATGTTTGGAAATTTTTGAGTGAGAGAGGAAACTATCTTGTAGTACCCCAAAATAAAACGGTGCAAAAATTCTCCCTGTCTGTTTTTTAACGTCGGCGAATAGAAATCGGTCAGAGGTCTGTTGAAGTCCCATTTTACGTACGATATGTTTCCTGACGAGAACACCTTGCTCATAGCGTCGATCAGGTATTGACAAACGTCGTCGTTAGACAAATCCAACAGAAGTTGATTGCGGCATTCCAACGGCGTGTAATCGGGGTGCGTTACCGCCCATTCGGGATGCGCGCGGTACAAATCGCTGTCGGGATTTACCATTTCCGGTTCCACCCAAATGCCGAACTTCAAACCCAACGCGTTGATTTTTTTCGAAAGACCGTCAAGTCCCGACGGCAGACGGCTTTTGTTGACGGTCCAGTCTCCCAACCCCTTTGTGTCGTCGGTACGTTTGCCGAACCAACCGTCGTCAAGCACAAACAGTTCTATTCCGAAACTTTTTGCCGTTTTTGCAATATCCAACAGCTTCTTTTCGGTAAAGCGGAAGTAGGTCGCCTCCCAGTTGTTTACAAGAATAGGACGCTCTTTGTATGCCCACTGTTGAGGAATAATATGCTCGTTTATAAATTTGTGATACCGTTGCGACAGAACGTTAGTTCCTTTATCGGAATAACACAGCGTCGATTCGGGCGAGAAGAACGTTTCGTTCGGTTCCAAATGCCAACAGAATCCGTCGTCGTTAATTCCGTTTAACGCGCGGACTTTGCCCAACGGCGTTTTGTCGAAAATTTCGGCGTGATTACCCGAGTAAATCAGGTTGAAACCGTACGCTTCGCCGTAAAAACGGTTGCTGTCTTTTGCGCGCAAGACTACGTAGGGATTGTGGCAGTTGGAACTTATTCCGCGTTTACTGTCCGTTTTAGTGATGCCGCAACGTAAATTTTCGCTGTTAAGCTGCCTTTCTCTGCCCCATGCTCCGTCAAGCGTGTCTAAAATCAAGTCGTCTCTGCACAAATCCAACTGACTGCTCATAACGCGCAGCAGACGTATCCGTTCGGAACCGTTGTTCGTTACGGAAACGCTTTTTGCGATTACGTCGCTGTCGACGTGCGTGGAATAGTAGAGAGCGACGTTTACGAGTCTTGCCTCGTCGGACAAATAAACCGCAAGCGTTTGTTCCTTGCCGCGACTGCAAGGAAGTTCGGGAAGTTCGAAATCGTTTAACAATTCGTAACCCTTGTAGGTAAATTCGCACACCGAGCTGTCCCTTTCGTCTGCGATTTTAATTGCGCTTTCTCTGTAATCTCCGCGTCCCGATGCGGAAAGCTCGAAGCAGGTATTGTCGGGAAAAGTTTTGCCGTTACCGTCTTTGAAAAAAACAGACGTTCCCTGTCCGCTCCCCTGCTTGTCGCAAAGAACTGCGTAATCGTCTATTTCGCCTACTTTCGCGCCGTAGTACAAATGTTGCAGGTAACCGTATTCCGTAACTTTAAAAATGTAAGACGTATTGTCCGTATCCAATCGGAATACGTTGTTTTTAATGGTAATCATATATTTTTCTCCCAACGGATTATTATAGTTAAATTGTATCATAAATACGGAATTTTTCAAGAGTATAGTTGCTTTTTACCGTTAAAAAAAGTATACTTTTATTGCGCGTGCCGTATGGCTAAGAGCGCGGAGGAAAACGTTTCGTCGTATTTTCCGCGCGGTATTGCCGAAGGCGAAGAATACGCAATTTGCAGCTTTAAGGCGGTTCTCGCCCGAGTCTGCGTTCGAGAGGTATTTTTATGGGAAGAATAGGCGTAATATCCGATATTCACGGCAATTTGGAAGCGTTGATTGCCATTTTAAAATATTTCGACGAACTGAAATGCGACGAAATAATTCATACGGGCGACGTTGTGGATATAGGACCCAGTTCGCGCGAATGTTTGGAACTGTTGCTGTCACGCAGGGACGCGACGTTGCTTTTGGGTAATCACGACAGAGATTTCGCTTTGAACGAATCGACGGCGCGTAAATTCTCTCACGTTCCTACCGAACACAAGCGTCAGGTTTTCTCTTCGATGAACGACGCGCTCCGCAAGCAGGTTGCTGCGTTTCCGTTAAAGACGACGCGCGTATGCGGAGGAGACAGGATTTTATTTGCGCACTACGCGTTAAACGAAGGACCTTTCGATATGAGTGTTTTCCCTTTTAAGCCGTTGGTCCAACGACCGTCTGCGGAAATTTTCGACGAAATGTTTGACGGCGTAGACGCAAAAGCGGTGTTTTTCGGTCATAAGCACGAACCTTGCGATATTCGGGGAAGAATACTCTACGTGGACGTAGGCAGCGTCGGATGCTATCCCGAACCGTTTGCGCGCGGCATAGTGATAGACTACGACGAATTGCGGTGGAGTTACAGGCGCGTAGCTGTTCCTTACGATATGGAAAAAACGCGCAGACAAATGCGGCAAATTGCCGCAGGCGAAGATTTGTACGATTTCTATTTTTTACACGCAAAGCGTAAATAGCTTTGCTATCGTTTTTTTTTGTAAAAAACACGGAGCCTATGCTTTTGCATAAGCTCCGTTTTGCGCTCGGTTTGACAATTTGCCGATTTAAAAGTTATTTCAGCTTGCGCGTTCGTCTCCCATAAAGTATACGGAGACCGTTCCTTTTCCGCAGTGCGAACCGATTACGGGACCTATTTCGAATAATTGTACGTCCGCTTTGGGGTAGGCGGTTTTTAACTTTTCCGTCACTTTATTCGCCGTATCCGCGCAGTCGCTGTGGGCGATCCACATTCTGCCGTCGTAATTTTCGCCGTTTTCTACGTGAAGCGAAACTTCTTCCATCGTTTTTGCAATCGCTTTGGTAACGCCCATCGTTCTTGCGTAAGCTATTATTTTACCCGATTTATTCAGATGAAAAACGGGACACGTTTTAAGCAGACTTCCGACGTTCGCCGCAGGACCCGATACGCGCCCGCTTTTACGTAAGTAGCTTAAAGTGGTGGAGAAAAACTGATGGTGTACCTTTGTTCTGTTTGCTTTTGCCCAGTCGTATATTTCGTCGAACGACTTGCCTGCGTCGCGCATATCGGCAAGCATATCGACGAACACCCCGTATCCCACGCAACCGCACGTGGAATCTATAACCATTATTCTGCGATCAGGAAATTCTTTTTTCAGTTCTTCTGCTGCGTAAAACGCATTGTAAACCGACTGCGACAAGCCCGAATCGAACGCGATATGAAGCAAATCCCCCTTGTTTAACTGTTCGCGGAAAAAGTTGACGTATCTGTCCACGCAAATAAGAGAGGTCGTGGGATGCTCGCCCTGCGCAAGCAGTTTGTAAAATTGCTTTCTTCCGTCGAATTCTCCCATATCGTCTACGTACTCGATTCCGTTTACGCAGTAAGTATAAGGTATTACGGGAATATTTCGTTCGTTGAGACGCGCAAGAGGAATATCTGCCGTCGACTCGCAAGTGAGAATAAACATTGTATCGCTCCTTTTATTTCATTGTATTGTATAACGGACGCGCCAAAGGCGGTAACGCGCTTTGTTTAATGAAATTATACACCGAAACGAAAAAAAGGTTTCCCTACTAAAAGGACGGAGAAGTCTACGTTGTTGCAGTCGCAAAATAGAGAGAAAAATACAACTCTACTCACAGTAGAGTTGTAAAAAAGACCGCTTTTTGCTTGCAAAAAGCGTTACGTAATGATACAATACCGCTATGGAAGAACTAAAGGACATTATTGCGCATAATCTTGTTGCCTACCGTAAGAACGCAGGACTTACGCAACAGGAAATTGCCGATAAAATCAACTACTCCGACAAGGCGGTGAGCAAGTGGGAGCGCGGCGAAGGTGTTCCCGACGTATCGGTGTTAAAGGAAATTTCCGACCTGTACGGAGTTACGGTAAACGATTTCCTGATAGTGCATACCGACAAGCCCGCCGTAACTAACGTAAAAACGCGTAAAGCTAAGCATTGGTTAGTTGCGTTGCTTTCTTTCGGGTTGGTGTGGTTTATCGCAACGATTGTTATGGCGATAGGTCTCATTGTCGATTCGTCGCTTCCTATGCCCGAATACAGTTACATCATAGCGCTGCCCGTGTCGATGATAGTTCTCGTGGTATTCAGCTGTATATGGGGCAGGTTGTGGATGCAGGCGCTGTCCGTATCGGCGTTGGTCTGGTCGGCGTGCGTGTTGGTGCACGTGTTGCTTTCTCCGCTTTTGGGTATTTCCGCCTATGCGTGGACGATTTACATTGCAGGCGCGGCGTTGCAGCTGCTTGTAATACTGTGGTATTTGTTAAGATTCTTTATTAAACGCAGTAAAAAGTCCTAACACGTATCCGTTGCGTTCGTATAAATAAAATTTTCCGAAAATTATTAAGCAGGTCCGCGTCGAAATAACGCGGACCTGTTTAGGTTAAGTTATAGTTTTTTTTGCAGTAAATTAACATAACGCAATATTTGTACGGTTACATATCATACAAAATATACTGTGTAATTAGTCAGAGAACGTGTTTTCGAATTACAACCGCTCTTCGGTCGAAACGGAATTTACGCTCGATGCGAATACGGAGAAGGTCATCCGTTATTCGGCGAATACCATTTACCTATCCAGTTGCCGTTGCCGTCCGTTTGAGGTCCCAGCATTCCCAGACTTCCCGCTATAATCAGCATAATGATTACAACCGCCAAGATTATGCCCAACCCTATCAGCTGCCATTTGCGCGGAAGGTCGTGTATACACACCGCCGCGAAAAAGAACGGGCAGTAACCTATTAGGAACAGTATTATCGGCATCGACGGCTGCCACCAGTCTTTTTCCCATGTAAGCACGTTGCATTTGTTGAGAAGTATTTCTATGATAACGGCGGCAATGCTTCCGACTATCGCGGGGATAACCCTGCCGAGAACCGCTTTCAGCTTTATTTTTCTTTCTTCTGCCGTCAAGTCGCCGTATTTTACGGTTGCTTTATAGTACATATTGTTGGGATCGTCGAGCCAGTTGCAGTTGCCGTCCATAAATTTGACGCCTTCAAAACCGTCGCTTGTTTTAAGAAGTTTGCACGCAAACATTCCGCATACCATAAACATAAAGCAGATTTCTATGTTGTAACCCACAAGAATTTGCAAGGCGCTGCCGCCTGCTGCGGTAGTTCCCCACACGGGTTGTCCCGTCGTAGCGTAGACCATAGCGTTCCATGTTTCGTTGAATATATCCATCAACCAAAACGCAAACGCGCCGAATACCAGACTGTAATTTTTCTTTTTGATTTCGCTCGCCACCAAAAACAGCGTAATTACCAGTATGGGTATGATATACCATTTCAATTCGAACGGGTTTTGAAGTTTCTCCTCCAACATTGCGGGAGTAGTGATGCCCGGCGCTTTGGCGGAAAGTAAAGATAACATAGCGGAATTTCTCCTATAAATTTTGTAAACGTTTATCTGCGTTGCGAATTCGGCGGCGCAGCGCTCCCGTCGACGCCCACGCGCTTGCAAGGCGAAGCGATCTGACGCGACGGTAAAGTTGCGATAAATTTATTTGTCTGTCATTTAAAGACAGGGCGTAGTCGTTACGAATTTACCGCCGCCGTTCGCGAGTTTATAACAGAATAGTAACACGGCATAATCGCCTTGTCAATAGGGTTAAAAAAATCGTATTCGCTTTTCGCTTTTGAATAAATACGCCGTTTAATACTATGAAATTAAATTTGAAAACAACAGAAAAAAACGTATAAAAAAGCGCGAAACGTCGATATGATTCGCAAAGGATAAGTTATGAAGTTTTTTACGATACGGAAGTAGCAAAAACCTGCCCGCAGGCAGACGGCTAAAAGGTGCGAAGGAAACGTTTGCTCCCCTCTGCTTTTTAAAGATAACATACTTAATGATAAAAGTCAATACCGTTTTTTATGAAATATAGACAAAAGTACAAGCTGCGAGCGGCGCATCGGCAGAAATTCGGCGGTAAAAAGCGCGCCTTTACGTAAATGAAGGCGCGCCTCTGCGAAGTAATTTTATTCTTTTTCGATCTGTCCTACTTTAATCAGGTTCGTTCCCGCCTTTTTACCAAGCGGCACTCCTGCGGTGATTACGATGTTGTCCCCTTCTTGCGCAAGACCCAAACGTTTGACCGTTTCTTCCGCGTTGATGAACATATCGTCGGTATTGTCGAAAGTCTGGCAAATGGTGGGAATGACTCCCCAACTCGGCGAAAGCTGATGATACACTCTGTCGCTGTTCGTCATGGCAACTATGGGGGCGCCGGGACGGAAGCGCGATACCATTCTTGCGGATATGCCGCTCGCGGTATAAACGACGATTGCTTTCGCGTCGATGTCGAACGCCGTATTTACGGTGGCGTGCGAAATCGCGTCGGTGTTGTTCATAAGCGTAAAGGGCGATGCCGCGTACATATTTTTGTAATCAATGTTGCGCTCCGCTTCTTCGGCGATACGCGCCATTGTAGCGATAGTGTTGGGAGGGTTTATTCCAACTGCGCTCTCGCCGGACAGCATAACGCAGCTGGAACCGTCGTAAACGGCGTTTGCCACGTCTACTATTTCCGCGCGGGTGGGGCGGAGCTTCGTTATCATACTTTCCAGCATTTCGGTGGCGGTAATAACAAATTTGCCCTTCATACGGCTTTTCGTAATCATCATTTTTTGCATGGCAGGCAGCTTTTCGTAAGGTAATTCTACGCCCAAGTCTCCGCGCGCTACCATTATGCCGTCCGATTCGGCGATAATTTCGTCGAGGTTATCGATTCCGCTTTGACTCTCTATTTTGCTTACTATGCACGCATCTTTCGCGCCGTGAGAAAGTAAGTAGTTGCGTATGTCTCTTACGCTCTGTCCGTCCTGTACAAAGCTCGCGGCGTACATTTCCGCGCCGTTTTTAATTCCGAAGTCGAGGTCGCGTTTGTCCTGTTCGGAGAGGAACGGCATATTCAGTTTAACGTTGGGGACGAACAGTCCTTTGCGGTCGGACAGAGTTCCTCCGTTTTGCGCTTCCGCGTGAATAATTCCGTTTTCTACGGATAGAACTTTAAATACAAGCAGTCCGTCGTTTAGCAGTATGCTCGCGCCTTCGCGTATATCCTTGTACAGTTCTTTGTACGTAATGGAAACCTTTGTTCGGTCGCCGACAACGTCGGTATTTACGAAGTCGAATTTCATTCCTTCTACGACTTCGATTTTGCCGTTTTCAAATACGCCGATACGGATTTCGGGCCCTTTCGTATCTATCATTATGGGGATAGGCATACCGAGACTGCGACGTACTTTTTTTACGGTGTCTATTTTAGCCTGATGTTCTTCGTACAATCCGTGACTCATATTTATACGGGCGACGTTCATTCCCGCAAGCGCCATTTTCTTTATCTGATCGTACGTACTGCTTGACGGTCCGAGAGTACATATAATTTTCGTCTTTCTCATCTTTGCCTCCGTTTGCGATATAATTTATTCGTCCGTTATACGACGGGTATTACCGACGGGTTGTTTGCGCATTTCCGTTTGTTATCGAACGCAATATCAAATAAACCATATTCCGCAGTATATTTATTATATACCTTTTTGCAACAATTGTAAATAATGTTTGCGGAAAATTTTATATCGCGCTTGCTTCGTAATTGACAAACGGAGCGTGTTGGTGAGATAATAAACGCAGAAAATATTCGGAGGCAATTATGACGTTTAAAATTTCCGATGAAGTAAGACAGGCATTGTCCGACAACCGCCCCGTCGTTGCGTTGGAGTCTACGATTATTTCGCACGGTATGCCGTATCCGCAAAACGTAGAAACGGCAAAAACGGTCGAAAAAATCGTACGCGAAAGCGGTTGCGTCCCTGCAACGATCGCAGTAATAGGCGGAACGCTTACGGTAGGTTGCAATGCGGACGAAATAGAAATGCTGGGCAAAAAAGGCGTCGCCGTAACAAAAGTATCTCGTCGCGATTTGCCCGTCGTCGTAGCAAAACATCAGGACGGAGCAACAACCGTTGCGGGAACGATGTATGCGTGCAAGCTTGCTAAAATCGACGTCTTTGCAACGGGAGGCATAGGGGGCGCGCACCGTCGTTCGAACGAGACGATGGATATTTCCGCCGACCTTGACGAATTGCAAAACACAAGCGTAGCGGTGGTGTGCGCAGGCGCAAAGTCGATACTGGACATAGGTTTGACGTTGGAATGTTTAGAAACGCGCGGAGTGCCCGTAATCGGTTACCGAACGGAAGAAATGCCTGCATTCTATACGAGAACGAGCGGTTTTAAGACGGATTACAGAATGGACTCCGCAAAAGAAATCGCCGAAGCGTATTTCGCGAAAACGCAATTAAAATTATCGGGAGGAATGTTGATAGTCAATCCCGTTCCGAAGGAATTTTCTCTCGAACGCGATTATATAGAGGAAAACATTTCCCGCGC
Organism: Corallococcus sp.; assembly: GCA_023667435.1. GTDB lineage: Bacteria > Bacillota > Clostridia > Christensenellales > CAG-314 > Fimimonas. The sequence continues at coordinate 19,643 of JAMPAB010000008.1, read as the reverse complement.
TCTTGACGAAGCGGATAAATTAGGCGTAAAAGGCAAGCGGATTACTCCGTTTTTGTTGGAAAAAATACAAAAACTTACCGAAGGAAAAAGTCTCGATACCAACATTCAACTTGTGTACAACAACGCGCGTTTGGCTGCGGAGATAGCGAAAGAGCTGTGCGCGCTGCGCGAAGGGGAGAAAGACGAATGAAAATAGGCGGAATAATGAATTTGACGCTTTTGGACTTTCCCGAGAAAGTTGCCTGTACCGTTTTTACCGTCGGATGCAACTTCCGCTGTCCCTTTTGTCACAACAATACGCTTGTGCAGGGTAACAACGGAAAACAGATAGAAACAAACGAAGCATTGCGGTTTCTGCAAAAAAGAAAAAACGTGCTGGAAGGAATTTGCCTTACGGGCGGCGAACCGTTAATTCAACAGGGAACGGAAGACTTTCTTAAACAAATCAAAGATATGGGGTACGCGGTGAAGCTCGATACGAACGGCGCCTTTCCCGACAAACTTCAATCGCTTGTGGAACAAAAGCTTGTGGATTACGTGGCGATGGACGTCAAAAACAGCCGCGAACGCTATCCTCAGACGGTCGGTTGCTCGGTCGACATGACGTCGATTTGCAAATCGGTAGAGTTTTTAAAGTCTGGCGTTGCGGATTACGAATTCCGCACGACAATAACGGGCAATCTGCACGACGAACAAAGCATAGAACAGTTGGCGAAATGGCTCGTCGGAGCAAAAAGATTTTATTTGCAGAAGTTTGAAAACAGCGGCGATCTGATAGATCCCTACTCTGTCGGTTGCGACGAGCAGCAAATGCGGAAATATCTCGAAGTCGTAAAAAAGTACGTTCCGACTGCGGAGCTGAGAGGAATGTAGCGTTTTTATCCGCTATCGATATTTATCCGTCAAAAATCAAAATAAAAGGAACCGAATTTTTTACGTCAAGAAATTCGGTTCCCGTTTTTTATCGTTTTAATTATTAAGCAGCAGACGCGCGATTTCGGTAAAGTCGCCGTTGTCGACGGTATATTCGGGAGGGCGTTTCGGCTGTACGCTTGCGTTGGTAAGGTTCGTTTTTATCAGTAAACAATCCAGTTTCGCGTTATGCGCGCCGTTCACGTCGCAGAACGCGTCGTTGCCCACGTAGATTGTTTCTTCCTTTTTCAGTTTGAATTTTTCCGTTATGACTTCGAACAGCGCGGCGTCGGGTTTTGCGCATTTGTAGTCGGACGAATAAGCAATGCCTTTAAAGTATTTGGGCAAATCCAAATTAATCAATTCCTGCTGCGTAAAGCATTTTTGGGCGTTGGATAAAATATAAAGCTTTTTGCCCGCTTTTTTCAGTTTTGACAGCGTGTCGGTTACCCCGTCGTAAACCCGTATGTATTCGGTGCTTAACGCGCGGAATTCCTGCGCGATATGCTTTGCGAGAACCTTGCCGATTTTTTTGCCTTTGTTTTCGAAAATCGATCGGAACACTTCTACGACGTCGACTTCGGGGTATTCGTAATTGAGACTGCCTTGCTGTACTTGATGATCGCAATAAGTAAAGTATGCGTTTTTAAGTTCTTCTGCGGAATAGTTTACTCCGTAAAAGGCGAGAGTCTTCGTCAGTTGTTCCCAATTTTTCAGATCGTATTCGTTTGTTCGTATATCTATCAACGTTCCGTAAACGTCGAATACGCAATTTTTGTACATGTCGGCCACCTCGCAGATTATTTGTTAATATTGTAAAGCCTTTTAGTCTTTTTGTCAATATCCAAGATATTCTACGCCCACCAAAAGAATTTCGTTAATTTTTGGATTAGCTATTTTGTATTTAAGTATTTTGCCGTTGCGTTCCGTAACCACTATATCTGTATCGCGTAAAAGCCGTAATTGATGCGATACCGTCGTCTGATTCATTTTCAGTATTATAGACAGGTCCGTTACGCACAGCGGCGCAATCGCAAGCGCCGACAGCAGTTTTACCCGCGACGGATCGGACAGCAGAGCAAAAAACCTCGCTATTTTCCGCGTGGAATCGTCGTCGGGTAAGTAACAGTCTAAATCGTCTAAAATTTGCGGAGTGGCAGTAAGCATATTTTACCTCTTTCAACCGTAAAGTAAGCGTAGAGCTTGTACTTAATTTCAAAGATAATCGTATAATATGCACGCCGACGCAAAATGTCGCATATTGTAATAAAAAAACAACGTTTGTAAAAACAAAGGGGATTTATTATGAATATAACGAACAGTCTGCTGTATCTGTTGCTTTTGTACGCGGTGTTAGACAAGGATAACCGTTTGTCGCTTACAAACGGTCTCGTTATCGCGTTCGTCATTTTGCTTATTAACTGTTATTTTAACAGGTGCTGCGTTACAAACGGAAATAACGGTTCCAACTCATCGACAAACACGACGGGAAACAATGCGTTTTCGATTCTTAACGGATTTTAAAGTCTGCAATATCCGTTTGCGCGCAGACGGCGGATGCCGACCGCTTTTGTTCTGTCGGCGATTTTCGCAGTTTTGAAGACTTAGCAGCAGCGAAAAAAGCTTTAAATTTTTTAACGGATGCAAGCGCGTTATAATCGCTGCCGATACCGTGTATGCGGTATCGGCAGTTGTGGGGGGGGCAGGATTTGAAACATACGACTTTCGGGTTATAACTCGCTTCGCTCTTTGGCATCGCTCTGCTGAGGAGTTCGATGGCTCAAACCCGAAGTATAAAAAAGTATCGGGTTTTATCCCGATGCTTTATTGATTGGCGTTATTGTTCGTAAAATAAGTCGCATAATAGACAACCAGTCAGATAAAAACGTATGCTTTAACAAGAAATCTCGTCTCGTCAATTTCACGCGCAGATAAGAAACTGTTGCCTTATACCTCTCATTTTTTTAAAAATATTAACCGTGCATTGAGATCGTTCACGTCTAACGTCTCATAATCTCCGCTCGGATAAAAATCGTCCACTGCGCGGCAAACGTCTTTCATATACTGCTCATCATAGGGAATGCCTGCGTCCTGATCTTGCGCTAAACTTATTTCTTCATTTTCAAAGTATTCCGCAAGAATGTCAATTGCGCTTTCGTCTAACGGCAACTCTATGAGCAGAGTTTCAAGTAATTCTTTTGTAATCAATTTAACGGTGCTGTCCGCAACTTTAATTTTTATTTCTTCTGCCACCTTTTCTTTGAACGGATTCTTTTTTCTTAACATATTTGCGTCCTCGTTTTTCTAAATTATATTTTTTTGCTTCCTGCTCACTTGGTCTTCTTATCGAACTGACATGATTGTTGGTAGGATTGATTGACGTTGTCGCAGTTTTTCCAACACGATTGTACGAAGGTCTATCGTATTTGTCAATCTTTACCTTTGTAATTGCGTGCGGTTTGGTTAGCAGATTGACGACCATGTCGCTCTTTTTTAAGTCTCGGTCGGTTTGCGCCGTTCTATGTTGGGCGTGACGCGTGACAGTATACTTTCCTATTCGCACGGGTTTTGTGTCAGGCTTTGCCATTTCTTTTTTAGATTTAAAAAACCATCCAAGTATACTCATAATATATCACCTCCTTTTGTTAAAGTCAAGTCGTCGCTTGTCGATAACTATTATAACACAGTAAAACAGAATTGTATGTCCGCCATATTTTAGTAATATCGGTAGACAAAAACAAGAGTATTTATTAAAATTCGTTGACTTTGAGGTAGACAAAATGTATACTGTTAATATGTTATCAAATCTGATTAAAGTGAGAATTTCAAATTTTGTATCGTTGATAATAGAGAACGATGCGCAGTTATGGGGATTCGTCAAAAGTGACGACACGTCTAACAAAAATGCGTTGTTGAATAAACTTATTCCTAACATGCTCGAAATAAGAAAGGAACGCAGGGAAAGAATTAGAGACATTTTAGAAAATAGATATCAAAGGAAAAATGCCGAAGATATTTACGAATGTGCAAATATGGTAATCGACGAAGTCTATTTTCGCGACGAAGAACTAGACAATCTTAAAGACACTGTTTGGATACGTCCGACAAAAGACAGCGTGGCGGCTTTTGACGAGATTGAAAGTGAAGAATTGACTATCAGCGCATTAGACATGAGCACGTACATCAGAGGTTTGTTAAATGAGTACGCTCGACTTCCGCAGTATAAACGGCAGGATGTTGTGTTTAGAAAAGAAAACTTGTTAATATCCGAGACCTACGCTACCGACCGAGTGTTGCGTTTTTGGTATGAAGACGAACGGTATAAAGTTTTTGTATTTAGGCAAGTCTATCAATATACGCTAAATCAACGAAATTACATTGTGGCGTACGATTTGGAAAGACAGGAAATCAGCTCGTTTTTTATAGAAAAAATCAAAGACCCGTATCTGCTAAAAAAGAAGTTTAGACCTTCGTTTGATTTACTGGAAGTTTTACAAGATTATTGCGACAATGAGGAGTATGACGAATATACCGTATTATCGGTAAAGGGGAACGAAGATGAAGAATAATAAAAAAACGTCCGGCAAGTTTGTGAAAGCACAGACTCCCGAAATGATACGGAAACAACGTGCGGCAATTATTAATTATTATACACAAAAAAGAAAGGAAGAAGCAAACAAAAAGAAGCGCTGACAATAATGTAATCATCGGCGTTGAGAAGTTTGTCGATTTATGTAAAAAACACACTGTTTTGGGCGCACCTGTCGCTTGACAGTGTGTTTTTTATTAGTTGTCCTAGTTATTCCGTTATTTCAATCGCGTTTACGGGGCAAACCTCTGCCGATTCTTCTACTTTTAAAGGATTGCAGTCGGCGTCGCCGATAACTTGAGACAATCCCTGCGCGTTGTAATCGAATACTTCGGGACACAAATTGATGCACATTCCGCAGCCGATGCAATCGTCGTTTACTTTTACTTTCATACTTCCTCCGTTTCGGGCAATGCCCGTTTTGTTTAGTGTTGTCAATTACGACGGAAAATATAATAAGGACGGATGCGTATTTTGCTCCGTCCGTTCAAGTTGTAAGCCGATATAATTAAAGTGTGTCCGACGCAAGTTTATGCGGATGCGTCGCAACGGTTTGTTGTTTCAAAACTTGTTGCGTTTGATGAGGAACACGCTGTAAAATCTGATGAATTTGTTTTTTATCTCCTTTTTAATAAAACGCACAAGTTCTTTTTTTGCCTGTTTGTCCGTTCTGTAATTTATCAATAAATCCAGGAAGCGTTGTTTTTCGGGCGAGAACATATCGTAAAAACATTGTTTGCAAATAATTACGTTTTGCAATTTCGAATTTTTCAAGTCGTACTCGAATACGAATTTTGCAGAGCGTATAATATTTCGCAAGCTTCCCTTGTAAAAACCGATAGCGTTGTTTTGATGCTGTCTGTACAGCAACTGCGGATTTTCTTCGAATATGTATTTTCCCAATCCCGTAGCCATTACGGTCAACAGGTAGTCGTGCGCGCGGACCTCGTTTTCCGGCACGCGTCGGTACAGCTGCCGCAACGTATCGTTGATGACGATGGTGCATCCGTAGGTATTGTTTTGCAATACGTTTTCTTCGAATTGCGTTGGGGAGTTGCGCGACTGGTGCAAGTGAGTTTCTCGCGTCAGCTCTTTTAGATCTTTGTTGACTACGATTAAGTTTGTGTTGTACAGCAGCGGAAGGGAAGCGTCCTCTTTTTCCAAAGCGTTAACTGCGTTTGAAATTTTTTGCGGCAGCCATATATCGTCCTGATCGCAAAACGCGTAGTAGTCCGATTGCGGCGCGTTGAAGATAAGCCAAGAAAAGCTTTTGGCAAATCCCATATTTTCCTTGCCGTAATCCGCCAGAGTCAACAGGCCTTTCTCAGCGTATTCTTTCAGTATGTCTACCGTGCCGTCTTTGCTTCCGTCATCGCGTACGAACATGGATATGCTCAGTTCGCCGTTCTGCGTATCCTGCGCGAGAGCGCTGTCTAATAAAGGACGCAGATATTTTTCTCCGTTGTACGTGCTTAGTAAAATGCAGACAGTCTTACTCATATAATCTACCTATTTCCGAAATTCCGAAGATATTGTTTTCTTGTCAAGTTTGTCTAACCCTTTTGTCCATTCCGACAGCGACGGGTAAAGCCTGTCTTTGTCGGACAATTGCGCGCAGTTTACGTCCATGTAATTGCTCCAGTCGATATTAAGATCGGCGTCGTCCCATTTTATACCGCGTTCGCCTTCTTTGTTCCAAAAGTTATCGCATTTGTATGCGAATACCGCCTCATCCGATACTACAGCAAAGCCGTGCGCAAAGCCGCGCGGAATAAAAAATTGTTTTCTGTTGGTTTCCGACAGCAATACGCCCTGCCATTTGCCGTAGGTTCTGCTGTCGGCGCGCAGGTCTACCGCAACGTCGTAAACTTCTCCTTTTATAACTCTTACGAGTTTCGCCTGAGGGTCGATTGCCTGAAAATGCAGTCCGCGCAGAACGTTTTTGGAAGATTTGCTTTCGTTATCCTGAACAAACTTATTTACGTTTATTCCGACCGCCTTAAAATCGCGCTCGTTAAAAGTTTCGCAAAAATAACCGCGCGAATCTTCGAAAATTTTCGTGGTAATAACAACTAACCCTTCTATGTCGAAGCGTTCGATTTTTTCAATCATACTCAGTTGTCTCCGTATTGAGATTTGTAGTAAGCTCTGTAATCTCCGTTGATGACGCGTTTCATCCATTCGGAGTTGTCCTTGTACCAGTTAAGAGTTTTGACTATCCCGTCTTCGAATTTAGTTTCCGGTTTCCATCCCAAATCTTTCGTAATCTTAGAAGGATCGATGGCGTAGCGTTTATCGTGTCCCAACCTGTCCGCCACGTGAACGATAAGGTCCTTCGAGCAGGAATTTTCTACGTTCTTCTTGACGTAGTCTATTATGCTTTCCACAATGAATATATTGGTTTTTTCGTTATGTCCGCCTATGTTGTAAATTTCTCCGCATTCGGCTTTGTTAAGCACAAGATCGATAGCTTTGCAATGATCTTCGACGTACAGCCAGTCTCTTATTTGCAAGCCGTCGCCGTAAACGGGAATGTTTTTGCCCGTCAAACAGTTGTTGTAAACGAGAGGAATCAGCTTTTCGGGGAATTGATACGGACCGTAATTGTTGGAGCAGCGGGTTATATTGACGGGAAGTCCGAACGTATCGAAATACGCCTTTGTCAGCATATCCGCGCTTGCCTTGCTTGCGGAATACGGACTGTGCGGGTTTAAAGGGGTAGTCTCGCAGAACATTCCCGTTTTGCCTAACGCGCCGTAAACTTCGTCGGTAGAGACCTGCAAATATTTTTTGCCCGATTTAAATCCCGTCCGAGTTTGCCATGCTTTTTTTGCGGCGTTAAGCAACACGGCGGTCCCTTTTACGTTTGTCTCTACAAATATCATCGGCATTTTGATGCTTCTGTCAACGTGAGATTCTGCGGCGAAATTCACGACGAAATCCACATCGTATTCGTCGAATAATTTTTCTACGGTCTTTTCGTCGCAGATACTGCCCTTCACAAAAACGTATCTTTCGTCTTTGTCGTATTCGGAAAGATTTTCGAGGTTACCCGCATACGTTAAGGCATCCAGGTTGACGATTTTTACGTCGTCGTATTTATTCAGCAGAAATCTGATGAAATTAGACCCTATAAATCCGCATCCGCCCGTTACCAAATACGTTGTCATAGTTTTCTCCTTGTCAGTCGTTAATTTCTTGAATAAAATCATGCAATGCGGTTTTCCATTCGCGCATGCCGTTTAAGTTAAGTCTTTTAAGAGCGCAATTATCCATTACGGAATATTTGGGGCGCTTCGCCGCCGTTTCGAACAGGTCGCTTGTGACGGGGACGACTTCCGCGTCTACGCGCGCTTGCGCAAATATTTCCCGCGCAAATTCGTACCAACTGCATTGTCCTTCTCCCGAGCAGTTGTACACTCCGTATTCGTTCGTTGTTAAAGCGTTGAGCGTCGTATATACCAGATCGTCGGCGTACGTAGGCGTTCCGAATTGATCGCAAACTACGTTGATTACGGAACGGTTTTTTGCCAGTTGCAGCATTTTGTATACGAAGTTGTTTCCGTATTTGCCGTACAGCCATGCCGTTCGGAAGATGAAGTATTTTGAGCAAGTTGCCTCAACGTTCCGTTCTCCTTCGAGCTTTGTTTTGCCGTAAACCGTTTCGGGACGGCATTCGTCGCTTTCGACGTACGGAGATGTTTTCTCCCCTCCGTAAACGTAGTCGGTAGAAAAGTGCGCAAACGTTGCGTTATACTTTTTGCAGGCTTTTGCAAGATATAGCGGCGCCGCCGCGTTTACTCTGTAACAGTTGTCACGGTCGCTTTCCGCTTTGTCAACCGCCGTGTACGCGCTGCAATTTATAACGAAATCGAACCCCTTTCTGACGAAATCGTCCACTTGTTTTTCGCTCGTCACGTCCAGTTCGTTTATGTCCGCGTAGGTGACGACCGCGTTACGGAAAACGGTCGGAACAGGGCCGATTTTCGTAGTTCCCGTTTCGAAAGCCCGTTTAAACTCTTGTCCCAACTGTCCGTCTGCGCCCGTCAAAAGAATTTTAACGGATTTCATCATAGAACTCCGCCAAGAATTTACCGTAATCGCTGTTGGCGCATTTTTCCGCAGCTTTAAGTATTTTGTCTGCGCCTATGTAACCCATTCGGTAAGCTATTTCTTCCACGCAGGCGATATAGTTGCCCGTCATATTCTGTACGGTTTCTATAAACATCGACGCTTTAAGCATGCTCTTGTGCGTACCCGTATCCAACCAGGCGACGCCTCTCCCCAACTTGTTAAGGGCGCATTGACCTCTCTTTATGTATTCGTTGTTTATGCTGGTAATTTCTATTTCTCCGCGTTTGGAAGGTTTTACGCTTTTGGCGATTTCTACCACTTTGTTGTCGTAGAAATACAATCCTGTAACGGCGAGATCGGATGACGGTTTGCTCGGTTTTTCTTCTATACGTACTATTTTGCCGTTTTCTTCATAGGCGATGCCGAATCCTTCGGGATTGTGTACGCTTATTGCGTACAACTGACAACCCTCTTTCAACGACGCGCTTTGTTGGAGCATATCGGACAACTTGTTGCCGTAGAAGATGTTGTCTCCCAGTATAAGGCAGACGGAATCTTTCCCTATAAAGTCTTCCCCCACAATGAAGGCGTCCGCCAAACCGCGAGGTTTATCCTGCACTTTGTAAGAAAACGACAATCCCAAATCGGAGCCGTCGCCGAGCAGACTTTCGAATGCGGGCAAGTCTCGCGCCGTGCTTATTACTAGTATTTCGCGTATCCCCGCCAGCATCAATATGGAAAGGGGATAGTAAATCATGGGTTTATCGTATATGGGCAATAATTGCTTAGAGCAAACCAGTGTGGAGGGGAAAAGGCGCGAGCCTGTTCCTCCTGCGAGTATAATTCCCTTCATAATTCCTCCGAAAAGAAATTATACCAAATACGCCTTAAAAAGTAAATGCTAAACGGCAAGATAAATTTACTATATTTTTTAAAATATTACGTTTTCATCGGCGGTTTCAACGGTCGACGTCGTAAAGCAACGGGAAAACGGCGACGTTTGCTCGCGAGCAGCAAACAAGCGGAGCAAATAAAGAATAAATATGCAAAGAGAATATGTTTCAAAAGTCGGATAAAAGCCAAACAGTCGTTACTTAATTCTCAACAGCAGGGTCTGTATTATCGATAATCAAGTTTTGCGCAAACACAAACAAGTGTTTATTACATTGACTGAATTTCAAAAAATATGCATTGATTTGTAAAATATCTATCAAATAATATGCAAAATATACATTAAGTATTGTCAAAAAATATGCATAAGCTGTTGACTTTAACGTCTGAAACGATGTATAATACTTGCGAGGTGTTTTATGTTAAGGCGCAAAGTATATGACAATTTACTTAAATGGAAAGCAAGTCGCGGCAATGAATGTTTGTTGATTAAGGGCGCAAGGCAGGTCGGCAAGACCTATTTAGTCGAACAGTTCGGCAAGAACGAGTACGAAAGTTTTATAGAGATAAACTTTTTGAAGCAGCCCGCATTAAAGTCTGTTTTTGCAGACGGTTTATCGAGTGAAGAAATTTACAAGCGGATGAGCGCGTTTATTCCCAATATTCGGCTTGTGGAAGGCAAAACGTTGATATTCCTTGACGAAATCCAAAAGTGCGCCAATGCCCGTACCGCTTTGAAGTTTCTTGCCGAAGACAGGCGCTTCGATGTCATTGCTTCCGGTTCGCTTTTAGGATTGCATTGCGGTCAGGATGCAGACGAGGAAGCGGCAGAGGTATCTTCGGTTCCCGTCGGGTATGAGCGACAGATTATGATGTATTCGCTTGACTTCGAAGAGTTTCTTTGGGCGTACGGTTATGATGCCGAGACGATAGAGTATATTAAAGGTTTCTTTGTAAAAAGAGAAAAAGTTCCTTTTGAAATAAACGAAAAGTTTGAAAATTTGATAAGAGAGTATATTGTTATCGGCGGTATGCCGGAAGTCGTTGTTGCGTTCATGAAGAATAAAGACTTCAATGCGGCGCAGCAAGCGCAGGATAAAATTCTGTTGGACTATATGGACGATATTGCTTCCCACGCAAAGGGAGCGGAAAAAGTTAAAGTTAAGGCTTGCTACGACAGCATACCGCGTCAGCTTGCCAAAGAAAATAAGAAATTTAAATATTCGGAAGTGGAAAAGAAATCTACTGCCCGCAAATACGAGGACAGCGTGCATTGGCTGCACGATTCCAATTTAGTATACATTTGCTATAACGTAACGGAACCGTATTTGCCGCTTATGGCAAACGAGAAAGGAAACGAGTTCAAGCTCTACGTAAACGATACGGGACTTCTATGTGCTATGTACGGTTTCAATACGAAGCTTGCAGTATTGAACGGAACGTTGAAAGGCAATGCAAAGGGCGGTATTTACGAAAACCTTATTGCGGAAATGCTGATTAAAAACGGATATACTTTGCACTATTACAAGAAGTCTGACAGCACGCTTGAAATAGAATTTTTAATTGAAAAAAACGCCGAGATTTTGCCTGTAGAAGTTAAGTCCGGCAATACTCAGACAGCATCTCTTAACAATTTTATGCTGGAAAACAAGCCGAGCATTGCTTATAAGTTAGTTGACGGCAACGTCGGGTTTGCAGACGGTAAACTCACCCTTCCGCACTATATGGCGTTGTTTATTTAAATGCAGCTATATTACATCGTATAACGTCGATAATTATATATCGCAAGCATACTGCTCGTGTACGATAGATTAAGGAGAATTTTACATTGGAAAAATCATTACAAACCGCCAAAATGGATTTGATTACGGAAATAGACAGACGCGTCGAAGATAAGATATTAGAGCAAAGTAATGCAGAGCTGTTGAAAAAACTTATTATCAATGCCGACACATTAACGGAAGCGATTTCCATTGCAGAACTCGGGACGACGTACAAGCGGACGGGACTGCATTTTGACAAACGATTAGAAAAGTTTGGAAACGCCATTAAATATTTCAAAAAGAATGAAGCGTTAAGTTTTTCTGCCGACGGCGCTAAGCCGACTCACAAATTGATCATCGGCGATAATTACGACGCACTATTAAATCTTCTTGTTGAATATCGCGGACGAATCGACGTTATTTATATCGATCCTCCGTATGGCAAAGACAGCATGGGCGAGTTTGCCCAAACGAATTACGAAAATTCCTTAACGAGAGATAATTTGCTGTCAATGCTTTATCCCCGACTGATTTTAGCCCGTCAACTGCTTTCAAAAGACAACGGCGTTATCTTTTGCAGTATCGACGACCGCAATCAGGCATACGTTAAATGTTTATTCGATGAAGTCTTCGGCGAAACGGGTTTTCTTTTCTGCGCCGCAAGAATAACGAAAAAAGGCGGAAAGTCCACTCAAACTATTGCCAAAAACAGCGATTATATTTTGGCTTACACTCTTTCTGACGACATTATTTTCAGTCAAGAAGAAAAAACGATAGAGAAATATAAATTCGAAGACGAATTTGTCGCCACGCGAGGAAAGTACGCTCTGTCTCAAACATTGGATTACAATTCTTTACAGTACAGCAAGACAATGGATTTCGAGATTGAGATAGACGGTCGTAAGTTTTATCCGGGCGGCGACAAAAAGGCGCAAGAACAGAGATTGGCAGGTAATCACGGTAAAACGGATTGGGTTTGGAGATGGTCTAAAAGCGCCGTCGAATGGGGCATAAAAGAAAAGATGTTTGTCGTTAAAAACGACAGGATATATACCAAATCGTATTTGAACTGTCGCAAAAAGAACGGCAAAAACGAAATCGAATGGATAGAGCCGACAAAAGCTTATACCACTTTATCTTTTATTGAAAATCCTTATTCCAATGATAACGGAAAAAAAGAATTAGATACGATTTTTGATAACGGCAGTACGCTTTTCAGAAATCCCAAGCCGACGGCGTTGATTGCCACTTTGATTAAAATGGTCTGCGGAAATACCGATGCCGTCGTACTCGACTTTTTTGCAGGCAGCGGCACAACGGGTCAAGCCGTTTTGGAATTAAACAGAGCCGACGGAGGGAACCGTCAATTTATCCTTTGCACAAATAATGAGATTACGGAAACTAATCCCAACGGCATTGCGTTAGACGTAACAAGTAAAAGATTGAGACGGGTTATGGTCGGTAAATGTTACGATAACTCTGACGACTTTGAATTGGCAAGAAAGAATTTTACTCCTTACGGGGGAAATTTAGCGGTATATGATATCGCATCTGTTGCCAATTTCGAAAAAACAAGCGGGAAGACGCCGTTTGACGTTATCGACGAAACATTATACGGCAAACAACGATTTACAACCGTTCGGGAAAAAATCGAATGGGTTTGCGGTAATTTTGAAGGAATGCAAAAAATTATTGAAAACGACGAAGAATGGTTAAAACGCGCGGTTGAATAACTATTACCGTAGTCGTCATATAAAACACGAGATCGCATTCAAAGCGCTCTTGAAGACATATCAAGTGTATTTGAATTATTATGTTTTTTTGAGAAAGCATGCCATAAGTAGTTTATCTATATTGCAAGGAGAACGTTACAATGGAAAAATCATTACAGACCACTAAATTGGATTTGATAAAGGAAATAGACAGACGGGTTGAAGATAAGATTTTAGAACAAAGTAATGCCGATTTGTTGAAGAAACTTATCAATAATGCGGAAACTTCAACCGAAGCGATTTCTATTGCAGAACTTGGAACAACCTATAGAATGACAGGTTTTCATTTTGATAAGCGATTTGAAAAATTTGAAAATACAATCAAGTATTTCAAAAAAAATACATCGTTAAGTTTTTCTGACGGTAAAAACGAAACTCCCAACAAACTTATTATTGGGGACAATTATGATGCTCTGTTGAATTTGCTTATTGAATACAAAGGAAAAATCGATGTCATTTACATAGATCCGCCTTACGGCAAAGACAAGATGGGAGAATTTGCAAAAACGAGTTACGATAATGCATTAACAAGGGATAATTTACTTTCTATGTTGTATCCTCGTCTTGTCATTGCAAAACAATTATTATCTTCAAGAGGTATAATATTTTGCAGTATAGACGATAAAAATCAAGCCTACGTAAAATGCTTGTTTGACGAGATTTTTAGAGAGGCAAGAAGCCTATCGACAATAGCTTGGGAAAGACGAACGAAATGTCAAAATACCGATACTGCCAAAAGGATGTTGCAGTCTAAAGTCGAGTATATATTCGTTTATAAGAACTATGACGAAAGAGCGGAATTCAATTGCCATGTTCTTAGTGAAAAATCTTATACGAAAAGCGATGATAAAGGAAGTTATCGAGAAGAAGAAATCGGGCAAATGAGTTCTAACGGAATGCGTGGTAGAACAAGTATGATATTTCCCATATTAGGGATTTTGCCACGTCAAGGCAATCAATGGAAGTTGGGAAAAGATACTATTGATGAATTATTAAAGCGTAATGACGTATTTGTTAGAAACGAAAAAGTTTATAGAAAAGTCAGACCGTATGACGAGTCCCAAGATAATATAAAACCTTTTTGGGGCTATATGCCTGCGGAGCAATTCGGCACTGCCGAAACAGCGAAGAAAGAATTAGACGATATTTTAGGAAGAAAAGATCATGGGTTCGAAACTGTTAAGCCCGTAGGCTTAATGGAAGAATTGATTTATCAGACTACAAAAAGCGACTCTATTATTTTGGATTTTTTTGCCGGCTCCGGCACAACGGGACAAGCGGTTATAGAAACAAATATCGACTATGGCGGTAATAGAAAATTTATCTTATGCACGAATAACGAAATTACCGCAGGAACCCCAAATGGAATTGCGTATGACGTTACTACAAAACGCTTAAAAAGAACAATGACCGGCTCCTGCTATGACGGTTCTACAAATTTCAAATGGTTGGAAAGTCATAAGGCTCTTGGCGGCAGTCTTGACGTTTACGAAATTGCGTCAGTTGCTAATTTTGAAAAGACTATTGGAAAAACACCGTTTGACGTTATCGACGAAACATTGTACGGCAAACAAAGATTTACATCCGTTCGGGAAAAAATCGAATGGGTTTGCGGTAATTTTGAAGGAACTCAAAAAATTATTGAAAACGACGAAGAATGGTTAAAACGTATGGGAGAAAATAACTGATGTTGCAAGAAGCGATAGATATTCAAAAAAGCGCGGTCGAAGAACTGCTGTCGCAGTCCGCATACAAACACGAGATTACATTCAAAGCGCCTACGGGAAGCGGAAAAACATATATGATGGCCGACTTTATGAACAGGGTTTTAAGTAAACAATCGGACGTTGTGTTTTTAGTTTCCACCTTATCAAAAGGCGATTTGGCAACGCAGAATTACGATAAATTCTGCGATTATTCCGAGCGCGGATATTTCCCGAATTTGAAACCGTATTTAATCACAAGTGAAGTATCCGGTGAAGAAAGGCTGTTTATTCCTACCGACTACAACGTTTATCTATTGCCCCGTGATTTGTACAAGAAAGGCGGAAAGCTTATGCAAGGGGCGATGGAAAACTTTTTGCAGACGTTGACGTTAAATACTTTCTTCGGCGGACTTGATAAAAAAATATACTTAATAAAAGACGAATGTCATATTGCCACAAATAATCTCGACAGTTTATCGGAGAAAAATTTTGAAAAGATATTTAATTTTTCCGCCACGCCGAATTTGCGTCGAGGACAAAATCCCGACGTTGAAATCAGGGATGACGACGCCGTAAAAGCGCGCTTGATCAAACATATAGAATTCGGCGAAGAATCCGATACGGTTGCCGACGCAATCCGTAAATTTGAAGAAATAAAAGTCAATTACAGAAATTTATTAGGCGTCAATCCGTGTTTGATTATTCAAATATCGAATAAAGACAGGGCGGATTACGAACTTAATAATGTAATTTTCCCCGAACTTAAAAAGACAGAACATCAAGATTTAAAATGGATGCTTATCGTCGACGACGATAAGGCCTGCGATACCAATGACAGTTTCAAAGAAAAAAAACTGCCTGTTTCAAAGTGGAAAGAGTATGCGAAGCAAAACGCAGCTACTATCGATATAATTATATTCAAGATGGTTATATCGGAAGGTTGGGATATTCCGAGAGCCTGTATGCTGTATCAAGTGAGAGATACAAAAAGCGCGCAACTCGACGAGCAGGTAATGGGCAGGGTTAGACGCAATCCGCGTCTGTTGGATTTTGAAACTCTTTCCGAACAAGCAAAACGTTTGGCGACTACTGCGTGGATATGGGGCATTGTTCCGGAAGAAAAGAAAAAAGTTTTCGGCGTAAAATTATTCGACGAACCCGAAGATATAACAGACGAATTGAAAGTAAAAACAACGAAATTAAAATCGTTGACGGATCGCGAAGGATTTAATTTGCAAGATTTCCTTAATACTCAATCCGCCTTGCCTACCTATTCGGATATTTTTTCGTTATACCGTAAATTAGATAAAGCGGACGGCGTTATCAAGAATATGTGCTATTCGTACGCGGATACGATAGATAAATGGTGGAAATTTGCAGAGCATATAGACAGTATTGCAAAAGAAAGCAGAAAATATATTTGCGATTATTCGCAAAGTATGGAAGTTTGTAAAGACGATGCAGGCAAACCGATACTGTCGTCTTTTCCGACGTCTTCCTTTTATGTCGACAACGGCAACTACGTTAATATAAGCGATTGGGTATGGCGTCGCAGAGACGGCAAAGATAAGTTTTCGTTTGATAGCGAAGCCGAAAGAGAATGGGCAGACATATTGAAATACCTGTCTTACAGAAATACTGCCGACGGACAAACGCAAGCCGTAAAGAGCGTCGTAACAGGCAAGAGAAATCCTAATGCGGGAAAAACAAATATATTGAACGAAGTCGAGCCCGAAAAGGTTAATCCTTCAAACAAATATCTTTGGGGCAAAAATTACGTTTGCAATTCGGAAATCAAATTTGAATATTATTTGGACGGTATTCGTTCGTCATATCCCGACTTTATTATGAAGGACCGCTATGGACGTATTCACATATTCGAGGTAAAAAGCGTTAATATGAGTAATGCGATTGTCGGCGGTTTT
Source organism: Corallococcus sp. (assembly GCA_023667435.1). Lineage (GTDB taxonomy): Bacteria > Bacillota > Clostridia > Christensenellales > CAG-314 > Fimimonas. Next base: position 3,011 of record JAMPAB010000008.1, on the reverse strand, counting down.
GATAGAGAAAAATATCAAATAAAAGTTGAAGAATTGAAAAAATGCTATAAGCAAGCGTCCGTTTTGACAAGCCATATTTTCTATTTGCCCGTGTTAAAAGACGATATATGGTTTATTACCCGATTTATCGGCGGCGACGAATGCGAAATAACGAAAGAGCAATTTATCGACTTTGTAATCACGCGATAATTCGGAGGTATCAACGGATATGTTGAGTATGGGGAATTGCATCATTATAGATTATCAAGACGTCGTTCGATCTGCGAAGAATGAAGTAGGCAATATCGCCGTTCATACCGTAAATACTTGGCAATACGACAGAAGCGATGCCGAAAAGTTAGCGGATACCGAATTGGGTAAGCTTGCCGAAGACGTTGTTATCACAGTATTGCGTAAACTTAATATTTACGGTTACTATTCTTATGACAGTTTCAGAACGGATGAGTTTAAGATACACGCGCCGTTTGACGGTATTCTTTCCGAACGCCTCAATCGTCAACTGGTAAATTTAATAAACGACAAAGTAAAGGAAGAAGGAAGCCGTTTAAGTATCGATACAAGAGAAGCAATACGCAGTTTTGACGCTCATACGGTTGAAATTAAATCTACGAGGCTGGCGTCCAAGTATAAAAACCGCGCGGGTTTTACCTCTTATAATGACAACAGATCCGTCGAAAGACTGGTCGAGTACCTTATGGAGTTAGACTTCCTTAATTATCCGTATTTTACTCGGTGCGGCGATATGTCTTACGAACAGTATTGCTTATTTGCGGAACAGCGTATTAGAACGGGATTAAGTATAAATGCTCTCAAAGAAGAGGTACGCGAGTTGGAATTACTCCATTCGACGGACATATTTATAAGGGTATTTATGGACGGGGACAATCAAAAAGCAATCGTAATGGGTTGGATTGATCGCAACAGATTTTTAACTCCGCCCGAAATGCGGAAACTTGTTTTGCCGGGCAAATCGGAAGCGCCGCTATATTTCGTGAAATCTTTAAAATACGGTTATCCGTTGAGCAAATTAAAAGAACTTTTATAACGGCAAATTAGGGGTTGAATTGTGTTTTACCGATACGTCATTTCGATGTCCCAACGGTGTGGCGTAAAACAAGCGTGAACAAGGGAACAAAAAGAAAGGCGATGCGCCATTGCATCACCTTTCTTTTTGCGACTGACAAGCAAGCTTGCGTCGATGGCAGAGGCTGAGGGATTCGAACCCCCGTGGGCTTTCACCCAAACGGTTTTCAAGTCCCTGAACTTGATTTATCCCTGCTGATTGTTGCCTATCGTTATTGACACTTATTTGCCAAAAATCAGGCTGATAACCCCTTAAATACAGGGTTTTCAGCCTATTTTATTGCTTTTTAACGATTTTTATTGATTGTTAGCGAACATGTAAAATGCGCATTTCGGATAACATTTAGTAGAACTTTTGTAGATGTTAAATAATATGCTTTTGTCTTAAATGGTTGTAGATATTATTTACGGCTTCTATGTAACAGATGAAGGAAGGATGATTGTAGTCGTTGTTTTGCAAGTATGTATTTTTAAGTTCTAAATACTCATCCCTTACAAGTTGCCATTTACTTGCTTCTTTTATATCGTAGGATTTTGCTTTAATATTTTTAGAGTTTGGAGCTTCGTTCCAAAAGTATCTGTCATTTGAAGTGTAGCCTGTCTTTTCGTGGATAAGTCTAACCCATGCGCCTTTATCATTTTTGGCAACAATGCACAAATCAATCGAAAACTTTATTTCCGGACTGTCTTTGAAATAAATAGGCTTTGTTGTTAATGAAGAAGTAGAATCATCGCAATCATAAAGGTTATAAGTCTTTAAAACTTTATTGAATGTCTTTCTGACAGTTTCTTTAATAGATTGGCAATTGTTTATGTTGTTGCATTTTTGAACGTATAAATTATAGTCGAAATCTATCGGCTCATTTCCGTTTTGAGAAACCATATTCCTCGCCCCGCTTCCGACAAGAAAGAATTGTGAACTTATATTTTTATCAAGCAATTCTTGTATCAAGTCAGTTAGTAGCTCGGAACAATAAGTTTGTGCTCTTTTCAAATACGCTTTGTCTTCAATGTAGTGATACATAATTTCTCCTTCGCCCATGCCACCCATTTATACTTCTTGTCTAAATCGCTATATTTTATTAAATATAAAATCAAATGTCAAGCGGAATTTATTAATCAAACGTAATTTTAGAAATTATATTTGATTCGCATATATTACACCGTTGACTTTATGCTAAAAAAATGCTAAAATATTGATAATCAAATGCAAGTCGGAGAAAATGAAATGACTTATTCCGAAAAAGTTAAAAACGCGAGAGAAAAATTACTTCTTACGCAAGACGAAATAGCAGATGCTCTCGGCGTAAATTCAATAACCGTATGTCGTTGGGAAACCGGCAAAAGCGAACCTAACATGAAAGCCAAAAAAGCTATTCGTGATTTTTGCATCAAAAACGGATTAAACTTCGAGGATTGAAATGCCTAACACGCAAGAACAAATTTCACGCAATATGAAAAGCAATAAGTGTAAAGACACGAAACCAGAATTGCTTTTGCGTAAAGAATTGTGGCGTCGCGGGCTTCGCTATCGAAAGAATTATAAATTCTTATGCGGTAAACCCGATATAGCATTTCTCGGAGCCAAGATAGCCGTATTTGTAGACGGAAAAATGTGGCACGGGTACGATTGGGAAAATCAAAAAAAAGATTTTAAAAGCAGACGCGAATATTGGATACCCAAAATAGAAAGAAATATGGAACGAGATTTCGAAGTAACGCAGGAACTAATTTCACTTGATTGGGTTGTGTTGCGATTTTGGGATTTTGAAGTCCGGAAAAACTTGCAAGAGTGCGCGGACAAGATACAACGCACATACGAAAAAAGAAAAATCAATCAACGATGCACTATTAAAAACAGCGGAGATTTGAAATGTTAAAAAGTATCGATTTATTTGCCGGTATCGGCGGCATACGCTTGGGGTTCG
>JAMPAB010000007.1 GCA_023667435.1 Corallococcus sp. | reverse complement strand
TGTCTTTTACATAGTAACGCTGCCTGTTTGGTTGATCGTGTGGGGAGTTCGAGCTATTAAGAGGAAAAAGCAATGAAAAAAGAAGACAAGAACGTATCCAAGAATGTACCGAACGGCAGGACGTTGCAAGCGCGCGACAATAATTTTTTCGGACAGAAAAATTACGTAAAGCCCGGATATGAGAAAAAAGGAAACTACCGCAGAATCGTAGTGATTGATTCTAACGATTTAGACGATTTGGCGGTAGTTAAGCTTACCACTTCGAATAAAGGAATATCGCTTACGTATTCGAACGGCAAGTCGAAATTCCGTCCGTTCGTACTTACAAAAGACGACGACGGACAACCTATTCGCGCAGGGGTCAAATTTATTCCGAATTCGCCGTCGAAGGATTTGTCTAAGTCAGACGTAAGTAAGATCAAGAAAGAAGTGTTTACAAATTCCAAAACGGGAACGGCGAACCGAAATAAGGTTCGAAAGATGAAAGGTCGAAAATAAAGAAACACACCGGTCACGAAAACGTAACCGGTGAATAACTAACATAGCTCTCTAAATAGCTAAGACGGTCCTGAAGGACAATATTATTATACACTATTGATTTAAAATTAGTCAATAGTTTTGGAGAAAAAATGATCACTATAGTATTTGGTAAACCGGGTTGCGGCAAGACGGCGTTTCTGACTGCGAACGCCGCGCAGTATCTAAACGGCAGCGCTATGGACGGCGAACTGTACGACGGTTGCTGCGAAGAAGTATCGAAGCTTAACGCAGAAGGGTTCAGGTTCGAGCTGCCGAAACATTCGCCCGTGTACAGCAACTATCCCATAACGGTGCAGAACGGCGCGAACAGTTACGTAGGAAGTTATTACGTTGACGGATTTCATTTGGGGTTCGAAAATTCCGACGTCGAAGTATTCTGCGTGCTTCCCGGAAGCAAGATATTTTTAGCGGAAGCTCAGAGGTATTACAACAGCCGCAAGAGTAAGGATTTGCCCGACTGGGTAAGCAGATTCTACGAGGAGCACAGGCATTTCGGGTTAGACATTATGCTGGACGTGCAGCGGCCTGGACTTATAGACGTCAACATTCGGGAACTGGCGGAGCGTTTTGTGGAGATCGAGCAGATTGTTCAGCGCAGAGACAAAAACGGTTACGTTTCCGGTACGGAATTTTACTGTAAAGTATTCGAAGACTGGAAGTTTGTAGACAGGTATTTGAACGGTTCGGCGGACAATTTCGAAAAGAGGATTTATTCTTTTGATTTCGACGTATTCGAGTATTACCAAAGCACAAGTTACTACAGAAACTTTTTGCCGTCGGACGGGTTCGATTACATAGAGCATTTTGCGTTGGAAAACGTAGAGAAAGACGTCGAGCGCGCGAAGCTTATGTACAGGCAGACGCCGCCTACGGGGTTTTATCCCGAAGGCAAAGGAGGCAGGAAGTGCAATTAGATCGCTTGAACGGAAAGTATTACGGTTTGTTCGAAGAGCTATGCAAGGCCCGTAGGTTTTTGACGGACAAGCAGTTTGACGTCATGGCGAAGGTCCTCCAACAGCAGTACATGGAGGAGCTGGATATAACGTTGACGGAGAGAATACTCGAAGTAGGGATAAGCAATTTCGAGTTAAAGTTCCGCAGCAAGGTTTACATTCCGCGCAGAGGGTTCTTCGGATACAACAAGATTGCCAAACGTCTGCTAAAACAGTATAAAGCGGAGTTTTTGACAGAGCTGAAGAAGCTGGAATTAGACGTCAAGGAAGAAAAGGACTTTCACATGGAATTAGACGCCGAGATACAAAAGCCGTCTGAAACGCAATCTACGGCGTTGACGGTGGCGCAAACGCAGACGGTAGCGCAGGCAAAGGAGCGGAGCGATGAAACGGACGGTTGACGAGAAGTTACGGTATAACGAAGAGCAGAACAGTATGTTCGGAACCGGGTATGTGCTGGGCGTCAAAAACTACCGTAACTACGTCAGATTAGATACGGTTAAGAAACGGTCTGTCGACGAGATTGTCTGCAAAGCAAAGAAGGGAGTCGCCGATCCGGAAACGGACAGGGACATGCAGCAGCTGTATAAAGGAATACTGTGCGGAATCCGCGATGCAGCGAACGAGCGGAAGGAGCGCAAGAACAGACTTCCCTAAAAGACCGGGTCCGCCGTAGGCGGTGCTGCTCCCTGCAAGGGTGTTAAAACAAACAATCGAGGCGGAAAAAGTAGGGCGCTCTGCGCCTACTTTTCCGCCGTTGAGCAGCAATATACGGCGGCGAAGCCGCCGCACTGTGCCACCGTACTCGATACTGGTGGCACATCAGGTAACAAAATGCGCGTTTAGACAAGCGGGCATGGCATTTTTTACAAAAAATTCGAGGTATTTATGAACTATATGTTTGACAAAGAAACCGGCGAAAAGATTCAAGGAGTTTATGAAAAAGACGGAGTAATTTATGCAAGAGATTACGTGTATTATGACAGTATATTCAACGTAGGTAAAGACGGTATCGAAGTATTGAAATTCAAAGAACCTTTTAGGGTTCCGAAACCGTATGCGTTAGATTCGGATATGTGCGGCAACTTTTATACCGATTGCGTGTTTGCGGAGGCAATGTCTACGCAACGTTGGAAGATGGTTGACGGTGTTGTTGTTCCCGTAGATAGTTCGGTAAGAATAGTTGATTTAATAAAATCTCGAGCAAAGTCTGCCAAAGAAAGTAAGACAAAGTTTTACAATTATGCGCTAGGCGACAATGATTGGCAATATTTTTGTACGTGGACGTTTGCCGATGAACGCGTAAGAGCGGACAAGGATTTGCTGTACGATACATACAATAATTTCATTAAGATAATTCGAAAACGGAATCCTAACGTTAAAGCATTGGCCGTCTACGAGGAATTTGAAAAAGGCGGGTATCATATGCATGCGTTATTAGGTAATTGTCTTTTGAGATTGACGCCGGGTATAAATGCTCATACGGGACAGTTTGTTTATTCGAAGCTCGGTCATCAGGTGTTTAACTGCATAGATTGGACGTATGGGTTTTCGGACGTTGTTTGTATACATCCGGACAGTGAAAAACTGCAAGTGGTCAATTACTTGGGCAGTTATCTTACAAAGAATTGTCCGGCTCCGTATAGGTGTAAAAGATTTTTTCATACGTTAAACGTTGAATGCCGTGATACATACTTATTCGATAGTTGCGATTTGAACGAACCGATGCTGAGAATGGTAATGAATTACAAGGGATGTTTGGACGACGGAAGCTTGTCTGTTAAAGCTTTTGACGAAATGTGTTCTGCATTTGAATTGAAGAAGGTACGTACGAGTAAAGACGGGGGTTTGGAAATATATAGATCCAACGTGGATTTGCAGGGATATTTGGATTTCTATCCTGAGGCATTTACAAAAAAATGCGAATAATTTTTAGTGTCAGATTTTAGTGTCAAAAATGCAAAAAGTTAAAAGTGAAGGTCGAGTAAAATGTCGAACTGCAAATAAAATGCCCGTAGAATCGATTCTACGGGCTCATTTTGGCGGAGAGAACAGGATTTGAACCTGCGGAGGCTGTTAACCTCGCACGCTTTCCAAGCGTGTGCCTTAAACCGCTCGACCATCTCTCCAAACGTTTAAAAAAGACGATTATTATCTTTTGCTTAAATAGAATAGCAAAATTTGAAAAAATAGTCAAATATATTTTAACGGTTTTTCGCGCGAACGCGTCGGAGTTCTATTTTGCGTGCAGGCACAGTTCTATCAGTTTTCCCGAACGCTTCGCCTGTTTCAGTTTGTCTGCCGTTATTCTGTCGCCCGCTTTCAACATTGTTTCGCCGTAAAAGTTAATTATATTTTTGTCGACGTATTTTCCTATAAGAAAGGAAAAGTCTCCGTATTTTCTTTTTTTAGGGTAAGGCGCGTTTAATACGACCGTATTGTTCGTATTTTGCGAAGCGTCCGACGACGGTTTTTTTGCCGTATCGGCGGTAGTTTCTTTTTTTGCCGATGCAGAGCGCTTTTTTGCGGGGACGCGCGTCAGCACGACGTCTTTTACTGCATAGATTTTACTCCGAGTATATTCTTCGCCGTTCTCCGTTATAAGTCTTCCGAATTTTAATTTTTTCCCGAACGCGACGTCCGTTACCGTTCCGATGCTTTTGCCCGTAGTGTCGTAAACGCAAAGTCCCGTTTTGATTATCGTATCGGACGTTTTGCTTTCTGCGCGCGCCACTTCGATTTTGTCGTTTTTTACCGAGATTATTTCCCCGTCGATACAATCTATTTCGGTGACGAGCAAACATTTGCCCGATTGCTTGTCCAAAGTAACGGCGGCAAGCGAGCCCAGCTCTTTACAGGAGGTTGCGTCGACAACGGATTTATTTAATAGGTTTTTTAAATATAACATCTTTCCTCGCATATTTTAAGTATAATTTTAGTAAATATACTTCCAAATATCTATGTTTTGTTATATAATATGCTCGAACGAAAAATGTTTGAACAGCAATTTATCTTTATTTAACGGAGGATAAACTTATGGGATTTTTCAAATCGCAAATGTGGCAGGTTTTGGAGTGGAAGGACGACAGTTCCGACACGATCGTCTACCGCTTCCCTATGGACGGCAAAGAAATTATGAGCGGTTCTCAACTTACAGTCAGAGAGTCGCAGGTCGCCGTTTTCGTCAACTTAGGCAAAATAGCCGACGTGTTCGGTCCCGGAAAATACAAATTGACTACGGAAAATCTGCCTATCTTGTCTGGCATCGGCAGTATCTGGTACAAAGGACAAAGCAGGTTTAAAGCGGAGCTGTATTTTATCAACACAAAACAGTTTTTGGATCGCAAGTGGGGTACGAGCAGTCCCGTTACCATGCGCGACAACGAATTCGGTATGATACGTATACGCGCGTTCGGCAACTACGCGTTCAGAGTGAGCGAACCGACGGTATTTATGAAAGAGTTTTTCGGAACTCGCGGACTTGTTTCTTTAAAAGACATAGAGGGCGTGTTGTCTAATATGCTTGTATCGCAAATGAGCGATACAATTGCGGAAAGCAAAATATCCGCGCTCGATATGGCAATGAATTACCAGGAATTCGGTTCGATGATACAGGACAACGCTCGCGGAGATTTTTCGGCGTTGGGTTTAACTATTACGGCGTTTACGGTGGTAAACATAAGTTTCCCCGAATCGGTAGAAAAGACAATCGACGAACGCACGAATCTCGGCATTTTGTCCGGACAGATGGGCGCGTATACGCAAAAGAAAGCGGCGGATGCTTTGGGAGACGCCGCAAAAAATCAAAGCGGAGCGGGCACCGTAATAGGTATGGGTTTGGGCTCGTTCGTCAACGGAACGGTTGCCGCTACGGCGAACTCGTCTCCCGTTCAAACGAAAAGCGACGGCGAAAAATTCTGTTCGGAATGCGGCGCGAAAATTAAAGCCAACGCTAAGTTCTGCCCCGAATGCGGAGCTAAGCTTGCGGCGAACAGATCGGTTTGCCCCTCCTGCGGAAAAGAAGTTTCGCGCGCGGCAAAGTTTTGTCCCGAGTGCGGAGAAAAACTGAACGGATAATATGCAATTTAAAAACAGAGTAAACCACGAAGCGGTACAGCGGACGTGTCCCAACTGCGGAGCGTCGTTGAGATTTAATCCGAAAGACGGCAAATTGTACTGCGAGCATTGCAAAAGCTCTTTGGATTTCGGCAATAGCCGCGAAGTGCGAGAACGCGATTTTAAAGAGTTGATGGAATTCGACACGTGGGACGAAAGCAAGGTGTCTTACTACCGCTGCAAAAACTGCGGAGCAAGCACGGTGCTGTCGCGTACCACGCTTGCGACGTCCTGTCCGTACTGCGCATCGCCCGTTGTGCTTGACGAAAGAAAGACGGGTTTGGTCCGTCCCGATTCGCTGGTACCTTTCGAGTTGACGGAGGAGCAGGCGGAAGCGCAGTTGAAGCTGTGGAAAAAGCGCAAACTGTACGCGCCCAACTCCTTCCGTAAAAACGGAAAATCTCATGGCATAAAGGGCGTTTATACGCCTGCGTGGACGTTCGATTTTGCGACGGTTTCGCAATACGACGGGAGGTTAGGCAAAACCTGTACGCGTACCGTAAGACGCAACGGCAAGTCTTATACCGAAACGTACGTTAAGTGGTTTAGCGTAAACGGTACTACGGAAAAACATTTCGACGATATTTTCGTCAGCGGTAACAGCCATGTTTCGGCAAAAGATTTCCGTCAGTTAAATCTTACCAATCAGGCGAAGTACGTTGTTTATAACGACGGTTTTTTGGCGGGATACATCGCCGACAACTATACGGTAAGTCCCGAAGACGCTTACCGTGCGGCGCGAAAGCAAGCCGACAACGCGATATACAACGACATTATGTCGTATTACGGCGCGGACCACGACGGCGGACTGACTGTTAAAACGACGGAAATAAGCAGGTCGTTTAAGTATATGATGCTGCCTATGTACGTCGCAACCGACAAGCATCGAGGCAAGGTTTACCGCCAGTATGTTTCGGGAGTATACTGCGACTCGGAAAAGAGCAAGGCAAAGGTATGCGGAAAGTCGCCCGTATCCGTTTGGAAAGTGATTGTTACGGTGCTTGCAGGGCTGGGCGTTATAGCGGGTATTACCGCTCTGATTCTGCATAGTCTCGACGCGTGGTCGTTCGGTTTCGGCGGTTGGGAATTTTATTTCACGTCCGCCTGCAATTTACTGCCGTTGCAGTCGTAACGATGCGTAGACTTTAACGACCTTTCGTTAAATGCGCTTAAAACGGCTGCCGCGCGTAACTTAGGATAATATTTGACGGTTAATACTTGTCAATTTGCGCAATCTAATGTAAAATAAATAAAAAACAACAAATAAGGAGATAACAACTATGATAACTAAGGATATGAGAATAGTAGACGTTTTGCAGGTTAAACCCGAAGCTGCGCAAGTATTCGGAAGTTACGGAATGGGTTGCATTCATTGCCTGCTTGCCCATCAGGAAACGGTTGAAGAAGCGGCTGCCGCTCACGGGGTAGATCTCGAACAAATGCTTGCTCAGCTCAACGCGTAAATAACGTACGGACCGCATTATTTTGCGGTCCTTTTGCTTGATTTAACAATCGCCGACAATATTCGGTATTGACTTGCCGCATCAAAACTGATACAATACAATTAGAACAAACACGGAGGGTCGGTTATGGCGAACTGTTTCGAAAGAGCGAAAGAGGTTATGGAAGAAAATTTCGGTCACGTGGTGGAGCTGTGTCTTGCTTCATGCGTTGACAGCAACGTTACCGTACGCGACCTTAACGCGTATTACGAAAACGGTAAATTTTATATTTTGAGCAAAGAAAGCAATTCTCTCATCCGCGATATTTCCGTCAATCCCCGAGTGGGACTCTGTCACGGTTCGCACAATATTTACGGTACGGCGAAGTCTCTCGGGCATCCGTTGGAAAAGCAGAACGCCGCTTTGCGCAAAACGTTGCGCAAACAGTTTTCTTTAAACTACGACGAGTACGTAACGGAACACAACCCCGAAATGCGAATTGTGGAAGTTACCGTTACCGCCGCCGAAACCTATACCCGTTATCACCGCTACGAAATAGATTTCGTAAATCAAACGGCATCGCGAGACCACACTCAGCCCGTTTATATTTATCGTTAACGGTATTGCGGGACGCGCGGTCGTTCGAAATAAAAATTCTAGGCAAACAAAAACGCTCTCCGAAACGAATTCCGTTTCGGAGAGCGTTGAGTTTTAGCAGCGGTAGTTTCAACGGCGGCGAGAGCAAGCGATTTTTTACGTTCTGCGTATCTCAGCTTTTTTTCGCAAGCTCGTAACTTCTGTCGATCCAACCGAAAATTTCTTCGGCAGACACGGAGCCGTCTAAAATAACGGTAAACCAAGTTTTTTTGTTCATATGGTATCCCGGAAAATACTTTTTGCCGTCAATGACGGGCGCGCCTTTTTCGGTATCTGCGCGTAAGTCGAGTATCTCTGCCGTTTCGTCGGAAGGCAAGCCGAGCTTTCTTTTGGAAACGGTTAGCAGCACGCCGTACCACTTGCGGTTGTCTTTGCGTCTCCATACCGCGTTCGACGGAAATTTTTGCCACAGATATTCCTCTTCGTCGCCGTATTTTTCCCGTACGTATTTAATTGCCGCGCGGGCGTAATCGCTCTTGAACACGTCCGTTACAAAACACTTTTCCGCAACCGTTTCGAGAATTCTTTCGTATTCCGTTCGTATCGCTCCGACGAACGCGCCGGTTCCTTCGGCAGTTAAATGCAGAGTGTATTCGTCTTCGCCGTCAACGTCTATAAGTTTCGTTTTGACGTCGCCGTCCGCATTTACGTATACGTACATTTTAAACTGTCCGTTTAAAATATCCGTTACAAAAGAATACACGTCTCCGCTTTTTACGAATCCGAACGCGACAAGTTTGTCGAAATCGGGCGACTTGTACGCGAATAACTTATAACTTATTTGACTTTCCATTGTTTCAGCAAACTGTCTACGTCGGTAATTTCCGCTCCGTACGTATCGACGAGGTACTTAATGCCGTAGTCGTAATCTTCCTGAGTAAAGCAGTCGGTGGCGTCCTTCGCTACGACGACGTTATATCCCAGACAGTACGCGTCTGCGGTAGTGTGACGTACGCACATATGCGTGTGAAGTCCCGTCATAACCACCGTATCGACGCCGAGCTCTTTCAAGAGCAAATCGAGGTCGGTATGGAAGAAGCCGCTGTAACGGCGTTTGGGAACGACGTAATCCTTGTCGCACAGTTTCAGTTCGGGTATTACTTCCGCGCCCTTTGTGCCTGCAATTGCGTGGTCTCCCCACAGCTTAAGCTCGTGGTCGATGCCCTTTACGTGCGCGTCGTTGCAGAATATTACGGGAATGTCCGCTTTGCGCGCTCCGTCTAACAGCTCTGCGGTTTTGGGAACGATTGCGAGTCCTCTGTCGCATTTCAAAGCTCCCGTCACAAAGTCGTTTAACATATCTACTACAAGTATTGCCGTACGCATAATTTTACTCCTCGAATATAAAATATTGTTTAAGAAAATCCGATTTTCCCGAAATAGATTATACTATCGACATTGATAAAAATCAACAAATATTGTAATAATTTTTTTGTTACGGGACGGGTTTGAGGTTGCGCGCAGTTTTTATTTATGCTATAATTTAACATATGACGGCGGTCATACGTCGCCGACCGTAAATATCCCGATACAATTCTCGCGCGTAAGCGCGTCGGAATATTTCGGTTATTTGTCTAATTTCGGTTTTGTACGGTGTAATAATGGGGAAAGCGTTATTTAACAAACTTAAAGAATCGGTAATATCGGTACTGCCCGTTGCGGTGATAGTGCTGATTGTTTCTTTTACTCCTCTCGTGGATTTTACTTGGCAGGAGCAGGTTACTTTTGCCGTCTGTTCCGTATTTCTTATTGTGGGAATTAGCTTGTTCAATCTGGGCGCGGATCTTGCAATGACGCCAATGGGCGAACACGTAGGGTCTGGTCTTACCAAATCCAAAAAGGTAGGCATACTTCTTTCCGTATGCTTTGTTATGGGAGTGTTGATTACCGTAGCGGAGCCCGATTTGTCGGTACTTGCTTCGCAGGTTGCGGATATAATTAACAATACCGCGCTAATAGTAACCGTAGGCGTAGGCGTAGGACTTTTTTTGGTGCTTGCCGTACTCAAAATTATTTTTAAGAAAAACCTGTCGACGATGTTGATGTTTTTCTATATGATGCTGTTCGCGTTGTCCGCGTTGCTTATCGACAGCGGCAAAAACGACTTTTTGGCTTTGTCGTTCGACAGCGGCGGAGTAACTACGGGCCCCATAACGGTACCGTTTATAATGGCTTTGGGCGTAGGTATAGCGACTACTATCGGCGGACGCAACGCAAACGAAAACAGTTTCGGACTTATTGCGATGTGCTCGATCGGTCCTATTCTTGCGGTGGTCATTCTCGCAATGACCTCGAACGGCTCGATCTCCAACGACAGTCTAAACTCGATAGCTACAAGCTATACTTATACGGAAAGCTTAACAAAAGTATTAGGCGAAGCGCTGCTTAACAATATGAAAAACGTAGCGATCGCGCTCGGACTCGTCGTCGCGTTCTTTATGATATTGCAATTTACGGTATTGAAGCTGCCCAAGAAAAAGCTTTTGCAAATTACAATAGGCATAGGTTACACGTTTGTCGGTTTGATAATCTTTCTCGTCGCGGTGGAAGTCGGTTACATGCCCATCGGATTTAAACTGGGACAAGGCTTGGCAAACTGCCACAATGCCGTTCTTGCGGCGTTCGGATTCGGACTGGGACTTGTCGTCGTGTTGGCGGAGCCAGCCGTGCACGTATTGAACAAGCAGGTAGAGGAAGTTACGGGAGGCGGCGTAAAGAAAATCGAAATGCTTGTCGCGCTGTCGCTTGCCGTAGGCGTGTCCATATGTCTGTCGATAATACGTATGATTTACCATTTCTCTATACTGTATTACCTCGTTCCCGGTTATCTTATTTCGTTGGGACTGTCGTTCTTCGTTCCCAAAATCTACACTGCAATCGCATTCGACTCGGGCGGAGTAGCTTCCGGTCCTTTGACGTCCAGTTTTATTCTGCCTATGGTAGTAGGCGCGTGCGTTGCCTTAAATAACGGAGATCCTACCAACATTCTTACCGACGCGTTCGGCGTGGTGGCGATGGTGGCGATGACGCCCCTCATTACCATTCAGGCGTTGGGATTTAAAGCGGTGACGTCCGCTAAGGTTCGTCACAAAATAACGATGAAACGTATTCTCGCTGCGGACGACGAGCAGATTATTTACTTTAAGTGACGGAGGAAATTATGGCGCAATTCAAACATAAAGGTTCTGTATTTTCCGAAAAGTCCTCAAAAGGAACGATAAAACAAGCGGAAAAAAATATTGCTAAAAAAACCGCCGAAATCGAAAAGAAAGTCAAAGCTAAGCAGCAAAGCGTCAAAAACGCAATCGGCAGAAAACAAAAAGACGGCAAAAACACGGTCAACAGCAACCGACTTAAATTGCTCGTCACCGTCGTAAGCAGAAACAAAGCGGAGTTCTATCTGGATTTGATACAGTCTTTCGACGTAAATATGCAGTGCGTGACCATCGCAAACGGTACCGCCGACAAAAGCACGTTGGGTCTTTTGGGACTTGCCGATTCGGATAAAGCGGTAATATTCAGCGTGATACAGGAAAGCAAACTGTCCGACGCGCTGCATATGCTGGAAAACAAATTCAAAACCATCAAGGGCGGCAAAGGAGTTGCCTGTACCGTGCCGTTAACAAGCGTAATAGGCACGCTCATCTACGGTTTTTTAAGCAACAACCGCGATACCGTCAAGGAGGCAAAGTAATGGCAAGCAGTAAATACGAAATGATTATGTGCATAGTAAACGCGGGCTTTTCCGACACGGTTATGGACGCTGCAAAAGACGTCGGCGCGCGCGGCGGCACCGTAATCCACGCGAGAGGAACGGCAAATAAGGAAGCGGAGCAGTTCTTTCAGATTACCATTCAACCCGACAAGGAAATGGTACTTATCATCGTTCCGTCGGAAATAAAGGACAACGTGCTGCACGCAATTTATCAACACGCGGGATTAAAAACCGAAGGTCAGGGAATCGCCTTTTCCGTTGCGGTAGACGACGTTGTGGGAATAACGCCCGTTGACGCCGTAAAAAAGGCGGAAGACAAGGGCGTTGCCGAACCCGAACAAACAAAAGAAAAGTCCGACGAAAACCGCGCGGACTGAGAAACAAACGACAGTATAAATAATCGTAAAAAACAAACCTAATTCGCGCGAATTAGGTTTTGCCGATTTTAGCGTTGCCGCAAACGTATGCCGAGACACGGCAGAGCGGAAAACGTTTTAATAAAAAAGACAATGCGTAAAGGAGAATTTATGGACGCAGTTTTGGTAGTAATGGCGGCAGGTATGGGAAGCCGTTTCGGCGGACTTAAACAGGCGGAACCGATCACGGAGGACGGAAAGTGCATTTTGGATTTTTCGGTGTACGACGCGGTAAAGGCAGGGTTTAACAAAGTCGTGTTTATTATCCGCAAGGATATCGAGGACGACTTCAAAAAGCTCGTGGGCAACCGTATCGCCGAGCGCGTATCGGTCGACTACGTCGTTCAGGATACGTCCGCATTGCCGCAGGGACGTACCAAACCCTTCGGCACGGGACACGCCGTGCTGTGCTGCAAGGATGCGGTCAAGGAACCGTTTGCAATCATCAATGCCGACGACTACTACGGAAGCAACGCTTTTCGCGCGATACGCAAACATTTGGTAAACGCGCGTACGGGCGAATACGCGATGGTCGCCTACAAAATGGGCAACACGCTCAGTCCCAACGGTACGGTAACGCGCGGAGTATGCGACGTAAAAGACGGTTATCTCGTCAACGTCGAAGAAACGTCCAAAATAAACGCGAATTGTATAAGCGAAGCGTCGGGCAAGCAGTTTACGCCGCAAACCGACGTGTCGATGAACTTGTGGGGACTTACTCCCGATATATTCGACGTTTTGGAAAAAGGTTTCGACGACTTTCTTAAAACCGCAGACCTTTCCAAAGACGAATATCTCATTCCCGACGTTATTTGCGCAACGCTGCGAGGAAAAAAAGCGTCCGTGCGCGTTTACGAAAATTCCGACAGGTGGTACGGCATTACGTACCGCGAAGATCTTGCGTCCGTGCGCGAAGCTATCGGAAAACTGATATTACAGGGAGCGTACGAAGGAATTTAACTGAGGAGAACAACCGTTATGTGTTTCGAAAACGCCAAGAAAAAACTGGGTTTCGGGTTTATGAGACTTCCGTCAAACGAAGGCGAAATAGACTACGGAGAACTCGACAAAATGGTGGACTGCTTTATCGAAGAAGGTTTCAACTATTTCGATACGGCGCACGGCTATATGGGGCAAAGAAGCGAGACTGCTCTTCGCGAGAGTCTTACGAAACGCTATCCGCGCGGCAGTTACGTACTGGCAGATAAATTGACCGATTTCTTTTTTAATAAGGAAGAAGACATTCGTCCGTTTTTCGAACGTCAGCTTGCCGATTGCGGAGTGGATTATTTCGATATCTACCTTATGCACGCGCAAAACAAAGACAGGTTCGCGTATTTTAAAAAACACCGCGCGTATGAGACGGCGTTCGAACTCAAGAAGGAAGGCAAGATAAAACACGTGGGAATCTCTTTCCACGACACTGCCGACGTACTCGAAGACATATTGACCGAATATCCGCAAATCGAAGCAGTGCAGCTTCAATTAAACTACGTAGACTACGACGACGCTGCCGTTCAGTCGGGGAAGTGCTACGAAGTTTGTTGCAAACACGGCAAACCCGTAATAGTTATGGAACCCGTAAAGGGCGGAAGTTTGGCAAATCTTCCCCAAGAGGCGCAGAAAATTTTTGACGGTCTCAACGGCGGCAGTTCGGCAAGCTACGCCATACGTTTTGCGGCAAGTCTGCCTAACGTTGCTATGGTGCTGTCGGGAATGAGCAATCTTAAACAGGTTAAAGACAACGTTTCGTATATGAAGAATTTTGCCCCTCTAAACGAGCGCGAAAAGCAAGCGGTCGCGCAAGTTCGCGGGTTTTTCGGCAAAATGAACCTTATTCCGTGTACTGCGTGCAGATACTGTACGGACGGCTGTCCGAAGCGCATTTCCATTCCCGATCTGTTTGCGTGTATGAACGCTCTCAATACCTATCGGAATTGGAACGCTAATTACTACTACGACGAAGTTTATACGAAAAACGGCGGCAAAGCGTCCGCCTGCATCAAATGCGGCAAATGCGAAAAAGCTTGTCCGCAACATCTCGAAATACGTTCTCTGTTGGAAAAAGTAGCGAAGGAGTTCGAAAAGTAACCGACGTCAATTACGGCATTATCGTTTTGCGCGTACGAACATAGCCGACGCAAGGGAATCGTTTGCCTTAGTCGCAGTTACGCGTTATACTGTAAAACGTTTGGGTCGCGGCGGCAAAACGCAGAGAATTGCTTCAAACGGCAATAAAACTTAGGTAAAATTCTGCAAATGCGGTTAGTTGTATCGTTATAAAAACCGAATTTAAAAGTTTTTATTATAATAAAAATTATGCGTACGGACGTCGTAGACTTGACGGAAAAGGCATAATGTGGTATTATGTTAAAAATATTTTCCGTTTTGCATTACGTAAGCAGGACGGAATTCGACGGAAATTTCCGCAAGTTCGATTAGCCTGGAATTTAATACCATTGACGTATAAGCGATGCGTAAAGCATATAAGGCGTAGATTATACGTAAAATTGAGTATTCTTTTTGGTCGTGATTCCGGTAATCATGACCTTATGCGTTTTTAAAGGTCAAAACTGTCGTAACGGGGGGGGGGTAACGAAAATTCTCTTCCGCGCGACATAAAAATATGGAGGAGAGATTATGAAGAAAAGAATCAGCATCATTGTGGCTGTCGTTCTCGTTGCGGCGTGTTTGGTTGCGCTTGTTTCGTGCGGCGAAGAATACACCGTCACATTGAACTACGGCTACGGCGATCCGACAGCGATAACCGTGTCCGAAGGCAGCGCGTTTACGTTGCCTACTCCGCAGCGCGCCGAATATACCTTCGACGGTTGGAAGGACGCGGGCGGTCAAACGGTGGGGTCGGTTGTCAAAATTACCGCCGACGTCTCTTTTACCGCGCAATGGACGAAAATCGTCGTCGAAGCTCCCGTAGTCAACAAAGTTGCGGTTAAATACGTTTATCCCGAAGACGCCGACGACGGTCCGTCTAACACTACGGTAGACGCAGGTACGCAAATTACGTTGCCTCAGGGTCCCGAAGTGGACGGCAAGCAATTCGTCGCATGGCAAAGTCAGGAAGGCGCGACGTATCAGGCAGGCGGAAAAGTCGTTGCAAGCGAGTACGTCGCAACTTACACTTTCACTGCCGTATACGACACCGTTGTAACCGTACGTTACAATACTCCCGCAGGTTCTGCAGCTCCCGACAGCGTAACCGTTAACGAAGGCGCTTTCGTTACGCTCGGGCAAGCTCCCGAAGTTGAAGGTTTCGTATTTCGCGGTTGGACCGTTAACGGTCAAACTTTCGCGGAAGGTCAGGCAGTCGCGGCTTTGGAAACTGCAAACGGAATAATGGTCGTTACCGCCGTTTACAAGCAGGAAGTTGCCGCGACGTTTATGGTAGGAACAAGCGTTGTCGCAACAATCGATTCCGCAGACGGAGACGCAATCGTTCTTCCCGAATACGCCGCCGAAACGGGCAAGGTGTTTAAGGGCTGGATGCAGGTAGGCGAAAGCGAACTTGTAACTGCGGGCAGCTCTTTCGACATGGCAACGGCAGACGTTACCTTCGAAGCGCAGTTTGCCGACGCTTACGCAGTTTACTTCTACGACGAAGCGGGCGTATCCGTTGTGGAAACCCAGTGGGTCGAAGAAGGCTTAGACGCGGTCGAACCCGCTTATACGTACGCCGAATCTTACGGCGGATGGTGGTTGACGTTCGACGGTTTCGACGCCGAGCTTGAAAACATCACCGAAAGCATCGCCGTTCGCCCCGTATATACTTACGTTCCCACGCAGGATACCGACGGCAATTTGTACCACTTTGTAAAGAACGCCTCTAAGGGCGGCTACCTCGTAGCATACAAAGATTTCGCAAACGGCATAGGCGACCGCGCGCTTACGGAGCTCAAATTACCCTACGAATACGAAGGCGAACCCGTAGTGGGCATCTATACTACGCAAACGGCCGTTTCTACGGTTAAAAATACTTCATATAAGAAAGGCGGCTTTGCGTTAAGCAGCAAACTCGAACGCATTTACATACCTGCTTCCTTTAAAGAACTCGGCGTTTTCGCGTTTGCTCAGGACACCGCTCTGCGCGAAGTAGTATTTGAGCAGGATTCGCAGTTGGCGACGATTTCTAAGGGCGCGTTTGCGCAATGTACTGCTCTCGAAAGTATTACTGTTCCCGCAAGCGTAACGTTAATCGACGAAAAAGCGTTTACGGAATGTGTAAGTCTTGCAAACGTCGAATTCGAAGAAAGCGATTTGCTTTTAACTTTCGGAAACGCGGTATTCTCTTATTACGGCGCGAAAATTTCCAATACCAATTCTCCGCTTTCGGAAGAACCCGCAGCGTTGAAATCGTTCGAAGTTCCCGCCCGTACGACGAAGATCGGACAGCATATGTTCCGTAATAACGTTTGGTTCGAAACTTTAACGTTCGAACAGCCTAAGGGACAAATCGTTCCTTTGACGATAGACAATTATGCTTTTTCGGGAACCGACACTGCAAACAACGTATCCGGCGGATATATTGCTGCATATCCGTACAGCAAGCAATTTACTCAGCTTACTATCCCCGCGCGTACCGTTTCGATAGGACAAGGCTCGTTCGCCTCGCAGTTCTTCGTAGAAACGCTTACCTTCGAACAGGGTTTCAATCCCAAGACAATCGGCAAATACGCTTTTTCGCAGATGCTGAGTCTCAAATCGCTCAACCTTGCCGAAGGAATGGAAACAATCGGCGAGAGTATGTTCGCGATAAACAAACCCAATGCAACCGCGACAACCGGCGCAACGTACTACGACGCCGAGCACGGTATACGCACTTTGGTGTCTTCTAAAAAGGGAGAATTCGGTTTCGGCACCGACTGCCTTACTAAGGTCGTTATTCCTTACGGCGTAAAGACGATTAACGAAAACGCATTCCAAAACAGAAGCGAAATCGACTCTTTGGAAATTGCCGACACCGTCGAAACGATTGCCGCAGCATTTCTCTCTACGACCGTTTACAACGAAAACCCGATGGAAATTGTTCTTCCCCGTAACTTGAAGTCCTTAGCGGGTACGGCGTTCAACGGTTGGAAAAATATTACGAAAGTCGTTATCGACTGTCCGTATCTTACAACGTTGGACGGCGCATTTTCAAACAATCAAAGTTACGAAGTAGCGGCAAAAGACGTCGTGTTCGGCAATATCGGTTCGTTGACGACGATTGACCGTTCGTTTGTAAAAGCAAACCTCAAATCGGTAACGTTTACAAACGATTCCGCAACGGCAGACCTTGCAATCTCAGGTTCTTTCTGCGACGAAAACGGCAGAAGCATTTCGCCTGTTGCAACGATCGTTCTTCCCTCCAACGTCAAGTCGATCAGCCGTTCTTTCGAAAATTTACCTAAGTTAGAAGAAATTGCTTTCGCAACGGACCACGAGCATTACTCGTTCGTCAAAGGCGGTCTGTACTATACCGACGGTTCGGAAAAAGTTCTCGTAACGTGGCTGCTTGCATATCCCGACGCGGATATTGCAGATGACACTACCAAGATAGGCGAGTACGCGTTTAAAGGAACAAACGCGATTTTCCGCCGTCCGCTCGATTCCGTTACGATTCCCGCATCGGTAAAAGTTATCGACCAGTACGCGTTTGCGTGCGTGGATATTGCAAGCATTACAATCCCTGACACGGTGGAAAGTTTGGAAAACAACGCGCTTCATCAATCGGCGGCGAAGTCGATTGTGTGCGGAGCCAGATATATCAAGGATAACGCATTCGACAGCTGCGTTATGCTGGAAACGTTGGTTTTGACTGGAAACGTAGAGATGCTGTCTACCACCTCGATAGTAAGTTTGGGTAATCCCAGCAAGCTCGTTTCCGTAACGCTGCAAGGCAATACGGTGAAGACTCTCGTAAGAGGTTTCGGCACGCTCAATGCTTATCCGTTGTTTAACAACACGGACGAACAAAGCAGCACGGCCGCAGGCAACTTCAAATTCAAAATTCTCGTAGACAACGCAACCGTACTTGCGCAATATATGCAGGACGCAATCTGGACGGAAGCTAACGTAGCGGATATACTGACGGCAACGAAGGTAGACGTAACGTTCGGAAGCAGCAAGATCAGCATCCCCGCAGGCGCGGAGCTCTCCTCCATGCAGGTACCCTATGACGAAAGCGGTTACGTGTGGTTAACTCCTTCGTATAAGGAAGTAGGCGCAGGTTCGGTAATCGATGCAAGCGTCGTTCTCAGCAAAGCTTACAAGGTTACCGTAGTCGACGGCGAAAACTCTACGGTAACGTACGTAATCGACGGCGGTAAAATGCCTGCCGCAGCTTCCGGCAAAGCTTACTTTACAGCAGACGGCAAAGTATACGACGCAAGTAAAGCGGTCAGTCAATCTATGACGTTGACTCTTGCCGAAACGGTTACCGTAACCCTTCCCGACAAAACGGCTTTGACCGTTATTAAGGGCGGAACGGTTCCCGCCGAATTGCTCGGAAACGAGACGCTGGTTTACGAAAAAGAAGGCGCGGCGTACGTATTCGACGCAAACGAAGCGGTTTCCAAAGCCGTTACCTTGCAAAAGCCCGTCGTAATCACGCTGTTCGATACGACGGCGACTCCCGCAACGTCTAAGTTCGTTTACGCCATTGCAGGGAAGAAAGTAGCTCAGGCGCAGATCGACGCGCTCGGTTTGGCGGCAAATCAGGGCGTAGCAAACGGCGACAAAATCGTAACGATAAATGCGGATACCGTATTCAACGGCGAAGCTACGTATATGATTCGTCAAATCGTAGTTGTTACATTCCTTGACGAATTGGCTAATACCAACGAACAGGTAACTATCCTCAATGGAACAAAAGTTCCCGTATACGCGTTTCCGGGCGCGTCAGACGAAATAGTCTGGGGTAAACTGTGGAGTAAGACCTATCAGTTGGTAAACTATAATAACAAGTATTTTAACGGTGATTATCAGACTGTTTCGAATTCGGACGGTATTTTCACCTACTACAAGTTTATCGACGTAACGATAGTCGTTTCCGCCGAAGCAGCCAAAAACGGTGCGGCGGCTACGGTACAGGGCGACGTCACGATAGCGAAAACGGACAAAAACAATACTTTGCCTTCCGCTCTTCACGTATTCAAGTACGGCGCGGCGGTTACCGTCCCCGAATTGAAAGCAGGTTACGCTTACTTCGATGAAAACGGAAACAAGTATACCGCTCAGCAGCTTGCGAAAGCTACCAAAACTGGCATATTCACCGCTAAACCCGACGTTACGTACACGGTCGATTTCGGCGGAGCAAGTCAAGTTTCCGTAATTATGGGCGAAACGGTTGCCGCAGAAAAGATTCCTACGGGATGCGTTTGGGGCACCGTTGCGGACGGGAAGTTTACCGCATTCGATTTCTCGCAGCCCGTTACCGCTGACGTTACGCTTGTCAAGTACGTACAGCTTACGTTTACCGACGGTTCGGTTACTCCCGTAACATATACGGTACCTGCTAACGGCAAGTTGGCCGCAGACCAGCTTACGGCGCTCCAACTCGACGCTGCGAAAGCATGGGCGTTAAACGGCAAAGAAGTAACGATCGACGCAAATACGGAATTTGCCGCAAGCGCAAGTTATACCGCTTTGAAGAAAGTTACGGTAACGTTCGGCGGATCTGCGGTTACAACCCTTGCCGGTTACGCGGTTGACGCTGCCGACTACGTTGCTCCCGCAAGCGGTCACGTATGGGTATCCGTCAAGACGGAAGGCGACAAGACTACCTACACCGAGTATTCGCAAAGCGCGACGTTCGACGCAGACGCAACGTTTGTAGCAAAGATCAAGGTTACGGTATACGCAAGCGCCGCAGCCGTTAAAGAGAATCAGGCTTCGGGCGAAAAGGTTTACTATCTCGACGCAGGCGACGCTATTACGTTCTCCGAGCTTAAGGACAACTACGCGTATACGCTCAACGGCGCAATCGTTGCAGACGTAACGGGTCTTACCGCTTCGACGTCGGTAACGTATACTGCGGCGGAAGTGGAAACCGTAACGGTTATTCTTGCAGACGGTACCGTTAAGACGGTGACGCTTATCAAGTAGTAATGGCGTAATACAAACAAATATATAACGTCTTCATAGAGGGAGCGGACTTATGTCCGTTTCCTCTAAGGCGTCTATAAGAGGCTTGAACGTTATGCCCGTCAAGCCGCAAAAAACATACGCTTTAAGTGCTTTTTCAGCGGTAAAACGTATATTTGTTGCAATAGGCGAAGCCGTTTATCTGCGGCGATAAAGCTTTTTCGGCAGATTTGAGGCAAACAAAACAATAGATTTTTTACTTTTGCGCTTTTTGCAACCGTCAGGAGGAAAAATGAAAAACATCAAAAAAACAGCGATTTTGCTGTTGTCGGTTATGCTTATTGCGGCGGCGCTGGGAATTGCCGCCTGCAAGGAAAACGTAACGGTTACGCTTAATTATAACTGCAACGGCGAAATTCCTAATAAAACCCTAACTTTGGAAGAGTTTACTGCAAGCGGTCTCGGAGCAGACCCCGTACGCGACGGTTACGAATTTAAAGGCTGGTATACCCAAATAAGCGGCGGCGAGCGGTTTACGGCGAACGTCGTAAGCAGCAGCGTAACCGTTTACGCGCGCTGGGAAGAAATATCGACCGAAGAAAAATTCGTAATTACATACAACTGCAACGGAACGGAAACTACGGTAGAAGTCGACGGCGGTTCGTATACCGTTGCCGAATGTACCGTAAAGCGCGACGGGTATATTTTCGACAAGTATACCTGCAACGGAACGGACTATCAGGCGGGCAGCGTCGTGCAGGTTTCGTCGGATTTGACGTTCGAAGCGGTGTACGTTCGCGCATATACGGTAACGTTCGTGTTCAACAACGGTACCGACGAAAAAACTACGCAGGTAGTAAAACGCAACGAAAAAGTCACTATGCCTCAAGCGCCCGAGTACGGCGGACAAACCTTCGCTTACTGGGAGGACGCTTTGGGATTCTCCTATCTTGCGGGAGCGCAAAGCGACCAGATCAAAGCGGATACCACGTTTACCGCAAGATGGGCGCAGCCGTCTACCGTTAAGTATAATTTGGACGGCGGAACGGTCGATGCCGACACTTCCGATCAAACTTACGCTACGGGCGCTACCGTAACTCTGCCCGATACTCTTCCCGAAAAGGAAGGATACATTTTCGTAGGTTGGCAGGTGGGCGCAAACATTTACGAATCGGGCGATTCGTTTGCGATGCCTGCAAGCGATACAAACGTCGTCGCTAAATGGGAAAAAGCGGTAAAGGTAACCTTTGACGACAACTCCGTAGAAAGAGACGTGGAATATCCCTATTCCTACGTCCGTCAGGGCGACAAAGCTACCGCCATTACGCCTACTCCGCGTCCCGACCACACTTTTGCGGGATGGTTCTCCGACCCCGAATGTACGATGGAATTCGTGTTCGCTACCTCCGCAGTAAACAGCGACGTTACCTTGTACGCCAAATGGACGCACGTCTATTACCGCTTTACTCCCGTCGATACGGCAGACGGCAAAGGACTGCTCATTGCGGGTCCCTCTCTCGACGAAGCGCGCGCAGGCAAAATCAACCGCGATATAATTCTTACATTGCCCGAGCGTTTGGTAATTCCCAAGTCTTACGAAGGCACTCCCGTTGTGGGCATTACTCCCAATGTCGAAGCGTTCCGCTTTCTGTGCGGAGACGAAGACAGCGGATTTACGGGACTTTCTCCCGTCCGTACGATAGTTATTCCCAATACGTTTACGGAAATTGCAGACAGAGCTTTCTACTGGTGCAGATCGGTCGAACATTACGAGTTCGAGGATAACGGCGTTCAGATAATGCGTATCGGCAACGAAGCGTTTTACAGCAACGTAGATTTGTTGGAATTCACGTTCCCTTCTAACGTTGTAGAAGTGGGGCACAGAGTGTTGGAATTCTGCGAAAAGCTCGTTTCGATAGATATGTCCGAAATAAATATCGACGAAATAGGCGAATGCGCTTACTACGGCTGCCACGAGCTTGCCGAAGTCAAGTTCCCCTCCACGTTGAAGAAGATAGGCGCGCAGGCTTTTCGCGGCTGCTGCAAGATAAGCAAACTGGAACTTCCCGAAGGACTGGAACGTATCGAAATGGGCGCGTTCGGCAACTACTCGGGCAGCGAGACGGCGGCGCTGTCGGGCGACTTGTGGGAAAACTACATTTCGCGCAAGGATGAAAACGGAGTTTCTTACGCCGATTTTACCGATTGTTATTCGCGTTTGACGGAAATCACCGTTCCGTCTACGGTAACGTTTATAGGCGATTTCGCTTTCGCTTGGCACAAAAACGCAACTAAACTGACTTTTGCGGGCGGCGGAACTAACCTCAAACATATCGGCGCGTACGCTTTCTACCGTTTGGAAAAGGTAACCGAAATAAAACTGCCCGATACGTTGGAATATCTCGGCGGAGAAGTTACGCGCAACGAAGAAGGCACGGTTACGGGATTCGTGCGCGTAGACCCCGTATATCTCAACAGCGAAATTTGCCGTTTGTACGGCGCGGTGTTCGAAGGCTGCAAATCTTTGGTGAGCATCGAGATTCCCGAATGCGTACAGTACGTCATTCCCCGTATGTTCCGCAACTGCGAAAGTCTTAAAGAAGTAACGTTTAAAGGCGACGACATTCAATTCAACGGTTCGTGGCGCGCGTTTGCAGGCTGTTCGGCTCTTGAAGAATTCAATATAGCGGCGACCGCAACTCTTATCGCCGACGAAACGTTTATGGACTGCACAAGGCTTAAAAAGGTTACTTTCGGCGAAGGGTCCGTCCTCGAAACTATTTACAACGGCGTATTTATGAACTGTACGTCTCTGTCCGAAATAGAGATACCCGACAGCGTCAAGAATATTGCGGGCGAAGCGTTTAAAAACTGTTCGGCATTAACGTCTTTGCGGTTGCCGACTTCGTTGGTTAACGTGGGCACGCTCTCAAGAACGAATACGGTCGATTCGACTTGGGGCGAAGTGTTTGCGGGAACGGGCATTACGGAGTTGATACTTCCCAAGAACGTTCAATACGTTGCTCCCTATGCTTTTGCGAATATGCAAAAACTCGTCACGTTCGAAATGGACGACGATTGCGTACTCAGCGGATTCGATATCCGTTCGAACACGTTGGGACTGCGCGTATCGTACACGTTCTATAACTGCGGCAAGTTGGAAAAAATACGCTTCGGCAAAAACTTCGGAATGACCCTTGTCGGCTCGCCCTACGCGCTTTACGCGTTCGAGGGCTGCGACAGTCTTATCAACTTCGAAGTTTCTCCCACAAGCTCGGTAATGACGGCGGTGGACGGCGTGCTGTTTACAAATTTCACTCCCTCCGCTTCGGTTACGGGCAACGCTTTGGTTGCTTACCCGTACGGAAGAAAGAATACCTCTTACATAGTTCCCGATACTGCGGGACAGTTGCCCGTAGCGCAGATTATGTACTACTCGTTCTCGGGGAACAAGAATTTGGAAAGAATCACTTTCTCCGCCAACGTAACGACCGTAAGCAACTACGCGTTTTACGAAGCGAGAAATCTCAAATACGTGGAATTTGCCGAAGGCAGCAAGCTTACGTACATTCAGCAGGGAGCGTTTGCGTTTATATCTACTTATCCGAAGAACGACGCGGGACAGTACGACGTAAAGGTGCTTCCTACCGCTACTCCGCTCGTATCTATTACGATAAGGTCCGAAACCCCCGCTACGCTTAGCCGTACGACTGCGGGAATGTATCCCTTCTCCTATTCTACGGAAAACCCGAATTTCGCAATTTACGTACCTGCTTCGAGCGTCAATGCGTACAAACAGGCATGGGCGGAATTCGCTCAGTTTATCAAACCGATACAGGAATAGAACGTATTTGCGGCAGTCTTGTTGCGTAAACGTTTTATAAATGCAACAGAAATGACGACACAATGGCGTTTGTTCGCGTTTGGCAGTCAATTCAGTTGCGAAATAAGTAAAAATATTGTAAAATTTAATATTACAGGTCGA
This sequence comes from Corallococcus sp., assembly GCA_023667435.1. GTDB lineage: Bacteria > Bacillota > Clostridia > Christensenellales > CAG-314 > Fimimonas. Next base: position 24,474 of record JAMPAB010000007.1, on the reverse strand, counting down.
AATTTAACGTAAAGCTTCGCGCGGCGCGCAAAAGCGCGTCGTCCGAAAACGTTAAGTCTTTGAATAATCGCGGCGTTGCGCAAATAAGGCGCGGCGTCGTGCGGCGGTTTATACTATTGCGCAAAAGCCGACGGCGACAGGTTTTGTTTGCCGCGTCTTACGCGTTTTTGCGAACGTATACAAAAATAAAGAGCTTCTAAGAGGAAAAGAAATTGAAATCACAAGCAAAACAGTACGTCAGACGGTTTTTTACCGTGTTTTTAGTCGTTGTAATGGCGACGTCTTTCATCGTCGGCGCAACGCTGTCGTCGGAGGTTTACGCCGACGGATTTAGCGGCGGAAAAATCTCTGCAACGGACATTACGGGCATAGCGAATTCTCTCGTTGACGAATACGCTCTTAAAGAGGATATTTACGACAGCGCAAGGAACGACGACGAATTGTACTGGGTCATCGTGCGTTTTAAGAACAACGCCGTATTGGATACTGCTCTGACGAAGGATCCCAAAAACATCTACAACTATATCGACAGCCCTTCCGCAGTAAGCGAAGCGGACAGTCTTATAGCTCAGCAAAACAACTTTATTACTAAGTATCAATCCGTAATTAAAGATACAAGTTACCGTTACACGACGTTGTTCAACGGCATAGCGATGCAAGTTCGTTACGGCGATATAAAACGGTTAAAATCCGATTCGTCCGTCGAAAACGTAATTATATGCGAACGTTACTACGCTCCTCTTGCCGTAACGCAAAACGAGGTAAACGTGTACGAAACGGGTATTTACGACTCGGGCGACTTGGAGTACGACGGATCGGGTACGGTCGTCGCCGTTTTGGATACGGGTCTCGACTATACTCACAGCGTATTTGCAAATCAACCTTACGGAACGCTTGCGTTAAACAAGGACAAAGTTAATTCGCTGCTGTCCGGATTTACCGCGACGCAGATGTCTGCGGCAAACAACGTCGAATTGACTGCGGACGATTTGTACGTTTCCGACAAGGTGCCGTTTGCTTACGACTACGCCGATTCCGATTCCGACGTGTATCCCATTAACAATCACGGAACGCACGTAGCGGGTATAATAGCGGGCAAAGACGACGTAATTACGGGTATCGCTACCAACGCGCAGCTTGCGATAATGAAAGTTTTCAGTAACTACGAAGAATACGCAAGTTCCGAAGGTATTCTCGCGGCGCTTAACGACTGCGTGGTTTTAGGCGTCGACGCAATCAATATGAGTTTGGGCTCTTCCTGCGGTTTTGCAAGAGAAACGGATAACGACGCCGTAAACGATATATACGACAAAATTCAGCAAACGGGTATTTGTCTTATCACCGCCGCAAGCAACGACTACAACTCCGCAATGCAATCTACGTACGGCGACACCAACCTTACAAGCAATCCCGATTCGGGAACGGTAGGTTCTCCCTCGTCCTATTCGGCAAGTATGTCGGTGGCGAGTATTTCGGGCGTAAAAACGAAATATCTGATCGTAAACGGCGAAGCAGAGGTGTACTTTACGGAATCGTCTCACGGCGGCTCTGAGCGTAACGACTTTGCAAAAGAAATGTTGAACGGCCGCAAATCCGCCGAATTCGAGTACGTCGTAGTTCCGGGACTGGGTACTCCCAGTAACTACACGGGCATCGACGTTACGGGCAAGATTGCCGTAATCAAGCGCGGCAATACCAGTTTCGAAGACAAGATTACTCTTGCGCAGAGCAACGGCGCGATAGGCGTCATTATATATAACAATATCTCGGGTACCATCAGTATGAGCGTAGGCAAGGCTACTATTCCTTCCTGCTCCATTTCGATGGACTTGGGCAAATATTTCGAATCGCACACGTCGGGCATTATCCGAATGGACGAGACGTATCTCGCGGGTCCGTTTATGTCGGACTTCTCCTCGTGGGGTCCTTTGCCTAATTTGGAATTCAAACCCGACATCACCGCGCACGGCGGAGATATCTATTCGGCTGTCCGCGACGGCTACGACCATTACAGCGGAACGAGTATGGCGTCTCCCAATATGGCGGGCGCGACTATTCTCGTCAGACAGTACGTAAAGGAAAGATTCCCCGAAATGTCTGCAAACGAAGTGACGCAGCTTACGTATCAGTTGATTATGAGCAGCGCGACAATCGCTTACAACGAGGAAGGAAATCCTTATTCGCCCCGTAAGCAGGGCGCGGGTCTTGCCGACATAGGAAAATCGGTAAACACTGGCGCGTATATATACGTCGAAGGTTTGAACAAACCCAAGCTTTCGTTAGGCGACGATCCGCAAAAGACGGGCGAGTACGAAATGACTTTTAAAGTTAAAAACATTTCGTCGCAAGCTTTAAGCTACAAAATAAATCCCATCGTTATGACGGAATCGCTCTCGTCGGACAACAAGACGGTAGCGCAGAAAGCTTATATGCTTAACGACAGCGGGATTGCCGTTTACGTTTCCGGTTCGGGCGTTACGCTCGGCGAAGGCAACAGTCTGTCGGTTGCAGGTTACAGAACGGCGGAAGTCACCGTTAAAATAACGTTAACCGATGCCGCTAAGGCGTATTTGGACAAGACGTTTGCCAACGGTATGTACGTTGAAGGATTTATCGAGCTTCAATCGCAAAATGCTGACAACATCAACCTCAACATACCCTATATGGCGTTTTACGGCGACTGGGCAGTTGCGCCTATGTTGGACGTAACGGCTTACGAAGTGGGCGAACAGCAGGAAGACAGTTCTATTTTGGAAGAGGACAAGCTTCAACCCGACGTTTACGCCACGCTTCCTATGGCGGGATTCCGCTACAAAGTTTCCGCAACCGAGTACGAAGAATCCTACTACGGAATGGGTCAGTTCGGGTATAAATATCCCGACGGCGTAACGGAGCCTGCTATCACGGAAGAAAAAGCGTCGCTTACGGCAAATATGGACGGATCCTATTCTCTCAAAGTCGTCGCGGCAGGTCTTTTGCGTAACGCTAAGGCAGTAAGAATGAAAGTTGTCAACAGCGTCACCGGCGAATTGATATGGGAAGGCGAGGACTACGACGTAAGAAAGTCCTACTATTCCGGAGGAAGACGTCCCGGCGTTGTGGAAGTGGAATTTAAAGTAAACGATTACAATCTTCCGGGCAATACAAAGTACACGTTCAGTATGGAGTGCGATCTCGACTGGACTAAAAACGAAGGAAATCTCAACAACACGTTCAGTTTCGATTTCTATATCGACAACGAGGCGCCCGTCTTAATAGAGGATAAATCGGAAGTGCGCGTAGAGACGGTCGGCGGCAAAAAGAGATACTATCTCGATTTGTACGTTTACGACAATCACTATTTGCAAGGTTACGCTATGGGTACGTTCTCGTACCTTAACGAAGACGGTTCGTTCGAAGATCAACAGTCGTTCTTCAGATACGTTATGCCTTATACCAACGGCAGACGCAACGCCGAAAACCGCATAACTTACGAAATAACCGATTACTGGTCGCAGATTACCGCCAACGACGGAAACGTTTATCTGCAGGTAATCGACTATGCAAAGAATATTTCTATTCTGCACTTGACGCTGCCTTCTTCCAAAGCGGAGAACATCGCGTTTAAGAGCACTAAGCGCAACGTAAACATAAGAGTTAACGGAGCGGAAGATCTCAAAGAATTTTTGGATATGACCCCGACGAATCTGTGGGTTAAGGATCTGAAATGGAGTATCGACGACGAATCAGTTGCGTTGATTAAAGACGGCGTTGTTCTGGGCGTGGGAGTCGGCGAGACCCTTTTGCGCGTTTCCAATGCGGACGGCAGCAAGGAAGCTACTCTTCCCGTAATAGTGCGCGCAGCGACGAACGACAAAATCGACGTTACGCGAATCGAACTTAACAAAAATTACAGCGCAATCGAACGCGGCGAGGAATTTACTTTGACGGCGTCGATTACGCCTCACGATTTATTCGCCGACAACGCGCTGTTCGCCGATGCCGCAGATAAATTCGCCGACGACACCGTAACGTGGTCTACGTCGGGCGGAGTTATCAAGTTTGTAATCGAAAACGCGCAGGGCGAAGAAGAACTTGTCGACCGAGTAGTAGACGCGCGCGAAGTAACGGTGCGCTCTTTAAAATCGGGCAGCGCAACCATCAACGTTACCGTACCCGGCAGCGCCCGCGTAAGCAGCAGTTGCAGCGTTTACGTCAAGAGCGAATTCGAAGTGGAAGGTTCGTATTTAAGAAGTTACACGGGACGCGGCGACGAAAACGGCGTAGTAGTTATACCCGACGATCTCAACATTACCTATATTTATCCTCAGGCTATCTTCAACAACGATTATATAAAGAAGATAATCATTCCCGAAGGCGTAGAGGAAATTATGGAAGCGGGCATTTACGGATGCGACAACTTGGAAGAAGTCATTTTGCCGTCTACGTGCAAAAAGCTTGACAAGTGGGCTTTGGCATGGAATCCGAATCTCGTAAACGTAGATATGGGCGGAGTAGATACGATTGACGATATGGCGTTCATTATGAATGAAAAACTCGCTTCGATCGATTTGTCGAAAGTGTCCTTTATAGGTCCGCGCGCATTTGCTTACTGTTCGGCGTTGAAGTCCGTTGATTTGTCCTTCTGTAAGTCTATCGACAGTATGGCGTTTTTGTATTGTTCCGCTCTCGAAAGTATCTCTACGTCCGAAACCACTCCCATAGGCGACTACGCTTTCTATGCGTGCGACGCTTTGGTAAGTTTGGAATTGAATTCCTCGCAGATCGGTTCGTTCGCGTTCGCGTTCTGCAACGGTTTGCAATCTGTAACGTTCAATAACGCAATAGACACTATCGGACAAGGCGCGTTTTACAGCTGTAAGGCTCTCGAAGAAGTCAATTATCATTCCACCGTCAGAGTTATAGGCAATTTCGCGTTTACCAACTGCGCGTTCGATACGGTTTACATTCCCGCAGGAGTAGAATCGATCGGCCTTTTGGCGTACAGTTTCGACGACACTTATGCGTCAATGTACGGAGGAACGAGCAAGGTGGTAATTTCCGCCGACGCCAAACTGACTTCGATTGACAGCGGTATATTCTATCTGTGCCGTAATTTCTCCGCAATAGAAGTTGAGGAAGGCAACGCTTATTTGGCATCCTCTAACGGAATACTGTATGACAAAGCGTACAAGACGTTACTTCTGTGCCCGTACGGATATTCCGATCGCGCGCTTACGTTACCCTCTACCGTAACGAAGATAGGCAACGGCGCGTTTTACGGAAATTCTGCGGTACGTTCGCTTACGGCAAGCAACGTAGAAACAATCGGTTACAGAGCGTTTATGGGTACTAATATTACAACGCTTTCTCTCGGTAACAACGTTAAGTACATAGACGACTACGCGTTCTATTCCGCCAAATCTCTTGCGGCATTCCCCTCTTGCTTCGATAACGTCGAATACATAGGCGAACGCGCGTTCCAGTCTTCGGGACTTACGGGGACGGTTGTTCTGCCCGAATCGGTCAAAAGCATAGATCAATACTGCTTTGCAGACACGGGCATTACAGGCATAGTTCTTAACGACGCGTTGACGGAAATTCCCAATCTTGCCTTTACGCAGTGCGAAAGCTTGAAAACGGTTACGATAGGCAACAACGTCAAGAAAATAGGCGAATTTGCTTTCGCGTATTGCTCGGCATTGGAGACGATTACAATTCCCGATTCCGTCGAAGAAATAGATTACGGCGCGTTCGGATATTGTACTTCCTTAAAATCGATAACGCTTTCCGACAATATGACGGAAATTGCCGATTACATGTTCACTAATTGCACGTCGTTAAAGGAGATTACTCTTCCCGACAAAATTACGAAAATCGGCGAAGGCGCTTTTGCCGTAATTTCGGAGGATAACTCAACCTTCGACAACGGCGCGCTGACAAGCATAAATCTGGATAACGTTGTAGAAATAGGCGCGGCTGCGTTTATTAAATCTCCTTTAAAAGAGATTAACGCTCCCAAACTTAAAACATTGGGCTCGCGCGGATTTGCTTACGTTCAGGCAACTACGGTATCTATGCCCGTTATCGAAACGGTAGGCACGTACGCGTTCTTCTCCGCTACCGCGTTGACAAGCATAGACGTAAGCTCCGCCAAATACATAGGCGACAGAGCGTTTAGCGGTTGCACGGCGTTGCAGACGCTCGATCTGAGTTCTGCGGAAGAAATAGGCGCGTTTGCAATGTATCACGCAACGAAACTGTCGGAAGTGAAACTCGACAGCGTCAAGATCATCGGGCAAGCTGCGTTTGCGGAAACCGCGATAGAAAAGCTGTCCCTTCCCGCATCGCTTACGGAACTGAAAATACAGGCTTTGTATATGGCTTCAAAGCTGAGCGAAGTGGAAATTTCTCAAGACAATTCAGTTTATTTCACGGACGAAACGGGCGTAGTATATCAACGTTTGCCTAACGGTTTCTATACTCTTGTATATTATCCTGCGGCTCTTACGGAAACGGAATATACTCTCCTTGCCGCTACGGTGCGCATCGAGGGCACGGCTTTTTCCGACAACAAGACGTTGACGAAAGTCGTCCTTCCCGAAAGACTGCAAACGATAGGCGCCAAAGCTTTCTACGGCTGCGCGGGTTTGGAAACCATCGAAATAAACAGCGCGGCTGCGCCGACGCTCGAATCTATGTTCTCTAACGATTTGGGCATAGACGATCATACTTACGACAACCTGTTGGCAGGCAAAGAAGTAAAGATAATTTATCCCTCTAACGGCAGCGGTTACGACGGATACGTTTGGCAGCAGCAATATGCCGAGAATCTGTTGGGAGAGGGCGTCGTAGTGCGTACGCAAACTACGATAGATATGTCGGATACGTTATCGGCGATCGAAACGGACGCCCTGACGTTGGACGACATTAAACAAATAGTAATGTTACGCCGTATATATTCGTCGCTCGACGATACGCAAAGAGGCTTTTTAACTGCAGTTATAGGAACTCTCGGCGCGGCGGAAACAAAACTGAGCGCTTTGGTGACGGAACTTATTGCCGCGTTGCCCGAAGAAATAACGTTAAACGACAGGGCGGCGGTGACGCGCGCAAGAGCGATCTATAATTCTTTGAACAGCGAAATGCGCGGTAAAGTCGGCAATTTAAGCGTGCTTAGCGATGCGGAAGCCCGTCTCGAACAGCTGTCGGCGGAAACGCCCGCCGACGAACCTGCAAAAGGTTTAACTACGGGCGCTATAATAGGCATATCCGTTTCGGCAGGAGTTGTAGTGTTAGCTGCGGCAGCGGTAGCGGTAATATTCGCAATGAAGCGTAAAAAAGCCGTTTCGGTTAACGCGGAACAAAAATCTTCGGTTGCCGACGTCTCGAACGGAGAAACTTCTTCGACGGGAGATAATCAGAGCAAGGAGGCAAACAATGAGTAAGAAACGTATTTTAATCGCGCTTTTGCTGTGCGCGGTAATTGCCTCGACGTTTGCTTTGACGGCGTGCGGCGGTTCTTATGTATTGAATTTCGAAACAAACGGAGGAACGGCGGTAGAAAGCGTAAAATTCAGAGGCGGATCGAAAGTGACTGCTCCTTCTACAAGCAAGGACTACTTTACGTTCGACGGTTGGTACACCGACGTTTCGCTGCAAAACGAATTTAGATCTTTCGACAAAATGCCTTCGGTAAATCTGACTCTTTATGCAAAGTGGCTGCCCGCTTCTTTCGGAAAAATCAATTTCGTAAGCAACGGCGGCAGCGCGGTCGAATCGATTACGGGCGCAAGCGGCGAGTACGTGCAGAATACTCCGTCTAATCCCGTAAAAAGCGGTTACGTGTTTTCCGGTTGGTACGCGAACGAACAGCTTACCGAGTTGTACGTTTTCGGCACGTATCCCGTAGGGGAAGTTACGTTATATGCCAAATGGGGCAGAGATAACGTCAATTACCGTTATGCGGAATTCGACGTAAACGGCGTAGTTACGGAAATTGCCGTATCGGTAAACGAAAGTCTGCAAAACGTAACGCTTCCAACGTTCGGAGACGACGTGGATTGCGTTTGGTATGCAGACAAGGAGTATACGCAGGTTTACGCGTTTCCTTCGAATATGCAACAGGATATTAAAGTATACGGACTGCTGACGAGCAAAGGACTTACCGTCGCCGACGGCGTAGTTGTGTCTTACGACGGAGCGGCGGAACAGGTAATCGTTCCTTCCGTATACGACGGACAAACAGTAATCAAAATAGGCAATTCGGCGTTTACGGGTAATTCTTCCGTCAAATCGGTAACGCTGCCCGAAACGGTTACGGAAATAGGAGATTACGCTTTCTATAAGTGCGACTATCTGTCTTCCGTATCCTCCGTGTCTTCGGTGGAAGCAATCGGCAAATTTGCATTCTCCGACTGTCAACGTCTGCAAAGCGCAATCAATCTGGACAAGCTTTTAAAAATCGAAGAAGGAAGTTTCGCCAACTGTCCGCTGCTGACCGACGTAACGTTCGGCGAAGGGCTTACGGAAATAGGAGACTACGCCTTTGCCAATTGCGTTTCTCTTCAAAAGGCCGAATTGCCCGATACGGTTGAAAATATATTCTCCTACGCTTTTTCCAACAGCGGCATAACTTCGTTCGTTATTCCCGAACAGCTTGCGACATTGGGCGTGGGCGCTCTTAAATCGTGCGTCAACCTTACATCGATAAGCGGCGGAAACGACGACTTTACGGTAAACGGCGAAGACGGAACGCTGTTTCACGGTACGACGATGGTGCTGTACTTTGAGACGGATGTCAATAAGACGGACACGGAATACGTTCTGCCGAACGGAATAACGCGCGTGGATCCGTACGCTTTTATGGGTAACGCGAATATCCGCGTTTTGGACTTGTCCAAAGCGGCAAACGGAAACGTAGTAATTTCCAACGCGGCGCTGCAAGGCATGGAATCTCTGGAAACGCTTATCGTAAGCGACTTCGACGCGAACAACAGATATCTTGCTTACTGGTTCGGCGCTGCCGATCAACAGCAGAACACGTCGGTAGGGTTGTACGTTCCCGTAACGCTTAAAGAAGTAACGTTTACCCGTTACTCCGCAAACGACGTACCTGCGTACGCATTTTACGGATGTCGCGGATTGGAAAGCGTAAACGGACTGGAAAACGCTTCTTCGATAGGAGCGTACGCGTATGCTTACACCGCATTTAAAACAATAGAATTGGGCGCTAAGGTTTCGGCTGTGGGCGCGGCGGCGTTTCGCGGAACAAGCAATCTCGAAGAAATAAAAGTATCTTCCGACAACGAAACGTATAAGTCAATCGACGGATCGCTGTACAACAAAGCCGGAACGGAACTTCATTATGCGCCTGCAAACGCAACCGTAGAATTTGCCAACGGCATTACCGTTATCAAGAGCGGCGCATTATATCAAAATATTACGATCGAGCTTGTTGTCCCCGACAGCGTGCAAACGATAGAACGCGGCGCGTTCGAGGGAATGAATTTCCTTAAAAAACTCACCGTTCCCTTTATCGGCGGAAGCAGAACTGCCAATCGTTATATGCTGTGGGTTTTCGGCGCGACCGTTACTCCCGATTCCGACGGAGCAATCAATATCGGCGGAGACAAATGCCCCGTAAGCCTGTCGGAAATCACGTTGACAACCCCCGTTGCGGATATTCCCAATTACGCGTTTACTTATTGCAGAGGATTGAGCAATTTGGTTAACGACGTCGATATTACGTCTGTGGGCGACTTCGCTTTTTACAGAGCGGCGTTCGACGAAGTAATTATACCCGATACGACTAAGACCATCGGAAGATACGCTTATTACGATTGCGACCAGCTTACGCGCGTAGAGATAGGAAGCGGTATGACCTCGATAGGGCAAAACGCTTTCGGCAATGCCGCGATTTTGGAAGAAATCATCTTCAAAGAGGGAACGTCGGACCTTACGATTGCCGACGGCGCGTTTTTGGCGCAAACTACGAATTCGTCGGGGAACGTAACGGCAACTTCCGCTCTTACAAAGCTGCAACTTAGCAGCAATATTGTTTCGATAGGCAAAGTGGCGTTCGGATATCAGGGGTCCGACGCGGAAGACTTCGAGGGTTTCGAGGTATCTTTCGACGTTGAAAAGAGCCGTTTAAAGAGTATAGGCGATTCTGCGTTCGGCGTATCGAAGGTCAGCAAAGTAACGTTGCCCGCTTCGATAGAAAGCGTCGGCTCCATAGCGTTCGGCGCGTGCGAACTTCTTACGGAAGTTACGATCGGTTCGCCCGAACACGAAGCAAGTAAATTGACGCTGTTCGACGACGGCGCGTTTGCGGAATGTCCCTCTTTGGAAAAGTTTGTTCTGTACAAAACGGTTACCGATAAGAACGATGTTCCCGCGTTAGGCACGGGCAAATCGACTTACGCTCCGGGTCTGGGCGTATTTGCAACGAACAGTACGCAGATTTACGTACCGGAAGAAAGCGTTGAAATTTATAAAGAAAAATGGTCTTCGATTGCCGACTACATAGTTGCAATCAAGGAGGATTGATATGTCTCTCGCCAAAAGAAAACTTCTTTTAATTGCGTTACTGTGCGTTTGCCTCGCGGCGATCGTTGCGCTGTGCGCCTGTCAAGACGGCAGCGATCCCGAAGAATATGTAAACGGTCAGGGCAACGACGTACGGGTATTGCTGGACAGTCTCAAAGACGGCGTACGCGATTTTCGTTTAAAGTCGGGCTCTCCAATGCCCGAGCCGGGCGCGACGGGGTCGGGAGTTTCCGCTCCCGTTGCAAGCGGATTTATTTTTCGCGGATACTACGAAGGAGTAAAGAACGACGACGGCACTGTTACTTACGGCGACAAGTGGGACTTTTCGCGTAAGGTGACAAGCTCTATGACTTTGTACGCAAAATGGGATATTAAATACAAAATCCGCATCAATTACGTGACAAACGGCGTTGTCGGCGATTTGTACAGCGATATGGAAATCGACGATAATGCCGACAGGGTATCGACTATCAAGGAACCCACATGGAACAACTATACTTTTCTGAACTTGTATTCGGACGTTGAATGTAAGAACGTTCTTAAACCTTCGGTTTCCGATCCGTATTTTCACGGATGCACGCAGGAAAACCCCGTAGCAAACGTTTACGCTACGTTTATAGAGGGTACGTGGTCGCTTGTTTACGGCGCGTCCGATATGCGTACGATAAATGCGGGCAGTCGGTTCTATTTGATGAACGATATCGATTTCTCCGAGCTTAACGATTCCGAAACGGGTTTGACGGAAATCACTATTAAAAGAGGAACTTTTACGGGAGCGATAGAAGGAAACGGCCATACGATCAGCAATCTTCATTACTATATCAACGGAGAAATGAGTTCCAGCAGTCCCGGAGCTACGAATTTCGGATTGTTCTCCCGTATAAGCAACGTCTCCGTTACAAACGTTACGTTTAAGGATTGCAGCGTGGGCGGCGTTATCAACAGAAAAACAAACGACGAGTACACGTACGGATTCTTTGCAGGCCTGGCAACGGGAACGAATACGTTCGAAAACGTTACGCTTGTCAACTGCGAAATGCAGGAACTGACGTTTGCCGCGCGTCTGGGATTGAGCGCGGACGCCGTAGAAGAAGAACGCGCTAAAATCGTTTCGGGCAAATTCGTAGCTCAGGGAAGCGATTTTACGCCAAACGGCGACTAACGGGCGTATTAAGATGACATTTGCGCGAGTTTATGATACAATAATCTTTATTCACGCAATAATTAAAGTTTTTGTCCGACAGCGGTAAAAAGTTATTAAGTTAATTTATACGGTCATCGGACGGATTACTCGGATCTTTATGGAGGATAAAATGAAAAATTTCAGCAGAAAATTGTCGTGCGTCGTTTTGGCGGTTTTGCTAGTATTGCCGTTGTTGACGGTATTTGCAGGCTGCAAAAGAACGCTCGACAGCGAGACTACTCCGCTCGTATTCAGTACGGAAGCGGTAGACGGCGTGTTTAACCCGTTTTCGTACACGTCGGGAGCAGACGGCGGAATAGTAGGCGAAACGCAAATAGGTATGCTCAATATCGACAAGGACGGTCAAATTGTTTCCGGTTGGGATCAACCCACCGTTGCGGAGGCGCATTCCTATCAGACTACGGGCACGGAAGCGGATTACGACCGCGACGGCGATTACTCGAATTTCTACACCGATTACTATTTCGCTATCAAGGACGGAATCAAGTTCAGCGACGGAACGCCGTTGACGATAAAGGACGTTCTGTTCAATATGTACGTCTATCTCGATCTTGTATATACGGGTTCGTCCACAATGTACAGCGTAGATATTCAGGGTTTGCAGAGATACCGCACGCAATCGGAAGCGGACAACGCTCAGGAAAATATCAACAATCAGGCTACGACGCTTGCCACGCAGCGTTTGGAACGTCTTATTTCTTGGGCAAACGATTCGTCCAAACCCACTCTCGAAAATTATTTCAGCGGAGATCAACTTACCGAAGTTAAAGCGGACATAGCTAAAATCAAATCGCTGTTCCGCGAAGAGCTCAACACCGACTGGACTGCGGCGGATTCCGCCATCGAGGAGTACGAGAAATATTATTTGCAAAACGATGCTACCGACGCTATTCTTACAAGCGAGGAATGGGCGGAATATACTAAAAAAGGCAATACCAACAAACATATTTCCGAGCAGTGGGAAGTCTTTTTGATTATGTACCGTCTGATAACGGTAAACTCGTTCAGATTCGACGACGGAACTAAGAAGTATACGTTCCAGTACAACGGAGCGGACGCTTACGACCACAGCAAGGACGCATTGATTGACAGAGTTTACACCGACTTTTTCCCGCAAGACGAAACGTCGGATACTTTCAGAAACAAGTTGGCGGAAGTTCTTACGTTATACAACACAAGCAACACTTTCTTCGAATACGCGCAGATTGACGAAAAGGGCAAACTTATCAACGACGGAGAAACGAGATATAAGAATATAAGCGGTATTACGACATATCTTGCCGACAGTATTCCCGACGGAAACGGCGGCACAATCAACTTCGACGGAGAACGCAATATTCTCAAAATACGCATCAACGGCGTAGACCCCAAAGCTATTTTAAGTTTCAGCTTTACGGTTGCTCCCATGCATTACTATTCTACGCCCGAAGCTATTGCCGCATTTAAGGAACTTGACGATACTACCGACGAAGAAGGTCATACCGTTAAAAATTACGAAGGTTTCGGTGTTGTTCGCGCCGATCCCGACTTTATGAGTCATATCAATACGATTCTTGTTCCGCGCGGCGCGGGAGCATACCGCCCCAGCAACGGCAATATCAGCGGAACGACCGACAATGCGGAAGTAACGATAACGCAATTCTACAACAACAACATTATCAATTTCGAAAGGAATAATTATTTCGACACGGTAATGAAGAACGGTCACAACGCTTATATAAAGTTCCTGCGTTACAAGGTAATTTCCACAAACTCTATGGTATCTGCGGTAACCGCAAGCAACCCCGAAGTTTACGTATCCACGCCAAACGCTACGAAGGAAATTCTGGACGAAGTGAGAAATCTTGACGGAATTACGGCAATTAACGTAGACAATATGGGTTACGGTTATATAGGAATCAACGCTTCTTACGTAAAGGACCTCAACGTCCGCAGAGCTATAATGCACGCAATGAACGTAGACCTTTGCCGCAGTTACTATCAGGACGACGAGCTTGTAGATATCATTTACCGCTCTATGTCTAAAAACAGTTGGGCATATCCCAAAGGCGCGACAGCGTACTACGAATTCGACGAAACGGGCAAAACGTCGTTGAGACTTGTTAAGGAAGCGGGATACGAATTGAATACGCGTACGGGAATCTTAACTAATGCCGACGGCGAAACGTTGAAGTTCACGTTTACGGTTGCGGGCGAAACGGAAGACCACCCCGCGTATCAGACGATGACGAAAGCGGCGCAGATTCTTAACGATATCGGCTTCGATATTACGGTAACTAAGGATACGCAGGCTCTTTCCAAACTTGCCAGCGGCAGATTGCAAGTGTGGGCGGCAGCGTGGAGCAGTTCGGTAGACCCCGATATGTATCAGGTTTATCACAAGGACAGCACCGCAAGCAGCGTTAAAAACTGGGGATATCCGTACTTGCTTCGCGACGGCACTTACGAGGAAAGAGATATCATCGACAGACTTGCCGAACAAATTTCGTTAGGAAGAAAGTATACCGAAGAAGCGGATCGTAAACCGTATTACACTGCGGCGTTGGATTTGGTAATGGAATTGGCGGTAGAACTTCCTACGTATCAACGTACCAATATGTACGTTATCAACACGAAAGTCATCGACGAGAACACTCTTTGCGAATCCACCGTTCATCAAAGTCCCGTATCGCAGGTGTGGAATATTAAATTTGTAGGTCAAGACTAATAAAACGGAGCAAACTTTTTGCGGCATACGCCGCAAAAAGTTTCCGTATATCCGGCGGAAAACAGGTCGGCGCAGACGGGGCAATACCGTCGAAAATTCTGTTTTTCCATTGCCTCGTTTCGAGGCGTTTACCGAAAGACGCGAAAGGCGGCAGGCAGTTTTCCGCTTTGCAAGGGAGATTTATGGTAAAGTACATTATAAAAAGAATATTGTATTCTATCCTGATACTGTTACTGGTGTCGATATTGATTTACGGTTTGGTAAGGATGTTGCCTAACGACTACGTTGACAACAAACTTTTGCCTATGCTGGAACAAAACACCGTAAGCGAGGAGGATATAATCCGTATGAAAGAGCTGTACGGTCTTTCCGACAATTCTTTCGGCGGCATAGTAAAGGGATATTTCGGTTGGTTGGGAAGCGCCTTAACGGGAGATTTGGGCATTTCCTTTAAGTACAGCGCTCCCGTCGCGGAAGTTATAGGACAATCCATGTGGATTTCGTTCATAATCGCGGTCGTGGCGTATATTTTGGTGTATCTCATCGCCATACCTTTGGGAATTCAATCCGCCGTCAATCAGTACGGAGTGTTGGATTACAGCGTAACTACGTTTACAATGATAGGTATCTCTCTTCCGGGATTTTTCCTTGCTACTATTCTTATCAAGTTCTTTGCGGTAGATTTGGGCTGGTTCCCTCAACAGGGTTTGGAAGACGCAATGCTTATGGGCAGTAACGGATTCGTCAAATTTATGGATCAGGTATATCACTGTATTCTGCCTATGCTGACGTTGGTAATACTGTCCGTCGGCGGAACTATGCGTCATACGCGTACGAACACGCTGGAAGTGCTCAACGCCGATTATATCCGCACAGCTCGCGCAAAAGGTCTTTCGGAAAAATCGGTAGTTTACAAACACGTATTCCGCAACACAATGATTCCTATGGTAACGATGATGGCGGGCGTACTCCCCAGTCTTTTCGGCGGAGCGATGATTTTGGAACAGGTGTTTTCTTTGCCCGGAATCGGTAAAAAAGCGTACGACGCTTTGACGGTAGGCGATATCCCGTTCATTATGGGATACGAAATGTTCCTTGCAATACTTACGGTAATAGGCACGCTTTTAAGCGATATCGCTTACGTTCTTGTAGACCCGCGCATTAAGTTGGATAAATAACTATGAAAAAGACAAACGAAAATTTGGAAAACAACGAGATAAACGCCGCTTTGTCGGAGCAGACCGAACAAATTGCGGAAAAAGTAAGTCTTGCGGATAACGTCAGGGTTATTTCCCCTTGGCGTATGGTTATGCGCAGATTTTTCCGTTCGCGTCTGTCGATAGTGGGACTTGCGATGCTGATCGTTTTGCTGCTGTTCGTGTTTATAGGTCCGTTATTTGCCGTTTGGGGCGAAGCGGAAATAGATTACAGTCAGATTGTAACGCACGACTATAAAGTAATCAAGGTCAAGGACGCTTCGGGCGAAGAATACACCGTCTACGAAATAACTACGTTTACTTCCGACGTCAACAAACTTGCCGCTCCGCTTACTTACAGCGACGAAGCGCACGGCAGCAGACTGCACGTATTAGGCACCGACAAAAACGGCAGAGACATTTTTACCCGTTTGATGTACGGCGGACAAAAATCCATTACGCTCAGTTTCTTTACCGTCTTACTGTACGTAGCGCTGGGAATAATTTTGGGCGCCATTGCAGGTTACGTAGGCAAATGGGCGGATCAGATTATTATGCGTATCGTCGACGTAATCAACTGTATACCAAGTTTGCCCATAATGCTTATTTTGTCTGCGATTTTGGAAAGCTTGGCAATTCCTCAGGCTTCGCGTATCTATTATCTTATGGGAATACTGACGCTGCTCAACTGGACGGGAATCGCGCGTTTGGTAAGAGGACAGATTCTGTTCCTGCGCGAACAGGAATATATGGTCGCCGCAGACGCTTTGGGATTATCCGCGCCGCGTAAAATTTTCAAGCATCTTATCCCGAACGTTATACCCCAACTCATCGTGGTAATGACATTGGGTTTGGGCAGTATGATTTTGTACGAGGCAACATTAGGATATCTCGGATTGGGTTTCCCTCTCGAAGTGGCGTCTTGGGGTCTTATGGTAAACGGCGCTACCGATCCCAACGTTTTGAAATACTACTCGTACGTGTGGGTTCCGTCGGGTATCTGCATTATTTTGGCGGTGCTTGCGTTTAACTTTATCGGCGACGGTTTGAGAGACGCTCTCGATCCCAAAATGAAACGTTGAGGTGTTATATGGAAGAAAAAAGCATATTGGAACAAATACGGGAGGAATACAGCGGCGTTACGGGAAAGGAATCCCACTATATCTCCGCAAAAGAGGCCCGTCATATTTCCAAAACGAACAACCGTATAACGAAGCAACTTGAAAAGCGAAAAAAACGCTCCGCATCCGAAGACGAATACGTTTGCGAAATGAAGGACAAAAACAATATCGTAGAGTTCGATAATCTGCACACGTATTTCTTCACCGACGCAGGCGTAGTTAAATCGGTGGACGGCGTTTCGTTCGAGATTCCGCAAGGCTCGGTAGTAGGAGTGGTAGGCGAATCGGGTTGCGGAAAGAGCGTTACGAGTTTGTCTTTGATGCAGCTGGTACAGGCTCCGCAGGGACAAATCGTGGAAGGTTCCATCCGTTTTCAGTCGTCGGACTTCGTTTACGGAGCAGACGGCAAACCGCTGCCCGTCTACGAGTACGTTAAGGACGAACAGGGCAACGCGGCGCTTGACGCCGACGGCAACGCGCAAATTCTTACGCGTCCAAAAACGGACAAAAATGGCAACGTCGTTTTAGGTAAGGACGGACAGCCCGTTCTTGAAAAGGTACAAGCTATCGACGAACACGGTTTCCCCGTATTTCAACGCGTCCCCAAAACTTACGACATTGCTAAAATGCCTACAAGCGAAATGCGCAAAATACGCGGCAAGGAAATCTCTATGATTTTCCAGGAACCGATGACAAGTCTTAATCCTATATTTACGATAGGCAATCAGATTGACGAAGTAGTATTGCTGCATACTCCGGGAGCTACTAAGGAAAGCGCAAAAGCGCGCAGTATCGAAATGCTCAATCTGGTAGGCATAGCCGCCGCCGACGAAGTATACAAAAAATACCCTCACGAGCTGTCGGGCGGTATGCGGCAAAGAGTAATGATTGCTATGGCGCTGGCATGCAATCCGCGTTTGATTATCGCCGACGAACCTACTACGGCGTTGGACGTAACGATTCAGGCGCAAATCCTCGATCTTCTTAAAAGCATAAAAGAGCAAATTAACGGAAGTATAATGCTTATAACGCACGATTTGGGCGTAATTGCGGGAATGGCGGATTACGTCGTAGTTATGTACGCAGGCAGAATTATCGAAAAAGGAACCGTAGAGGACATTTTCGACAGACCTATGCATCCGTATACGGTAGGATTGCAAAAGAGCAAACCCGTTGTAAAGCAACAAGTGGAGTGGTTGTACAGTATTCCGGGACAGGTACCCAACCCCATAAATATGCCCGAATACTGCTATTTCAAGGATCGCTGCGATCATTGCACGGAGCAATGCAACGGCGTTTATCCTCCTCTTGTCAAAATATCCGATACTCACTTCGTCGCTTGCTATAATTGCGTTCGGGCGTCTCAACCCGAAGAAGGCAAGAAAACGACGGTAAAGAAGAAAACGGGAGGTAAAAAATGAAAAACAAAGAAAAACCCGTAAAGGATTTTCACGTTGCAGATTACAATCCCGAAAACATTCTCGAAGTAAAAAATCTCAAAAAATATTTCGTTGCAGGCAAATCGTTTTTCGGCAAACCGACGTCCTTTCTCAAAGCGGTAGACGACGTTTCGTTCGTAATTCCGCGCGGCAGTACGCTGGGCGTAGTAGGAGAATCGGGCTGCGGAAAGACGACGCTCGGACGAACCGTTTTGCAGTTGCACAAGGCAACCTCAGGTCAGGTAGTATTCGACGGTTTGGATATTACGGCAATGCCGCATAAGGAACTGCGCAAATTACGCACGAAAATGCAAATTGTCTTTCAGGACCCGTATTCGAGCTTGCCTCCCCGCGCTCCCGTAGGAGATATAATCGGCGAAGCGGTAATGGTGCATAAACTCGTACCTAAGGAACAGCTTAAAGATTACGTACTGGAAGTTATGCGTAAGTGCGGTCTGCCCGATTACTATTACGAAAGATATCCTCACGAATTTTCCGGCGGACAGCGCCAAAGGATATGTATTGCCCGCGCATTGGCGCTTAAACCTACGTTTATCGTATGCGACGAACCAGTATCGGCGCTGGACGTATCCATTCAGGCGCAGATAGTCAATCTGTTCAAATCGTTGCAGCAAAACGAGGATTTGACCTATATGTTCATTTCGCACGACCTGTCCATAGTCGAACATATTTCTACGGACGTGGGCGTTATGTATTTGGGAAGTATGGTGGAAATGGCGGCGAAATCCGAGTTGTTCGGCAATCCGCTGCATCCGTACACGCAGGCGCTGCTCTCCGCAGTACCCGTTCCCGATCCTCATTACAAGAGCAAGCGTATCATCTTGGAAGGGGATATTCCCAGCCCCATAAATCCGCCCAAAGGGTGCAAATTCCATACCCGTTGCAAGCATTGTATGGGAGTTTGCAGCGAGACAGCTCCCGAATTGCGCAATTTGGGCAACGGTCATTTGGTCGCGTGCCACTTATACGACGACAGCGTTACGTCAACGCAGGCGGCGGCAGTTACGGAAGAGCAACGTCCCGAGCAGCAATAAAAGAGCTCCTCGAAGTCGGCGCAGCTTCCGAAACGGCAAAAGGAGGTTTTGAATGTCCGATAAAAACAAATCAGACAAAGAAAAGAAAAAAAAGAAACCTTCTGTCTACGACGACGGCAGAACTATCGTCGATATGAACGTTGACGGTATGCCGTGGTACAATCCCAACCGTACCGACAGAAAAAAAGTCGACAAAAAGGATAAGCCTACCTTTAAAGAAAAATTCGCCATGATTATGGGCGCGTACAGGGCAACTATTATATCCGTTCTGTGTATCGTGTTGGGATTGACGTTAGCAATGCTGCTTATAGCGTTGTGGTTAAAGTGATTTTCGTAAGTCTTTGTCGGATATGAAAGAAATCGGTTTTTGCGCTTTTCCTCTGCCGATACGAAGACTTTGACGGCGTCGGCGTCGCGTACATAAAAAATCGGACGGAAAACGAACGGCTTTGCCGCGAACACACAAAAAGCAATCAAAACTTTTTTAAGCGCGTTTTTATTTTCGGAGCGCGCTTCGCAATCCGAATAAAAACGAAAAAAACGTAAAAATTATGAAAAACAAATTCAACAAAATATTATTAACGGTATTGTGCCTGTGTTTGACCCTGTCCGTGATAGGTCTCGTTTCGTGCGTCCATACGGACGGCGACGTAAAAGTGACGGTGGACTTCGGTCTGGACGGAGTTGAAAACGTTACGCTTACGTTTAAACCCGACTCCGAGTATTACGCCGAATTGCAACAACTCGTTCCCTCTGTAAACGGACTTACGTTCGGCGGTTGGTTTACCGCTGCAGGCGATCCCGTCGCTTCTTCCGCAAAAGCGACTGAGGACGTTACGGTAAAGGCCAAGTGGTTGGTAACCTACTCTGTCGAGCATTATCTCGAAACGGAAAGCGGTTACGCTCTCGCAGACAGTCTGTCGTCCGACGGTTACGGCGAGTTAGGCGAAACCGTTACCGAACAGCAAAAATCTGTCGCAGGTTATGATTTCGACGAAAACAACGGAGAAAACGTTACGACGTTGGTTCTTGCGACAACGGGAAACGTTTTAAAGTTCTACTACAACCGCAAAACCGTTTCCGTTACTTTCGATAAAAATCTCGACGCGGCAACGGGCAGTATGGCGACTCTTACGGGCAAATACGGACAGACGAAGGCGCTTACCGCGTCGACTTTCGCCGTTCCCGAAGATACGTACGAATTTTACGGTTGGAATACCCGTCCCGACGGCAGCGGACAGTCCTACGACGACGAAGCGTATATCACGTTGGAGTCGGACGTTACTCTTTACGCGCAGTGGTTAACTTCGTTTTACGAATACGTTTATCTTGAAGGAACCGACGGTTCTTTCTCGCTTGACGGTAAGTATTTGCGTATGGGAACTTTGGGTTCGCAAGCTACGTATAAAACCGGCGCGCCCGAAGATTATTACATTTTGGACGAAGAAAACGAAAACGCCGTCCTTTCGGGTACCGTTTCCGACGGGTTGGAATTAAAAGTATATTACCGTCTTGCAACTTACAGCGTTACCTATCGCGACGACAACGCCGTTACCGAATACAAACACGGCGATTATTTCTTCGTTCGCAACCCCGAGAACGCTACGGTAATTTCTTACTGCACGTCTCAAACGGGAAACGGCAGAGAGTATAATTTCGGCGCAAAGGTAACCGTAACGTCGAATATCGTCCTTTATCCCGTAATAGTGGATATTTACACTGCCGACGACGGCAGCGGAGATACCGTCGAAATACGCCGCAACTTTACGGGTTTGGGTTCCGCCGTTCTCAATAAGGGCGGTTTAAGATATAACGGTTTCGTTACGGTTGCGGAAAGTTCCGTTTCCTTCGACGTTACCGTAGGCGATGATACGTATACGGGCAGAATCAATTCCGACAACACGTTTACATACCGCAACGATACGGAAGCAGGCACGTACTTTTTGTTCGATTACCTGTTTGACGAATTTTACGAAGACGCGATGCTTGCTTTGGACGGTTACGGCGCGGGCGTGTTGGCAATGTACGCCAACGACGGTTCGGAACGTATAATCAACTACTACGTACAGTACGAAGCGACGACTGTCGGCGACTATAAAATGGTCTGTTACGATCCCTCCACGACGGAAAAGATCGGAGAAGATTATTTCCAAATCGTCGGCTACGATTTCGACGGTTTTCCGCAAATGGACGGATACTTTATGTTCTGCGGATACGAGTACGGCGACTACTTCCTCGTGTACAACTGGGAAGCGCAGGAAACTATGCTGTATCTGGACGGTTACGGCAACGCCGTAATGTACGAAGTCGACGAAGACGGCGCAATTGTCCAAGTCGAAGCAATTTATTGCGCATCTGACGATTACGACGAGGACGAGCCCGAGTATTTGTTCGTGGTTGACGGCGATTTCGAAAACGCGCTTATATTTACCGCGTTTTATATTACCGCCGACGACGAATACGGTATCTTTATGATTAAACGCGGCGAATACGGCGTTTACACGCAAACGGAAGGCGCGTACTATCCCGAGCTGTATCTGGACGGTTACGGCGGAGCGGCATATTCTTCCGAAGAGGAAAAAACGCGTATCGGTTCCTACGTAATAACAAACGACAATTCGGGCGGATACGTTGTGGAAATAACTTTCGGCGACGAAGCGGGCGGAAAAATGTACGTCACGTTGGATACCGTCAACGGTTTGTTCGTAGATAATACGGTGGGCGACTTCGTGGTCATAGACGGCGTAGTCACGCAGTACTTGGGCGAAAGCAGTATTATCGAAATTCCCGAAGGCGTAACAGAAATAGCGGACGGCGTATTCAAGGACGTAAACATTACTACGCTGACGTTGCCCTCAACGATACAAACGATAGGTCTGTACGCTTTCCAGAACAGCGCAAGCGCAACTAATCAAAGTTTGCTTACTACAATCTATATCAATGCGGAAACACCGCCCGTGCTTTCCGACGACCCCGATTCGACGGTAGGTCCAAACCCCTTCCGTTGGTTACAGGATAACGCTAAAATCTTTGTTCCCGACGGGCGCGAGGACGCGTATCTTAACGCGGAAAGCTGGCGCAATTACACTCGGTATATCACTACCCGAGCAATTCAAAGCAACAAACCTTTGTTCGAAATAAAAGACGGCGTACTCGTTTCCTACAACAATAAAGACGCTAATCCGACTAACGTAACGATCGCCGTCCCCGACGAGGTTACGGAAATCGCGCGCGGAGTATTCGCGTCCTACGAATATATCGTTGCGGTAAACTTAAACAACGTAACGGTTATAGGCGACAGGGCGTTTTACGGTTGTTCTAAGCTTGCCTCCGTAACGTTTAACGAAAATACGGTATCTATCGGTTCGTCTGCGTTTTATCAATGTACGTCTCTTACGGAAGTTAATTTGTACGCCGTAAAGTCTATAGGCGATTCGGCGTTCAACCGCTGTTTCGGTCTTGCAAAAGTCAATATCGGTTCGCAAATCGAATCGATAGGGGACTACGCGTTCGCTATGTGTTCGGTAGAGGTAAACGATGACGAGTCGTCTTACGAACCGTTTGATTTTGCTCTTACGTTAACTGCTGTGACCGCTCCCAAAATGGGCAATTACGTGTTTATGCGTACTCAACCGCGTATTTACGTAAACTCCTACGACGTAGGATTGAGTTTCGCTTCCGACAACGCGGACTGGATTGCGTACGCAACGGCGCTGCGCGTCAAAGCATCGGAAGCTGCCGTTACGTATTATTCCAAATCCAACGTAGGCGCAACGCTTGTGTTAAACGACAGAGCGGATTTCGACAGCGGAAGTTACACGGGGCTGTACAAAAACGAAGACGGTTATCTTTACATAACGTGGCTCAACTATTCGGCAATTACCCACACGTTGAGTATCGTCGAACAGCGCGCTTCGTTGACGGTTAATAACGAACTGAGAGGTTTCAGTTTCGACGACGAAGAATACGTCTTTTTGCCGTCGGGCAAACAGGTAGAATACGAACGCGGTTCCGAAACGCTTGTTGTAACGACTGGCAGCGACAAGGCTACGTTCAACGGCAAAGAGATTACTGTCGAAATTGTAAATTACCGTATGCAGTTTACAATGGACGGTTATATTTACCGCCTTACGCTTACTATCGACGAAACGTTTACGTATGTAAAAGAAAAAGTAGTTACGTATAAGACTTACACCGCCGCAGACGGTTCTACGTTGACGGTCCGTTTCGGAGACGGCGTATATGCCAACGGCGAATTAAAGAACGTTCTGATGACAAATTCCGTCGTTTGTCAAACGTGGAGTTGGTCTCTTGTTAAAGAGGAAGAAAACGTCTACACTTGGACGCTGTACTGGCTGTCGACGCAGTATTACGTTACGGCAACGCTCGACGGAGAAACGTTTACTTATGAGAGCGGCATATATTCGTACAAAGAGTATTACCGCAACGATCAGGGCGATTTGGCAACGGTAACCGTCGAAAAAGGAGCAGTCAAGTCTATTAGCATACAGTTTAAAACCGCAGGAGATCCTTTGGAAGACGCGGTAGAGTATACGGAGGAAGCGGACGGTTCGTACACGGTAGTGGTGGATATCGAAGCGGACGGCGAAGAAATAGAGTTCAACGGAACGTACAAACTTGTTTTAAACAAGGAAACGATGACGTTTACGTTGACGGCGATCGGTTAATTTTACGGCAAGCCTCATAGACAGGCTTGTCGGATAATTATTTATTAAGACTTGCAAAAAGTCGAACAAGGAGAGGAGAAAATTATGAAAAACGCAAAACGGATAACGTTATTCGTTCTTGCAGTTGTTGTGCTTGCGTCGGTGTTCGCGCTCGCCGCTTGTAAACAACCTGCAACGGTAACGTTCGTAGGGGGGGGCGAAGCGACAGGAACCGCGCCCGCCTCAATTCAATGTAACGTGGGCGACGTCGTCACGCTGCCTGCTAATACGTTTGCACAGACCGGTTGCGAATTCGACGGTTGGAATGACGGATCGCAAACGTACGAAGTCGGCGCGACGTATACGGTAGCTTCTGCGGAAGTTACGTTTACCGCTCAATGGAAGACGGTCAACGTTGAACCTACCACGTATGCGGTTACGTATGCCGCAGGCGAACACGGCGAAGGAAATGCTCCTGCCGCAGTGCAGAAAGCGGAAGGCGCTAAATTCAATCTCGAAGCTGCAACGTTATTTACCGCTGAAAACGGATACGAA
>JAMPAB010000077.1 GCA_023667435.1 Corallococcus sp. | reverse complement strand
TTTACGGAATGGAATCCGTACTGTTGGTTCGGCCACGAGTACGGGGAGGACGGAGTATGCGTACGCTGCAAAGCGGAAAAAGAGGAAGAAGATCCCGAGCAGGCGAACGGCAACGTCGTAATAGAGACGGTAGTAACGGAAGGTATGCAGTTGTATGCCGCTCCGGTTGCTCTTGCGGACGATTCCGAAAGCTATACGTTGACTGCAACCGTTACTCCCGCTGCGGCAGACGACAAGCGCGTGGAATGGACCGTAGGTTGGAAAAACGCGAATTCTGTATGGGCAATCGGGAAGAACGTTTCGGACTACGTTACGGTAACTCCCGCTGCGGCATATGCGTTGACGGCGACGGTATCCTGCATCAAAGATTTCGGCGAGCAGGTTATAGTTACGGTGACGTCGCTGGATAACACAAACGCTCACGCGCAATGCACGGTAGATTACGTAAGACGTATTTTGGACGTTCAGGTAAACGTTCCCGCAATCTCGAATTGCGTTACGCCGTTTACTTACGACATTACGTACAGCAATTATACCATTGCAGGCGAACTTGTCTTAGAAGGAGAGTACGCATGCTTGGAAATACAATCGGAAGTATCTGCCAAGCTTCGCTCTATGGGGCTGCAACCTTTTGTTGATTTTTATTTGTATGAAGAATTAGACGGCTTCGTACAGGTGGATCTTGATTCGCAAACCGTTACGTTCCCGTGTGTTCTGTTCAACGACGCCAAAGATCAATGGTTCTCTTTGAACAAAGATATACTCGGTTCGTTTTTACTTATAAATCAAGATACGGATCAGGATAGAGCGGGACGCGGTATCTACGGCGGAGACGTATATAAGGCTTTCAGAGACGTGGCGAAAACAACATCGAACGACATAAGCATAGATTTTTCTTTTTATCTGGTTTACAACGGCGAATGTTACAGCGAGTGTTACAAGGCCGTTTATGCCGAAATAGATACCGACGCCATTCACTTTTCAACGAGCAGCATTTCCATATCTCAAGGTTCGCTTGTATTCTAGGAGGGTAAAGCTATGAGTAAGGCAGCAGCAATAATATGCATCGTATTAGGCATTGTACTGCTTGCCGGCGTTGCGTTCGGGGTTTACGTACTGTTGGAATCTACGGATTATTTCAAGACTTCCGCTACGGACTTTTGGATAACGGTAAACGGTACGAGATACTCTGCCGACGGCGAAGACGTTGTGCTTTCGGATACCGAGATAGAAGCACATTATCTTGTAGAGTGGTTGAGCGGAAAGCAAGGATACGACTGCAAGATAATTCCGACGGGCAACGACTTCGGATACATAGTCGACGGCAGCATTTACAACTGGTTGGGAACAGAAGACTTAACGCCTGCGTTCGAAACTGAGACGGGAGAAAAGTCTTTTACCGTAAAAGCTAAGGGTAAGACCGTTGCAGACGTCATTCAAGCGTTGCATCCGGAGAGCGAAGTATTTACCCCGTTTGACGAGGACGGATTCAACTTCAAGCTTGTTGTGACGTCGGTAGACGGCAGGAGCATAGCGTTGACGTTTCGCTGTTCGGTTGTAGCGGACGGTATAGAGATAGATCCTCCGTCGGTTGCGTTTTAGGAGGCGCGTATGAAGAGATTATCTTTAATTTTAGTAATTGTCTTAATAGCAAGCTGTTTAGGCAGCGGACTTTCGTCCGTTGCCTTTGCGGCCTCCGAAACGGTGTATACAAACGTACTGGAAGATTTAAGCAAAGACGCAACGTTCGACGCAGGCAAGTATCCGGAAAAGAACGTCGATACAATGGACGTAATACAGATAGCGGAATCCAACGATGGCGAACTGTTTCTGTACGTATATTCGACTACGGCGGAAAAGTTTACGGCAAGCGAGGTTCGCATCAGCACGACGGTAGGAGAAAACGTATCGCCGGTAGACTACAAGCTTACGTTACTAAACCGCAGCGGAACGCTGCACAAGTACAAAGTAGAGAGTTTCACAGTATCCGACAGTTCCGAAAGATATTACTACGTAATACAGTTGGCGCGTCCTTTGGATAAGAGTACGGAGACGGTAAACAACAATACGCTTAATACGAAGGCGTATGCGGTCGGCAAACAGTTCAGAGCTTGCACGGTAGGCAGCGACGTTACGTATTCCGAAGCTCACGAAGACGTAATAGAGATTACTGCAAAGTATTGCGGATATATTAGGAATTTCGCCGGTTGGGTAGGACTTGTTACGGGCAATACCGACAGTCATTTCATTGCCTTCGATACCGACGTAAAAATTGACAAGCTTATGGAAGCGGAAGTTACTTACGATTCGATTAACTACAGCGTAAAGGTAAACGGTCTTACGGGTCTGACTTTGTCGGGAACGGAACAGGAAATACAAAATTCGAAAAAAACCGGAGAAAAGGCGACGCTCAGCGCGGACAGAGAGGTACAAGCGCCGACGGCGGGATTATTCGGTAGAGAGTACGAATGGACCGAAATACAGTCGGTTGAAGATTTCTTAGAGTTGGAAGAATTAACCGACGCCGTACGGGAAGAAGTCGAGGGAAAGCAGTGGGTGCTGCGTTTTGCGTTGACGCCCGTAATAAATTACAATATGTCGTTATCTGCTTTGACTAGTTATATGCGGGTTGCGACTAAGGTAACGGATGCTTCGATATTACGTTTGAAGTTTATAACTAACGGCGAGACGTACGACTTAGGCGTAGTAGACAACAAGCAAACGGGGAGCGTTGTTCCGTCGAACCCTTCGGCGGAAAGCAAGTGGGAAGAGACGTTGAAGAGCGTTGACGATTTTTTTGCCAAGATAGGGGCGTTCATAGATAAATCAGTCAAATGGATTGCAGACAACTGGTGGATTGCTCTGTTGGCACTTGTAGGCATAGCTTTGGTAATTGCCCTGATAGTAGCAATAGTAAAACAGGGCATAGTAGTTGTCTGTAAGGTAGCGGGGACCGTTCTCTGGTGGATTGTGAAAGTTGTCTTTTACATAGTAACGCTGCCTGTTTGGTTGATCGTGTGGGGAGTTCGAGCT
>JAMPAB010000076.1 GCA_023667435.1 Corallococcus sp. | reverse complement strand
CATCACCGTCTGCAAACTGGTAAAAGTAAGTTGGAGTCAACCGGATAACGGTACCGTTACCGTTAAAGTGGGTGATGACGTTATAACTAGCGAATCTAAAGTCCACGTAGGCTCTGTTCTTGATATTACCATCTCAGTTGATGAAGGTTATCAGGTGGAATCCGTAACCGTTTCTCCCGATTCCGACCCTCTTACTCCTGAAGACGACGGATCTTATCAATATATAGTCGGTAATGACTTTACAGGTGACTCTATTACTATTACTGTTAGCATAGCGGAAACGAAAGAAGCTACCTATAGTTTGGTAACAAGTCTCAATCAGCTTGAAGAGGGAAAGCAAGTTATTATCGCGTGCAATACAAAAGATAAGGTTGCTGGCGCACTCGGTAGTAATGTGTTAGCGAGTGTCGATGCTACATTCAATAACGACAAATCTAGCATAGACGATAAAGGCAGTGCGTTAATCTTGACGCTTGGTAAATCGGGCGACAACTGGACTTTTGCTAATTCCGAAGGAAAATTGCTGGGTTGCACAGCCGAGAAGAAAGTTGCATTTGGAAGCGGAACAACAGCGTGGACTATAGAGGTTTCAGCAGAAGGAGTTGCAACAATCAAAAGTACAACTCAAACACCCTACGCAATGCAATTCAATGCAAGTGCTCCCAGATTTGCGCCTTATAAATCTTCGCAAACCGCTATTCAACTTTACGTTTTACAATAAGTTGAAAAACCGTTAATAATGACTGAAGCAACTGTTATCACGACACATCTCCTATGACGGAAATTTCCCTCGCTTCGAGCGGAAAGAGACTATACGTCAAGTTCTTAACTATCTGCTTCGATTGATTACCGAACGGTAGTTACAAAACAACTCGAAAAATTTAACTTTAAAAATCCGACCGTCTGTAAAACAGGCGGTCGGATTTTTCTGCTTGCAGAAACTCTGTTTATCCGCGCAAACAGCAAATACTTCCGTTGTTCATTTCGCGGTAAAATAGCGTTATCCTGCGTTTTATATATGTTTCAAGCAAAATTAAACTGCGTTTTATATAGTTTGCAACGAAATTTATCTTGCGTTTTATATAGTTTTCGGCAAAAATTATCTTGCGTATTGTATATTTATGTGGTATAATGTCATTAATAATCAAAGGAGC
This sequence comes from Corallococcus sp., assembly GCA_023667435.1. Taxonomy (GTDB): domain Bacteria; phylum Bacillota; class Clostridia; order Christensenellales; family CAG-314; genus Fimimonas. Next base: position 2,051 of record JAMPAB010000076.1, on the reverse strand, counting down.
GGTTACTATGGTTTTTCAACGTAAAATTTATAAGCAACTGTTGGAGTGGAAAAAACAAACGTCTCAGGAAAAGGCGTTGCTTATCGAAGGCGCTCGCCGAATAGGCAAGTCAACTATTGTAGAAGAATTCGGCAGAAACGAATACAGAAGTTATTTGCTTGTGGACTTCAATGACGTAAGCAACGTAGTAATCGAGGCTTTCGAGAAATATCTCGGCGATTTAGATTCGTTCTTTCTTATTTTATCTACCGAATACGGCATAACGTTGTATCCTCGTGAAAGTCTTATTATCTTTGACGAAATACAAAAGTATCCCAAAGCTCGTCAATCGATAAAAAAACTTGTCAAAGACGGACGGTTCGACTATATCGAAACGGGATCGCTGGTATCCATAAAGGAAAACGTCAAAGACATTACCATACCTTCGGAAGAGCGGCATATTAAGATGTATCCTATGGATTTTGAAGAATTTTGTATCGCTCTCGGCGAAGAAAAGATGATTGACTACATTAAGTTATGTTTTAACGAGCGCCGTCCTCTTGAAGAATCGTTTCATCACAAGGCTATGTTGTTGTTTAAACAATATTTGCTTGTGGGAGGAATGCCTAAACCCGTTGCGAAATATATCGAGAATAATCGCAGTTTCGCCGCAGCAGACGTTGAGAAGCGGGATATACTGTCGCTATACCAACAGGACATTAACAAAGCGGACGCTACTTACCGTAGCAAGGTCGCTTCTATTTTCAAACAAATACCGTCGTTTCTTTCTCAACACGAAAAGCGCGTAAGACTTTCCAACATAAGCGCAAACTCAACGTATCCATCTTATCAAGAAACTTTCTTTTGGTTGGGAGATTCGATGATTGCAAACGAATGTTTTAACTGTAACGACCCTAACGTCGGTTTGTCTTTAAACGAAGACAGAACCTCCGTCAAATGCTATATGGGCGATACGGGATTGCTGGTCAGTCACGCGTTTTCGGAAAAAGAAATTGCCGAAGGCGAATTGTACCGTCAAATTTTACACGACAACCTTTCGATAAACGAAGGAATGTTATTCGAAAACGTAATAGCGCAATGCCTTGCGGCAAACGGTTACGAATTGTTCTTTTATACGCATTACAATGACGAAAAGCGCCGCAACGACATAGAAATAGATTTTATCCTTTCCAACGGCAGCAAATTAAAACCGAAAATCTATCCCATTGAAGTCAAGTCCGGCAAACGCTATACAATAAATTCGCTGACGAAATTTATATCTGCATTCGGCAGCCGTATAGGCGAAGCGTATATAATTCACACGAAAAATCTGGCGTACGTTGACGGTATTCTGTGTTTGCCTGCGTATATGACCTTTTGTTTGTAAACGTTATTTCTGCCGAAAAAAAAACAAGTAAATATCACACGTATAAATCGAAGCGGGCGAGAAATTTTTCTCGCCCGATTTGTTGTAATTTAATTGCTAAAAAGTTTTACTACTACGTTAGTTAATAACTGCTATTCGGTAATCAATCGAAACTGTAAACTAATTTGCTAATCTGTATAGTTCCGTTACTGCTCTTTTTGCAGTCGATTGAAATCTTGTAGTATAAACCGTCTGTGTTATCGTTATAGTAATCGGCAGGTATTGTAAACGTTTGTTCTCCTGCTGCTATATCACTAATACCGATGTCTTCGCCTACTTGTTGTGAGCAAGCTGCATCGCTGTACAGTTGTAACGTAATATCATTGATAGACGTTGACGTTACAGCGTCAATCGTCATCGTTATTTTCGTTACTTTACCGATAGTAGATTGTGTTGTCATCGTTGCAACGAGCGCATTTTGCTTGCTTCCGGTTTTCACGTAGCTCCAACCGTTATTACTGTTATTAAAATTAGTTAGTTCAAGGAAATACTTTTCAGCATTTTTATCCGTAGAATTGAGTGCGACGTGCTATGTGCCCGTATAAGAATTGATTTTGCCAGAGTTATAATCTGCACCGAATTGTACAGTCACCGGTTCCTGGTTTACCGTTTCCGCTATGCTAACAGTAATAGTAATAGAGTCACC
>JAMPAB010000075.1 GCA_023667435.1 Corallococcus sp. | reverse complement strand
ACTGTTACCGTCAAAGCATAATTCGCCTTAATGTCGCTTGCAGACAAATCAAATAAATCATTAGCTGTTTTTTCTGCGGGTAACGTTACCCCTGGAGCAGTAACCGATTTAACAGCGTCACTACCAAATTGAGGATTCCAATTGTTAAGTTCACCGTTTTTAATTTGGAATGCCGCGCCTTTCGTCAATTCCAAACCTTCCTTTGTAAAAACGGTTCTGTCGCCGTTCGCAGTCATTGCGATCTTAGGAGTTTCCTCTCCCCAGCTATTGATTGAGCCTGCAATGCTGAAACCATCGGTCGGAGCAGCTTCGTCACGCGTCGTAGCGATTTCCGTAATAACGATATCAATCTTTTTGGCGGCAAAGTCAAGCGTAACACTAATTGTCATGGCATATAAAGCCTTGATATTTCCTTTTTCAGAAGAATTTCCTGTTAAAGTCGCAATGGCATTTGTTCTTTCAATTGTAGAAGGAAGTTTGGTAACGCTTTCATCAAACGTTACATTTCGTAAACAACCATGACCGAATTGCCCGCGAGCCCAATTGTCGTTGTCGTTGACTTTTATGCAGAAGTCCTTATCTTGTCCGATCTGAACGCCGGTAATTTTATAAACTTCATTTGTCGAATCATATGTCAAAACATTTGCTGTGACACCCTCAGCATTATAAAGAGTCCAACCATTATGGTCGCCTACAATTAAACAACCAATTTCTGTTATGGGTTTTTCTGCTGCAACTGCTTCAATTGCGGTTACGGTAACCGTAAGTTGCTCGGACTCTTTGGAAGTATCCAACGTAAGGCTAAGAGTGACGTTCGCGCCCTTTACAATAATATTGTGGTCGTTGCCGCCTTCGTCTACAAATAATGTGGCGAGCGTAATTCCTTCGGGAAGAGTAACGCCGTCGGCTTTCTCAAACTTAGCGTCGGTATATCTGTATTGAGAGCAAGCCCAACCGCTGGTGTTAAGTTTTACTCTGAAAGTTTGATTTGCGGAAAGTTGAATACCTTCTACCGCATAAACGGTATCTTTCGCATCGTCAACGGACATAACGTACTTACCGTTTGTAGCGTCTGTCTTTTCAACTGTAGCTGCGTTATAATATCCGTTAGGAGTGCAGACTACGAAGTAACCGAGTTCGGCGTCGGATTTCTGCTCCGTCCAATCGATTTCCGTAATTGTTACGGTAACTATATTTGCCGCGTAATCGAGTTCCATGTCTACCGTAATATTATATTTAACGACTACGTTTTTGTTGGAATCGTCGTTAGTACCCTGAGCGAATACGTCGGCGGCTGTCTTACCGTCGGGACGAGTCGTCGTTTCCGTAACGTCGGAAGCAAATTGGAATGTAAACGCCGAGTAACCGTATTGAGTTCTCCAACCTGTTTCGTTAATTTTTACTTTGAAATCTTGTCCTTGCTTGATTTTAAGTCCTTCGATTGTGAACAAATTCTTAGCGCTGTCGGCAGTCATAACATACTTGCCGTTTGTAGCGTCGGTAGAAGCGACCGTACCTTTATCATAGAAGTCGTTGAACGCGCCCGCTACGAAGAAACCTACTTCGTTGGGAGCGGCAAGAAATTCGCCGGTGATGGACTTAACGGTAATTTCGATTGTGGAATCGTCGGAATTGCCGTTGTATGTGAACTTGAGAGTCGCGGTCATACCGACCATAACGTTAATATTGTTGTCGCTGTTGGACAAATCGAACAAATCGTCAATGTCCTTACCCGTAGGCAAAGTAACGCCTTCCGCAAGAACAACCGTCGTTTCTCTTCCGCCGACCTGAATCTTACCCTTGTTCCATGAGTTGCTCTCTCCGTAAGCCGTAATGAGTTTGAAAGAGTCGCTGGCTTTCAGCATAAGATCGATTGTATATACGTTGCTTGTTGCAGACGTGTGAGTAAGTTTGCGGGAAGGTTCTTCCGCGGCATTCTTAGTATCCCACAGGTCTTTTTCGTCGGCGTTATTTTGCTCGCCGTTAATAATACCGGGCAGACAGTAACCCTTGCTTTCGCCGATAAACGTCCAATGAGCGTAAAGCGTCGTGTTCTCGGTAAACGTTGTCGTTGCAAGATCGACTTTGTTTCCGCCGGTTGCGGCGTCGTACCAACCGTCAAAGATACGGTCGTCGGCGGTCATTGCCGCGCCCTTGTACTCGACCTTACCTTGTACGGTGGTTTGTTCGTCTTTTTTAATGCCGGCGTCTCTAAACGTAATTGTGTACTCTTGCGCGCAAGCGGTAAGTACCAACACGGCAGAAACGACCAGCAGTACAGATAGCACTATTGCTAATGTCTTTCTTTTCATATTTTCCTCCAAATTTTTATTTTTACTTTTCGTTAAGAAAAGTTAAAAGCGTAAAAAAATGCGGCGCCCCTTCGACACCGCCCGATACTACGCCGCTTTTGCTACCGAGCGAAGGTCGATTACAAAAATTTTGTTGTATTTTTTCATTTATTTATTCGGTTCATATATAATACCCCCCCCCGTGCCGAAATGTCAATAGTTTTTTCAATAAAAATATTTTTATTTGCGTTGTTCGCTTTTGCGATTAAAAATACTTTGATTTGGGCGAATTATGATATAATAACGCACGATATGCGGAAATGTTTGTTGTATTTGCAGCGCAAAAGAAACGCGCGGAAGAAGGTTGAATTTATCCTAGATTTGTGATACAATATATTCGCTCGGCGCATTCAGTTGATTGAGGCGTGCGCTCGGTCATTCGGCTGAAAAAGGCTTCCCTTAGGGTGTTAGTTGTAGATATGTCACTTCGACCAAGGCGTTTACGCCGCGCGGAGAAGTCCAGCGAAGCGAGACCTATTGAAAAGAACAAGGAGAAAAACATGTTAATAGACAGCAAACAGATTGTATCTATGACGGAAGCCAACCAGAACTTTTCCAAGGTGGTCCGCCAGGCGGAAGAGGACGGCTGCGTTGTTATATTTAAGAACAACAAGCCCAAGTACGTGCTACTGGACGTGGAAGCGATGCGCATACCCATTTCCGACTCCGACGACAAGTTGGAGAGGGCGGCGAGGAAAGAGGTTTCGCGCGCAAAATGGCTATAGCCGACCAAACGCGCGACTGAATTTGTACGCGGTCGCATCTCCGCCGTCAAATAAATTGTTTTCATTGCATAGCGGAGCGAGCCGCAGTTCGACAGGATAACAAAATAAACCGCCGTTTAAGACGCGGCGTTGTTGTAAATACTTTTTGCGGAGGATATTATGAAAATTGCTATTGTTACGGGCGCTTCGAGCGGAATAGGTAAGGAATTTGCCCTGATACTGGACGCGCTTGCGTTGGACGAGATTTGGGCGGTTGCCCTTG
>JAMPAB010000074.1 GCA_023667435.1 Corallococcus sp. | reverse complement strand
TTACTCTAAACTTTATATTGTTTTATGCAGTTGTCAATGTTCCTTTCTGCCGCAAACAGCGGCGCTATCTTCTCGACAGCCTATTTATCATATCACAGCCAAATAACGGTGTCAACTGTTTTAATAAACTTTTTTAAAGAATTTTGCCAAATATTAGTAGCGTAAATTCTTTAAAAAAAAACTTCGCCGACAAGCCGCAATAAGACCGAAATATATCAAGTACGCATTTAATGCGTCGGACGGATTACGTATTACAAACCGTCAAAATATCGCAAAAAATTGCTCTATCGAAAAGTAACTTTACATATCATACTACGAGAGGACGCCCGTGTCAAATACTTCAACAAAAAAAGCCGACAAAATTTTATCCGAACGGATAACGCTAGCTTGCGCAAAAATCGGCGCGGATTACGCGATAACCGACTGTTTGCTTCCCGTCGATTCGGCATTACGATTTGCCGAACTCGGCCTAACCTGCGGCGTACGCGTTGCCGTACTTAAAAAAGCGCCGACGGGCGACCCGATAGAAATCTCCGTGCGCGGTTACTCGCTGTGCTTACGCAAGAAAGAAGCGGAATATTTTATTGTAAAGGAGCGGGAACTGTGACTGCGAAAGAAAACGGAAATAAATTGACCGTCGCGCTGTGCGGCAACCCGAACAGCGGTAAAACGACGTTGTTTAACGCATTGACGGGCAACAACCAAAAAGTCGGCAACTGGACGGGCGTAACCGTAGAACGCAAATTTGGAGAATACACGGGAGATTCGCGGATAACGATTGTCGATACGCCCGGCGTATATTCTTTAACGCCCTACTCGCTCGACGAACAAATTACGGCGGATTTTCTGCTCGATAACGACCCCGACGTCATAATAAACGTGGTCGATTCCACCAACCTCGAACGCAGCTTACTGCTTACATTGCAGCTGCTGGATTTGGACGTTCCCGTAGTTATAGCGTTAAATATGCAGGACGAAGCGGAAGCGAAGGGAATAAGCGTAAACGCAGATATCTTAAAAGAGATTTTCAAACGCGATTTTGTCGGCATATCCGCAGCCAAAAAGCTCGGTCTGGAAGAATTGATACTCTGCTGCCGCAACACAACGCCGAATTCGCCGTTTGAATTTACAAAAGACGCAGAAAGGGAAATCTCAGAAATTTCCGCTCTGTTGCGCGGCGGTAAAAACAAACGCTTCCGCGCCATACGTCTGCTGTCGGACGCGGCGCGAGAGGAGCGCGAAGCTTTTACCGAAACGCAATTAAAACAATCGGAGGATGCCAAACGCCGCTTGACAAAAGTCTTCGGCAAAGCGCCGCAAATTGCCTTTACGGAAAAACGCTACGCGCATATCGAAAAAGCAACTTCTTTAGCGTGCAAAGTTTCCGATTCTCAAAAAGCGGTAAAAGCGCGGCAAACGACGCAAAAAATCGACAGAATACTACTCGACAAATGGCTGGCATTCCCCGTATTCTTCGCAATAATGGCGCTGATATTTTATTTGTCGATAGACAGCGTAGGCAAGTTTTTGACGAATCTTATAAACGGAAGGATTACTCCGCTGCTGCAAAGCGCCGTAACGGATTTGCTTGCGCCTGCCGACAACGCGCCGTTAACGTCTCTCGTGACGGACGGGATTATCGGCGGCGTTATGAGCGTAATAGGATTCGTACCGCAGGTTATGATTTTGTTCGGACTGATAGCGATTTTGGAAGATTGCGGTTATATGGCGCGCATCGCGTTTATTACGGATCGGCTTCTCAACAAAATAGGACTGGGCGGCAGAAGCTTTGTGGCAATGATATTAGGCTGCGGCTGCTCGGTGCCTGCGATTATGTCAACGAGAACGATAAAAAGCGCGAACGAGCGGTACGCGACTATAACGCTTGCGCCGTTTATGCCGTGCTCGGCAAAACTTGCGGTAATATCGTTTTTTACCTCCAAAATTTTTGACGGAAACGCTTTGACGGCAATCAGCTTTTATATACTTTCCGTTTGCGCAGTCATTGCAGGCGGTTTTCTGTTAAAACTGCTGCGGCGTTCGAAAAACGCGCAGGACGCTTTCGTTATGGAACTGCCCGTCTACCGCGCGCCTACGGTAAAAAACGTAACGCGGCAAATGTGGGAAAGAGGCAAATCGTTCGTTATCAAAGCGGGAACTGTAATATTCGCCGCTTCCGTAATACTGTGGATATTGCAGAGTTTCGATTTCGGATTCCGCATGGCGGAAACGAACGACAGCATGTTGGCGCAAATAGGCAAGTTCATTTCGCCCGTATTCAGACCGTTGGGATTCGACGACTGCGGTTTCGGCTGGCAATTTTCCGTCGCAACGCTTTCGGGAATCGCCGCTAAGGAAACGGTAGTAACAACGCTGGAAATATTACTTCCCGACGGCATAAGCGGCTGTATTTCGGGAATAGGCGCGTATTGCTTCGTAACGTACAATCTGCTGACGGTTCCATGTATCGCCGCAATTTCGGCAAGCTTTGCCGAACAAGGGAGTTTGTCGAACGGATTGAAAACCGCCGCGTTTCAAATCGCCGTAGCGTACGCCGTAACTTTGATTATATATCAAACGGGAACGGCGTTCGTCCGCTTTAAAAAGACTTTCGTTCTGATAGCGGTAATTGCCGTAATCGCTCTGCTTGTAGCGATTGCAATCGTTTATTCGCTCAAAAAGCGCAAATGCAAGGGAGACTGTTCTTCGTGCGGTTATAAAAACCGAATACGGTAAAACGAGTCATAAGGGACTTGTCGCATTTAAGGAAGCGCCGCGACCCCTTTTCGGTTTACAGTACAAAGCGCGGACAAACTATAATAGGCTTGTCCGCGCCGTTTTAAAAGAATTGGGTTTTCAATATTCGGCAATTTACCACTCGACTACTGTTACGCCGTCGGTATCGTAATGCCAAAAGTTACCTTCTTCCGTCGGTTCGCTTTCGCTGTAATAGTAACGGGTGGCGGAAGTTAAAGAACCGTTATAATTGCCGACTTCTATTTTATCCCAGTCGTCGGAAGAGCCTTCGTAATAGACTTTTGAAAGATTACTGCAATAATGGAACGCTCGATAGCCTATCGTCTGTACGCTATCAGGTATTATTACACTAGTTATACTTGTGCAACCGTAAAATGCAAAATGTTTTATCTCCGCGACCGTATTCGGTATTGCAAGTTCACCGTCTGTAACACATTTGTCGTTTATATATAAGTTGTGAGTATAGTATAACGGATTAGAATGTTCATCAAAGAAACTAATATCACACCAGTCTGCTATCGTTCCCGTATAGTTTACTTTTGTTAAATTACTGCAATGAGAGAACACATTACCGACTATAAAGGTTACGCTTGAAGGAATTGTTATGCTTGTTAAGTTGTCGCAGTAAACGAACGCGCCCTGCCAGATAAACTGTACGCCATCAAGTATTGTTACGCTTGTTAGGTTACTGCAATTAGAGAACGCCGAACCGCCTATCAACGTGACGCTGCCTGGTATTGTCACGCTTGTTAGACTTTGGCAATTCTCGAACGCAGAATCGCCTATAGACTGTACACTGGTTCCTATTGTTACAGTTGTCAGATTACTGCAATTAGAGAACGCAGAATGGT
>JAMPAB010000073.1 GCA_023667435.1 Corallococcus sp. | reverse complement strand
TCTCCGCTCTTTATATATTATCTCGGTAAGTTTCCCGCTTAGGGCGTTTTTTTTGAAGATTTATTTCCATATTGAAACGGTTTTAGTCTTCGTCGTCGCGGTCGTTCTTGCGGGCGTTGTTCAGTCCCGACGCAAACTTGCGGAACGCTTCCATACTGCTGGGCGGTTTCTTCTCTGTCCTGCGCGGCGTCGTAGGCTGGCTTCCTACCACTATTACCTGCGGCTGAGTCGGAGTTACTTCTTCCTCTTCTTCGTCGCGTTTGACCACTATTACCTGCGGCTGCGCCGGTTGCTGCATTGCCGCCTGCTGCGCCATCATCTGTTGCGCCATCATTTGCTGCTGCATCTGCATACGCTGCGCCATCATCTGCTGTTCCAGCAGTTGCTCTGCGCTCGGCGTTGCAGGTTGCGTTGCCGTTTGAGCAGGCTGCGCTTCGGGCGCGCTTTGCGCCGCTGCCGTATTCTCCGTTTGCGCTTGTTGAGGCTGTGGTTCTTGTTCCGCTTTCTCCGCTTCCGCAGCGGCTTTCTCTTCCTCTTCCGCTGCTAATTTCTCCGCTTCCGCTTTCTTCATCGCATTGGCTTTCGCGCGTTTGCGCAACAAGATTATTAGCAGTGTAGCAAGCCCTATTACTGCTACCAAGATTATTAACCATACCCACAGCGGCAAACCCAGCAACTCTTGCTCGAAGAATCCTTTGGGCGTTGTATACGGTTCCGTACTCTCTACTTCCTCTTTTCCGTCCGCATTCTTCAAGACTATATTCTTTTTGTATTCTTCCTTTACGCTTGCCGTTACTTTGTACTCCGTATTTGGCTGCAATTGGTCTTCCGCTACTTCGTTCCCTTCGCTGTCGTAATAGTGGTACTCGAATACTTCTTCCTCTGCCTCTATCCCCTCCGGAAGGGTTGCCTGCGGCTTTCCGTCTTTAAGCGTCCATACAGGCTCTATCTCCGCAGGTTCTACTTCGAACTCGTATTCTACCGGACTCTTGTCCTGCGTGTCGCTCCATTTATACGGTCCCTCTATTACCGCCTTTACTTTGTACTTCCCTGCGTCCTTTTGCTTGAAGTAATCTTTATCTACTTCCCTCTCGTTTCCTTCTTCGTCGACTGCGTACAGTTTTACCTTGCCGTCGTTTAGCAAGTCTTTCAGTCCTTCCGGAGTATACTCTTGCTCTTTCCCCGTATACGTGCCTGTATTCGTCCCTTCTTCGTACTTAGGCTTCTCTATCTCTCCTAACGGATTACTCGGGTCTTCCGGTATACTAAACGTCTTTTCTTTATCCGTCCCTTCGCTGTACTCTATCTCGACGTTTTCTTCGTTTCCTTCACCGGCTGTTAACTTTTGCGTTAAAGTTTCCAGATAGTGGTTCCGCCAATCGTCCTCTATCTTTGTCCCTTCCGCGGTATAATACTCGTTTTCCCACAAGTCCTTTGCTTTGTCGCTATCCGCAAATACAGGTATATACGGCTCTGTTCCGTTACTTACTTCCTGCCAGCCCGTTACCGTCAGTTTAAGTCTCTCTACCGTTACTTTACACGTCTTGTTCCCCGTGCTTAAACTGCCGTTGTCGCTCCACTTGACGTTACTTGTATCCGTTAAACTGTACGTTATCTCGTACGACCCCGAGTTTACGCATTTGTCTATCTCGCTCGGGTCTAATTTGTGAGGCGTATTCTTGCTGTCGTACCATGTAAGTACCGCTATCTTGTAATATACGTTCAGTCCCTCTTTATCCAATCCGCTCAGAGTTATTAGTTCCTGCTCTTTGCCGCTGAACGTGTCTGTTCCCTCTTGCGGTATATTCAGTTCCAATAATTCTATCTCGTACTCTATTAGACTTCCGTCTATATAGTAACTCTCTGCCTCCTCTGCGTCGAGGGTTAATTCTACTACGTACTTTCCTACGTTCTTAGGATACGTTCCCTCTGCAAGTGGAGTTCCTTTATGCTCCTTGGCGCTTGCGTCGTACTTGTAGTACTTGACGTTTACCGTCCCGTTATACTCGTTCTCCGCTATCTTTAATTTCAGGTCAGACCCTACTTTCGCTTGGTCTTTGCCGTTATACTTATTTTTGGCTGCAAGTTCTACCGTTATTGCCGTTTTGTCGTCGCCTGTACTGAAACTCTTGGTACATTTGCCGTTGTCGGGCGTCGTATTGTCTACTATCTCCAATACGTCGCTCCATTTACTGCTTCCGTCCGTCGACGTCTTGGAAGATACTACCGCCTTGACGTAATACTTATTTACCGTACCGCTCTCTATCTTTATATCCGCTATGCTTGCCAATTTCTCAGCGGGACTCTTCGGGTCCTCTTCCGTACCTAAGTAGTAATACTCGTACTCTATCGCTCCGTTATACTCAGTCGGTACTTTAAGTTGAGGCAGACTGTACTGTTTGCTTTCGTCTGTTTCCCCTTCCGGCATTGTCTTGCTTTCCCAACTCGTACTGCCCGTTATCTCTATCTTGGCTTTGCTTATCTTCCAACTTATTGTAGGCGCGGTTATTGTCTCTATGTTATCCGTATCGTAGGTAAGGCTGCAACTGGCGTTATACGTATTTACGTTTTTACCCGTATTACCGGTGTAATCGCTTGTTGTTACAGTAACGCCTAACGGCAAGCCCGTTATACTAAGCGTATACGTCTTGTTTATCCATGGCAAACCGTCGGCGGGATATTCCTTTGCGGTTCCCGTACTTCCCTGCTTATACTCCCACTTTACTTTGCTCATATCCGCAGTCATCTTGGCTATACTTACTTTGTACGTATACTCCTTGGTGCTGCTTTTTGTTCCGCTTTCTTCGAACTCGTACCCGTCGTCCGCTTTGAGGTATACCGTTATTGTATGGTCCCCCGCCGTACTTATTCTGTTATCTTTATACCCGTTTGTCCATTTGCTTTTATCTATACTTATATGCTTACTTGCAAGTACCGTTTCGTCTAATTCCAATACGTACTCTATCGCTTTGGCTGTATTATTGTCGTCGTATAATGTATACGTTAAAGTGCCTAAGGCAGACGCCGCGCCCTGCGCGTCGCTTCCTTTGTACGTCGTATACTTCCATACGTACGTAGGGTCGCTTTCGCTCCCTTCGTCTATCCCCGCCGAAGTTATTGACAGTTTCTTGTTCTTGAACGTATTTAGTGCGTCGCTTAGGCTGTAATTGCTATTATCTCCGTTACTTCCCTCTATTGCTATACTTAGCGGATACGTCCCCTTGGCATATTTGCTGTCTGCAAACAGCGTATTATCCAATCTTACTTTATACGCGCCGTCGTTACTATCGCTGTCGTACTGCGCCGTTGCACTTACCTTTTGGAAGGTACTGTCGTTTTCCTTCGTGAAAGACAATACTATGCCTACGTCGTCGTGACTCGTCGCGTCATGCACTACTCCGCTTATCTTAAAGACTATATAATACCCGTCCGTTGCGCTCCAACTCAGTTTCTCCCCGCTTTGCGCTGCGTCTTTCTCGTCGTACGTCGTATACGCTATACTTAGTTGCTTGGGCTTTAACGTTATTGTTAATGTCTTATTGCTTGTTTTGTCCGTGCCGCTCCATTCGTAGTTGGTTGTGTCGTTTAACCCGAAGGTTATTGTATACTCCCCTGCGTCCGTTAGTTTAATATCCAACGTACCGTCCACTTTCTCCGTATTGGCAGGCAGAGGACTCATATTGCTTGTGCTTGTTCCTACCTTTTTGCTTACCGATACTATTTTCAGCGGGTCTTTCGGATACGCCGTACTTGTTGCGGCAGG
>JAMPAB010000072.1 GCA_023667435.1 Corallococcus sp. | reverse complement strand
AGGAGCCGCCGGCCAAGTCGTACTGGATATTGAAGGAGGAGTTGAGCTTGGTGGTAACGGTTGTACCGCTTATTGTCCAGTAATTCGTAACTCCGCTGTTAGACGCTGCGGCAGATTCGGGAGTTGCATTAACCGTAGCCGTTCCTATCGTTACGTTCGCAACGTTGTTGCTTAGCGTCGTACCGGTAGATTCCGCTCCGTTCCAGCTACCTACGAATCTCGCGGTTAAAGCGCCGGTCCAGTGAAGGTATATGCCGCTTACGGTACTGCCCGTTTTGAATGATACATTTGCACCCATATTGCCTAAACCCGCTATGTCGTGCGACTGAATAACGCCGTCTTCGGTGTAGACTATTCTGACAACGTTATTCGTAAGCTTTATGAGGCATGTGTTTTCAGCGGGTCCGCCCAGATTGCCGAAAAGACCGCCGACGTTAATACCGCCGCCGTGATAAGTAAGATTTGCCTTGACGTAGCAGGCGTCTACGGTAAAGGCAGTTATTCCGCTGATACCGCCGCCCAACAGACCGCCTACTTTGTGGCAGTCGTTACCGGACGCGGTAATTGCGGAACCGAACGGGGTTACCGTAATCGTTCCTACGTAGGAGCATTTGTAAAACGCAAGGGACGCTCCGTAGTTGTAGCCGACGAGGCCGCCTACCCACAGACCCAAACTTGCATTCGTGGTATTTCCGCTGTTGTTAACGGTAATATTTGCATTGGAGATTACGTTGCAGTAAGTGGCGTTTGCGGAACGCGCGGTAAGCGTGCCTGCAAGCGTAGCGTAGTTTGTGGCGTAATTGAACGTGCAGTTGCTTGCTATGGTCAAGTCGTATACGCTACCGCCGTTTATGTAGTAGAAGAATCCGCCCGCTCTTTGCGATGTTGCGATGGGATCGGTAACGGCGGCAAGTTTGACGTTGCTTAACGTATGCTTGTTACCGTACAGAATTCCTTTAAATCCGTCCGTAGTAACTCCGACGGGGTTGATCGTTTCGTTGCCGAAATTGAGGTCGTTACCCAACACGAAGTATTTGCCCGTTCCGTGATAGGTAGAGTTTTTCGCGGTAATAACGTTGACGAAATACACCCACTGTTCCTTCGTGTTGATAACGAACGGATTCTTTTGCGAGCCCCACGTGTCGGTGTGGACGACGGTAATAGTAGTCGTAGAATTTGCGGTAGGGTTAGTATAGTAATACTGAATACCGTTAGAAAATCTACTGAAAGACGTTGCCGCCGTAATAGCCGCGTCGGCATCGGCGTCAACGGGGAGAGAACTGTCTCCGACGTTGCCGACGAACACAAGCGCGAGCGAGGCCGTAACAAGCAGTACCGCAAGTAAGATTGCGATAAGAGTGAGATAATTAAAGAGAGATTTCTTCATAATGAGATATACCTCGATAAAAATAGTAGTAGGGCGACAGCATAATGAGGAGGAAAGAAAGGTAAGAAGGAAAAAAATCTATCCTCTTCCCCAGCGCGCCCCCGAAGGGTTATCTTGCTTACGTATGGACGGTTTTCGCCTTAGTTTTTCTTCCTCTTTCTTGCCCTACATTAACTTATCGAGGTACTTACCCCTCCCAAATTCGACTTGCGGAATAAACAGTATGCGAGGAAATTTCGGAAATAAAAAACAGTGTGGAATATTCGATAAGGGAAGTATGCGGTCATTTGTCCGTTCTTCGGGCAAATGACCGCGAAACGCCGCGCTCTCGGCCGCCCGATTGCAGAGCCGCTTGTAATAATAAATATAATAAAGATAATATATAAACAATATTTTTATCGCACGGCGAGATAGCGTGAATAACATAAACGCGCGAAAAAAATAGTAAGGATAGAACGCCCACGCATAGCGCGAAAAGATTAACGCGCGGGAATATACCGTGTAGAAACGGCAGGTTGCGTGTGCAGCCGAGCAAGCGAAGCTTGCGAACGCCCACGCATAGCGCGCCCCTTTTAAGCGCGCGTTTGCGTGATAACCTTACAAATTCCTCCGAAACGCGTTGCGGGGCGGCGGAATAATTCCGCGTTTTCGATTTTCCCGCCGCGTCTTACGTTTCGTTTTTATTTCGATAATCTTTTCACTGCAATTTCTTCTCGCTTCAATCATTTTGGTAGCGGTTTTGCTGACGTCTTCCGTCGCTTTGCTGTTTTTGCCGACTGATTCGAGCACTCCTCTTCCTGTTGACTCCGACGCGTCGGCGGCGGTCACTGCCGCTTCGGCGTTCGACAGATTACCTAACGGCGTAAAGTATAATTATTCTACTCCGTCTAATGCCTCTACGACTAGCTCGTATACGGTAAACGCTTCTGCCGCGTGGGGTACTGCGACAAATCCTTACGTAATAAACACGGTCAACCAGTGGCAGTTGTTTATAAACCTTATCAATGCCAACAACACGACGTACAACTCCTCAACCGTTTACTACGTTTTGGGCGCCGACCTGTCTTTGTCGGATATGGCTCCCGTAGGAACTTCCTCGTCGGGTTTTAAAGGTACGTTGTTCGGCAATAAACATACAATCACCGTCGGCGCATTCAACAGCGCTACATACGCCGCCGAAAAGACGAGCGTGCGTATGGGTTTGTTCGACAGACTCGTCGGCGCCAAAATATACGACCTTGCGGTTAACTGGGCTACTAAAACCATCACTAACGCAACTGCTACAACCTGTACTTCTTACGTGGGCGGTCTTGCCGTTCAGTGCGACAATACGACGGTGGTAACGGGAGTTACGACGTCTTTAACCGTTAACAGAAACGATACCAAAACTTCCGCAACGGTTACGGGCACTAGTTTCGTAGGCGGTTTAGTCGCGCATGCCGTAGGCGGAACGTTCTACAAGTGTTCTTCCACTGTGACTAATACGTTTAAAAAAGCAACCGGCGGTAATACTTCCACGCTGTATATCGGCGGGATTGCCGCTTCTACGGCGGCGGGAACTCTCAAAGTGTCTTCCTGCGCTACAAACGTTACAGCAACGGGTTACGGTACGCGTTGGATGGCGGGCGGCGTAGTAGGTTACGCGCACGCAAGCTTAATTATGCAGTTCGAAAACATCGCAGCAAGATCGAATTACAGCAAATACAGCGTAGCGGGCACTGCGCTCAATATCAATTCCACAACGGAAGACAGCAGCTGCGACATAGGATCCGTCATCGGATGGACGGGAGACGTGGTGTATACTACCGAACACGCGTCTTACTTTAACAATATATATACCTTCGGCAGTATGCCCGGACAGCTTTGCGGCGTAACGGGCGGACCTTACTGCGCGTTTGCATTGAAGTCAACTAACATTTACGTTTGCGGAGCGGTACCTGCAAACACTCAGTGGGGTACTGCATACAACGTATGCGCAAACACGACGGTAGACGCAAATTCGCAGACGACCGCCAACCGCGCAAATGCCAACGGCAATATAAGCAGCTTCTTTACAATCGATACGTCGACGGGAGCGTTTACGAACAAAAGCCTGGCAGGCTCCGCAACGTCGACTACCGCTTATACAATTTCGTACGCGGTAGGAGCAGGCGCAAGCTGGGGCGGCTCGTCTTCCGCTCCTACAACTTACACCTACAAAACCTCCGCTCAGTCTATAACCGCAGGCGTTTCCACAGCTCCCACAAGAGCAGGCTATACGTTTAAAGGGTGGACGCTCTCGGGTACCGCGACGACGGGAACCGTAGGCAGCTATTCTATCCCCGCAAGCAGCAAAGGCAATCTGATTGTGTACGCAACTTGGGAGCTTAACGCGTTATCGGGCTCCGCTTCCGCGAGCAACGCAGTTGCTCGTAAGGAGGCGGTTTGATAACGCGTTAAGGGTCCAGATAGCGTAGACGGTGATATGGCCGGTTTGGTTAG
>JAMPAB010000071.1 GCA_023667435.1 Corallococcus sp. | reverse complement strand
GACGGCGTTGACCGCCTGGTAGTGGACAAGAACGGACTTGTAACTTTCTATACGATTGGTTCTCCGTTTACGCCTACGGGAATGAAGGTATACCTAGCCAACAAGAGTACTTATGAGGAAAACGGCGTTTGGTACGGCGCGGAGCGCGTACAGCTTAACCGCAATCAAGTAAGCTTCCGCTACAATAACAGCGTTATTAACAGCGGTTATCCGTTTACGGAAGCGGATGTAGGCAACCAGACGATTATCGTACTGTACGACTACAACGGAACAGATATCGAAGGATCGTACGGCATAACGGTTTCGTTGGCTGTTCCCAGCGCGATTATCATAACCAACAAGAGCGAAATCGAGTCTGCCAAGTACTACGTAGGACAAACGTTTGACGTCAACAGCGTCAAGTTCGAAGCGGAGTACACGGGTTATGCAAACGGCGCGGTTGACGTATCCAGATTTGTCGTTTCCGATGTAACGCTTAGCGACGTAGGAACGAAGACTATTACGTTTACTATCGCTACAGGCGAAACGAGCAGTATTACCGTCAGCGTAGATATTACCGTATCCGACAAGGAGACGATTACTGCCAAGTTTGTAAGCACCAACTTCAAGTATGTTGAAGGACAACCCGTCGGCGTCAAGATTACGCAGGAAAACGGACAGGAACTTCCCGAAGGTATTACTTGGGTACTTGTAGACGCTAACGGTAACCCCGTAAGTTTGATGTCCATCGGTACTTACGACGTCGAAGCGCGCTTTACGGTAGATAAGTCTAAGTACAACGACATAGCCCCCATCAAGGCTCGCATACAAATTCGCGAAATCTTGGCGGCGATTGACAGAAACCAATTGGATATGCCCGCGCTCAAAGTAACTTACGGCAATGCGGACTTCAATTACAAGTTGAATAATATAATAATAACAGACACCGACAACGTATCGTACAGAGTAGTAGGAACTACGTATACTATCAACGGTTTCCCCGAAGGTAACATTACCGTCAGAAACGCCGGAACGTACAATATCGTAGCGGAGATTAAAGCAACCGCGACTACCGACGAGGAAGCTATTACGATTGTCGAAACGTACACGATTGTAGTAGACCGCGTCAAGAACGAGATTTACAGCTTAAAGATGGCGAGCTGGATCATGGGACAAACTCCCGCCAGCTACGAATTGAACGCCGCTTTCGGCGCGGAAGACGCTGTAATTACGTATTACAGAGAGGACGGCGTAACGTTGTACAACGACGGCAAGACGCGTCCAAGCGATTTGGGTAATTACGTAATCATCGCAACCATTGCCCAAGGCGACAATTACACCGAAACCGTAACCGAACGTTGCTACTTCTCGATCAACCTAGCGAAGATAGAAGGGACGAGCGAAGAAGGCGGGAGCGTCAAGGACGAGGAAGGCAAGAGCAAGGTAGAGATAACGTCAGGCGTAGGCGTTAACCCGAATTACAGATTAGTAATAACGGAATTGAACGAAGAAAGCACGTCAGACGTAGCAATCAAGAACAAGATAGTAGTAAGCGGTTACGGAATAGACTTACTAGACGGATCGGACAACAGAGTAACGACGGGACAAGAGTACACTGTACGCATCAAGTTAACGGCGGAGCAACTGAGTCAGAAGAACCTCGAAGTATATTCGATCAACAGCATCGGACAGTCTACTCCTCTCAACGGAACAGTAACGGAAGACGGTTACATCGAGTTCAAGGTAAGCAAGTTTGACGACGAGACCAGCGCCGATCGCGAATCGTTAAGATTTGTAGTAGCGGCGAAGGACGTAGCGGCAGCCAGACGCGTAGGACTCATAGTAGGCGTAAGCGTAGGCGCGTTAATAGCGGTAGGCGCAATAACTGCGTTAATAATAGTCTTCGTAAAGAAGAAAAAGGAGAATGACGAATAATGTTATATAGAATACTTTTGTCAGACACCGGTTATTACGTAGGTATGGCGATAGAAGCGTTCTTCGCAATAGCGGCGGTAGTATTGTTAATATTGCTGTTGAAGTACGGAATTCCCGAGATGAAGGCGAGGGAACCGAGACCTGCAAAAGAGAAGAAACCGAAAGCCGAAGCCCCGACGTACGCGTTAACGTACGTCGGAGGCGAGGCGGTAGGTAACTCGCCCGAGATAGAGTATTACGCTAAGGGGAGTAAAGTAACGTTAAAGTTAAATATGTTTAGTACGCCAACGGGCAAGCAGTTTTACGGATGGTCGGACGGAAGCAAGAGATACTTACCGTCAACCAAGTACAAGATGCCGGGGCAGAACGTAACGTTAACGGCGCAATGGAGAGAGACAGTCAAGGAAGAGCCCAAGAAGGAGGAAGAGAAGAAGTACGTGTTAACGTACGTATCCGGAGGGGCGAAGGGACACAGTCCCGCATCCGAGAGTTATACAAAGGGAACAAAGGTAACGTTGAAGTCGAACATGTTCGAGACGCCCAAGGACAAAGAGTTTGAGGGATGGTCGGACGGAATGAAGAAGTATCTGGCGGGCAATGAGATGGTAATGCCCGAGCAGAACGTAACGTTAACGGCTCAATGGAAGGAGACTGTCAAGGAAGAGCAGAAACCGATAGAGATAGCGGTACCCGTAGACGAACAGAGCGGGGAGCAGCAGCAAGTAGAAGGCGGAGTAACAGCGGACGGCAGACCTATAATAGTCAACGTATACAATACGCATTCTAAGACGGAGAAGACGGTCGAGAAGGAAGTAATACATGAGGAGAGCGACTCGGACGAAGGTTTAGAGTTTGCGGACTACACGATACTTCAGTTATACGACTTACTAACGGACGAGCAGAAGAGATACTTTGACACGTTAAAGGAAGCTGCGCTAGCGAAGCCGCAAGCAAAGTTAAGCGTAGGAAAGAGTTATTTTAATATAAAGATAGGCAAGAGGTCGATCTTGAAGTTAAGGATAAGGCGGTTAATAACGGTAGGAGAATACGCGTTAGAGAACGACATATTGAAGGACTTCAGGAAGAGCAGCGAGAACAAAGCTGGTAATTCGAAGATAAAGGTAAGACCGACGTTAGTAGCTGTAACGGACGAATCTACGTTAGAGACGGCGTTGAATATGATAGACCTAGTGCACAAACAGATATTAGAGAGTTAATGAAAGAGATGTGGACCTCGGAAATATACGGGGTTCGCATTTTAATGAAAAATAGAAGAGCGGTGTTGCCGCAAGTATGAAAAAACTTGCGGCAACCATAATTAGATAGGTCCGCGCCTTCCGCGCGAAAGAGGGAAACTTATCCAACCGTAATGCTTGCGCGATAGAAAAATTACCACTTATTGACTACTTTTTCAGCGAACCCGAGCATATTTGCAACACAAAGTACGGAGCCGTCGTCCAGAACAACCTCGCCGCAGAACTTACCGAAGACCTGATGCTGACGAGAGGCAATAATCTTATTTTTTCTTTATTTTGTTTATATTTTTTGCAAAATGTACGAATATTTTATTGACATTTGGTTCATATAGTGATATATTGATACTGTAAATTAGCAGTCAACAGCAAAGAGTGCTAACACTCCGCTAAAAAATGTGACAGGCAGGTAAAATATGTTATCCGACAGAAAGAAAAAAATACTGTGCGCTGTTGTGGACGGTTATATAGACAGAGCGTCGCCCATTTCCAGCAAAGACATACAGGAACAGTACCTGCAAGAGTGTTCCTCGGCTACTATCCGTAACGAACTGTCCGCGCTTGAAAGTATGGGGTATCTGTTTCAGCCGCATGTTTCGGCAGGGCGTATTCCGTCGGAGAAAGCTTTCCGTTTTTACGTAAACGAATTGGCGTACGACTACAATTTGACGGAGCGCGAAGTGGAGCATATAGAGCGTCATTT
>JAMPAB010000070.1 GCA_023667435.1 Corallococcus sp. | reverse complement strand
GGTGGGCCTTCAGGGACTTGAACCCCGGACCAATCGGTTATGAGCCGACCGCTCTGACCAACTGAGCTAAAGGCCCGACATAATTTGGCAACAATGCTTTGGTCGGGGTGAAGAGATTCGAACTCCCGACCCCATGGTCCCAAACCACGTGCGCTACCAAACTGCGCTACACCCCGATGTTTATCATCAGCTTGTTTATCTTACAATATTTTAAAAGAGATGTCAACTTTTTTACTTAGATTTTACAAAAATAATTTCAATATTTTCCTATACGTTTTTCGGAGCTATTTACATACGTACAAACACGGTTGAGCAGTATTTTTCGACATCATAACACCACTTTTTACAAAACTACTCATAAGCAACGTTTCTATTTGCTATATGATTCTTTTCGGAGGCAGACAATGGAACTATTTGTTGATTATGAAAATTCGGCGTTGGTATTTCGGCTTGTAGGCGAATTAGACGAACATTCCGCAGAGTTTACGCGAAGACGACTGGATGCGGCCATTGCCGAAGGAAATTTCAATGCGGTTATATTCGATTTTTCTAAACTGTCGTTTATGGATTCTACCGGCATCGGAGTGTTGATAGGCAGATATAAGCTTATTCGCAAACAAAATAAATACGTGTACGTCAGAAATCCGTCTACGACCGTAGATAAAATTTTCAAAATGTCGGGATTATACGAAATTATACAAAAAATATAGCGAGGGAAATATGCCTATTATCAATAGTATGAAATTAAATATCGAAGCGAAATCTCAAAACGAAAGTTTAAGCAGAAGCGTCGTCGCCGGATTTTACATTCAACTGAATCCTACGCTCGAACAGGTAGAAGACTTGAAAACAGCCGTATCGGAAGCGGTAACAAACTGTATTGTCCACGCTTACGAAGGATCGCAGCAAGGCACGATAGATATAGCCTGCGATTTATACGAAGACCGCATAGAAGTAGTAATTACCGATTACGGCAAAGGCATAGACAACGTAGAGCAAGCCATGCAGCCTTTCTACACTACGGGCAAAAAAGGCGAACGCTCGGGAATGGGATTTACCGTAATGCAAGCTTTTTGCGACAAAGTGGAAGTAAATTCGCAACAAGGTTTAACAACTGTAACGCTGGTAAAAAAAGCTTAAACGGGGCGCGCTATGATAAGCCACGAAAAAACAATGGAGCTGATCGTTTTGGCGCAGCAGGGCGACGAAACGGCTTGCAGCGTTCTGCTTACGGAAAACGCGCCGCTTCTAAAAAGCATAATCAAGCGGTACTTAGGCAAACACGTAGAATACGACGATCTTTATCAAATAGCCGGTATAGGTCTGTTAAAATCCATAAAAAATTTTTCGCCCGAATACAACGTAAGATTCTCCACTTACGCCGTTCCCATGATTTTGGGGGAAATAAAGAGATATATGCGCGACGACGGATATCTTAAAGTTTCGCGTTCGTTAAAAAGCGCTGCGGCAAAAATTACCCGTTACGTGGACGAGAGAGTGAAAAACGGCGAAGATTCTCCGCGCATCGAGGATATTGCCGAGCATTTCGGACTGGAACCTACGGAAGTTATTTTTGCAATGGATTCTGCAAAGCTGCCTGTTTCCCTATACGAAACAGGCAACGACAGCGACGGAAAAACAACCGCTCTTATCGAGCATATACCGACCGACGAAGACAAAAAAATGGTAGATAAAGTAATATTGAAGGATATGCTTTCGAAATTGCAACCGCGAGAAAGAAAAATAATTATTCTGAGATATTTCAGAGATATGACGCAGGGAGAAATAGCTCAAAAAATGGGCGTTTCGCAAGTGCAGATATCTCGACTGGAGAACAAAATATTAAAAAAATTAAAAGAACTGTACGACGAGCCCAACTGATCTGCGTCTTTACCAAACGTGTAATTTAATATATTTCAACAAGTAAAATCCCCTTAATTCGGCGATTTAAGGGGATTTTAAAGCTGAAATTAGATACTATGTGTAAAATAGTAATCTCTCTTTTGTATAAAAATTAAAAGGAAGGCTTTATTTTAACGTAAAACTATAACAACAGACAAATCAGTCCGCCGCGATTTTCGTTAACGATTTTGTTGAGAGTCTTTGAAATTTTCTGTTTGATTTCTGTTGGCATTCCGTAGCATTTACTTTCCAAACCGTCTTTGGCTATTCCCGCCATTGTCTTGCCGAACATATTAGTATTCCAAATCGTCTCGGGATTGCGCTTATATTCGTCGAGCAAATACTTGCTTTGTTCTTCCGTTCCCACCATCGGACTGACTTCCGTAGCGACGTTTACCTTGACAATATGATAACTTGGCGACGTAGCTTTTAATCGTACGCCGTAAATGTTACCCTGCTTTACCATTTCGGGTTCGTTCAAAGACATATTTCCGACACCGGGATATACAATACCGTACCCGTTTGCATCCGCTTCGTCCAAAGCGTCCTTTATCGATTCGAAACGGTTTTTCGCATATGACGACGCGGTCACAAAGCTCATCAGAGAATATTCGTCGACAATATCCATTTGCGCTTGCTCAGACAGCACTTTAAAAAACAAATCGGCGACAGGTTCCAATGCGTAGTTCACCGTTCCGCTTCCCATATCCAAGCTGTCGATTTCGCAATTTGCAATGAACGGACACTCGCCGAACGCTTGCAACAACTTTTCCGAATCTTTCATTTTGGCGACGGAAACCGAGTGTTCCTTCACGCAATCTATTATTTCGGCAATTACGCGGTTATCTTTGCTCAACGCGCGCATCCATTTAGGAAGATTAACGGCAATGCGTCTTACGGAAAATTCCCGAAGAATACATTGCAGTACCTCTTCCATTATTTTTACGTCGGCATTCATAATATCTATCGGCATAACGGTCACGCCGTATTTTTCCTGCAAAGACGCGGCAAGTTCGCGAGTTTTTTCGTCGCGAGGGTGTTTGCTGTTGAGCAGCACCACAAACGGTTTACCTGCGTTTTTAAGTTCGCGCACCACCCTTTCCTCAGCAGGGATATAGCTTTGACGCGAAATCTCGCCTATGCTTCCGTCTGTGGTCACGGCAACGGCAATAGTCGAATGTTCGCTTGCAACTTTTTGCGTACCTATCTCCGCCGCTTTTTCAAAAGGGATAGGTTCGTTTGACCAAGGAGTATTGACAAGACGCGCTTTGTCGCCCTCTAAATGCCCTTCTGCGCCGTCGATAAGGTATCCAACGCAATCAATCAACCTGACGTTTGCCGTCGTCTTGTCGTCCAACGTGACCTTTACCGCAGTATTGGGAACGAATTTCGGTTGAGTAGTCATTACAATTTTGCCGTCGGCGGACTGCGGAAGTTCGTCGACAGTTCTTGCCCGTTCGTTCTTATCGGTAATCGACGGCAGAATCAGTTTCTCCATAAAATTAGTGACGAATGTAGATTTTCCGCTGCGAACCGGCCCGACTACTCCTATGTAAATATCGCCGTTGGTACGTTCGGAAATATCCTGATAAATATTGTTCATACCTTCCTCCAAATACGTTTGTTAGATTGTATGAACGAATAATACGAAGTAGAACAAAAAACGTCCCCGACGTAAAAAGGAGAGGTGAATTCCGAGTCCGTTCGTTTAAAATATTATATAGACCGTAGTCGTCAAGTTATCCGCCGCCAAAAATTCAACGCCGTATTTTTAAATTATGCTGTTACTTTACTTTTCAGTTTAATAGTTGTATAATGACAGAATAGCAAACAGTAATTTAGCATATTACTTTTTGATTTGTGCGGAGATTAAATAAATGGAAAGTTTATGGATTACGATAGCAATACACGCAACTTTGATGGTTGGGCTTCTTATTGCTTTTATTGTAGTTTTAATTAAGAAACCGAAGCAACGCATTTTGATCGCGATATTTTGTTGGGTAGGTATTGCAGTATTTATAAGCGTTTCAATTCCGTATTACCAAGATGTTTCTAATGCAGAAACGTCTTCATTCATAGGTACATATCTTAAAGATCAATCTGGTTATGGTATTGGAGGACAAGTGTATATGTTTATGGTGTCTGATCAGCAACAATCGGTATATAGAGGTCATAACCACTCTTACAGTAACTTTTTTAAAGAAGGAAAAAAATATAAAGTTGAATACTTTGTACATACTCGCATAATTAGTAGCGTAGAAGAAATCGAGTAAAATATTACAATTTATTTTTTTTCGATAATCATGCTGACATTTTCTAAAACTATAAATTACAATTTGACGAGGTGTTATATGAAAGAAGTCAAAATCGAACAATGTCCTTTCTGCGGCGGCA
>JAMPAB010000006.1:31368-49071 GCA_023667435.1 Corallococcus sp. | reverse complement strand
CGGTTTCGATTGCTTCGCAATCTGCAAATGTTCACAATTCGACACCCCTCGCTCCAGTTAGAACAAGGTTGACTTTAATCGGTTAGTTGGTAGAGGGTATAAGTCTCGGTTTCCCTCGCTGCGCTCAGTTTGTCGCATCGGGTATTCGACCGAAAACGGCTTCACTTCGCCTAGCGGCTCGTTGCAGATACAGCCGAGCGAAGCGAACGCCGACAATAACCGAGTTTGTCCAAACACGAAGGTTATTGTCCTTTTCCTGCCGAACCCCAGTCTGCGAGCGTAGCTCTTGACCGCTTTGGCTACGAAGTCCGCACTGCGGACATTCGTTTAACGCGTCGCGCCCTCGCTCCAGTTAGAACAAGGTTGACTTTAATCGGTTAGTTGGTAGAGAGTATATTTATCGGTTTCGTCGCTCTGCAAATAGTCGCATCGGGTATTCGACGGAAAACGGCTTCACTTCCCCTAGCGGCTCGTTGCAGATTGTTTTCCTGCCGAACACCCTCGCTCCGTTGGAATAAGGTTTACTTTAATGGACTAGTTAGTAGAGGACATTGTTCTCGGTTTCGCCCCTCTGCAAATGTTTACAATTCGACAACCTCGCTTCCGTCGGAACAAGGAAGAAATTCAATTGACTTGCTTGTTGATTGCAGTGTAGGAGTCGCGCCACAGCTTGCTTTGCAAGCGGTACGGTATGTTGGCGCGCGTAGGCAGTCTTTTTTTTGAAAAAATGCGTCGGGTAGTAAATTTTAAGTCGTAATATTTGCGTCTGTTCGCGTTACTTTTTCTTTGCGCGTTCGTAAAACGCGGCAAATAACAGTATTGTGTTAACGTTTGCTATTTATCCGTTGTTGTTCGATTGTAAATTTTGCCGTCAGAATTGCAATTTTTCAATAAAAATATTTAAAAAATACAAAAAAATTCAAATTATATTCGAATTGTGCTTAAAAATCAGTTGACGGCGTTTTGCATTGTATGTTAAAATTGTTCCATTATCAACTTAAAGAATAGTTAACTCGTCGCTTCAAGCGGCTCCGAAGGTTCTTACGGTTGTCGAATTAGCCTGAAACTTAATAGCTTTATGGTAGTGAGTAGACTCGGAATTGCTTATAGGCGAGAAGTATACTATTTTGTAAAATAGTGTCTTTGTCGTGTTGCGGTTTCGGGCATTTTTATTGTTAAGGTAAAAGCGGCAAAATAAAAACCGTTTTCGCGCTTAAAGCGTTCGGAAAATCCTGTCGCAAGGAACGACGGATTAAACCGACGCCGCGACAAAAATCTATTCGGAGATTGAAGAAGTTTTAATTTAACGATTGTTACCGACTTAGAATCGGCGCAATATAAAACAAACAAAATTATGGAGGAGAAAAAATGAAGAAGTTCAGCAGAGCATTGTCATTGATAATAGCGTTGTTAATGTGCTTAACCGTTGTTCTCGTGGCGTGCGACAAAGATGTGAAAATCACCCTTGACAAGACGGAAGAAAGTCTTGTAATCGGCGGTTCGGTTACGTTGACGGCAACTGCTTCGGACGGTTCGACCGTAAGCTTTACGTCTAACAAACCCGAAATAGCGACGGTTTCGGCTACGGGAGTAGTAACGGGTGTTTCGCAGGGAAACGCTGTTATTACAGCTAAAAGCGGAACGGCGACGGCAACCTGCGCTATTACGGTAACCGGCGACGGCATTGCCGATCAAGACGGTCAATATATCACTGTTGCGGATTATCGCGCTTATATGATTTACGATCTTAAAGCGGTTCAAACGACGATCGGTTCTATCAGTGAAGAAATCGACGCTAACGTCAGCAACGCTATGTACGTAGGTATCGCCAATATCAACAAGGCGCATACCATTGCGGACGTTAAGACGGCGTTCACTAACGCTAAGGCGGCTATGGCAAATTGTATTCCTCTTGCAAACGGCGTTAAATCGTATTCGGCGGCAAGCATGGAAGACAAGACCGACATTTTGGGTCTGCTCGAAGGTTACGCTATCCGTAACGGTATTAGCGGTATCGGTCTGTTTGAAAACGGCGGACACCAAATGTTCAGCGATCGTATTGTTCTCGGTACGGAAAACTACATTTTGGGTTACGGTTTCGGTACTCTTGCCGAAGGCAACATTACCGCAGATATGGCTAACGAAAACAATACCGCATGGAAGAGATATTACCACACGTATATGGCGACCAACACCAACACCGTAAACGAGTGGGATTCCAACGACAGCAACGTAACTACGATGGGCGGTTATATCGATGCCGGTTACTACACCAACTTTATGAACGAAACTCATGACGGTTACGACTGGATTCCCGAACTTGCCGCAACTCAGATGGAAGCGGTAGGCGGACTGGACGCTAAAGGTCAAGCGGATACGTGGCGTTTCGAAATCCGTTCGGGATTGAAGTACGACACGCTCGGCAAACACACCGAATACAAAGGTCTTGCCGTTCAACCGGAAGACTTCTTAACCCCCTATAAACTTATGTTCAACCAAGCAAACGGTTTGTTCAGAGGCGAAGAAGCCTCTAAGCAAACGGGCGCGCAGGCAATCGTAGGCGCGGCGGACTACTATGCCGCAACCAAAGACGCAAACAAAGGCATCGCCACTACGGGCGATTTCAGCAAAGTAGGCGTTAAAGTTTACGAAGAAGGCGGAAAGTGGTATTTCCAAATTCAAATCGGCGAAAAGGTAACTCCCTTCTACGCAAGATATTATACGACGTCGTCGCTGTATATGCCTATCCCCGCAAGCTTTATCGAAGCTATCGGCGGAATTGAAAACTATCGCGGATTCAACACCAACAAGTCGGACTCTCCCGTTGACAACTCGCTGTCTTTGGGGCCCTACACTCTCGAACGTTGGGACGACGGTCAAGTAGTTTACAAAAAGAATCCTTACTACGTATACGCGGATACGAAGTACGCTATCGAAGGTATTCATATCAATATTCTTACGGCGGCTGCAACGGATAACGAAGCGGGATTCAGAGAATTCTTACAGGGCAATATCGATGCTTCGGGTATTCCTCAGGCATATCTGTCTCAGTATATTTCCGACCCCCGTACGAGAGCTACTTTGGGCGACTTCTGCTACAAGCTTAACGTAAACGCGCTCGACGCTGAAACGTGGGAATATATGTTCGGCGAAGAAGGCGTTATCACTCAAACTCCCAAATCGCAATACTGGCAAGTTAATCCCTTGATGTCCAACGATCACTTCATTATGGGATTATCCTACGCTCTCAACAGAAAAGAATTTGCCGATGCAAGAGGATATGTTGCTTCCGCTAACTTCTTCTCGTCAGACTATATGTCCGATCCCGAAAAGGGAACGTCCTACGACGCTACGGAACAGCACAAGCAAGCGCTTTCCAGCATCGTAAACGAAGATACCGACGACTACGGCTACTCCTTAGAACTTGCCCGCGATTACTTCCGTATGGCTTTGGAAGAAGTAGAAGCGGCGGGACTGTTAACTCCCGGTACGGCGGCTAATCCCACCGTTATAAGTCTTCAATGCATATTCTACTTCGCTTCCTTCGAAGAACCCATCTTCAAACCCATTAAGCAATATTGGGAAGAAGCGTTTAACCACAGCTCGGTATCGGGCGGCAAGTACAAGATCGAATTTGTATTCTACGCGCCTTCTACTACCGATATCGCGTACGACAACATGATGGCGGGTCAATTCGACTTCGGCTTCGGCGGAATTACAGGCAACCCCTTAAATCCGCTTGACTTCATCAGCACGTTGTCTTCCGATCCTATCGTTTCGCAAGGTTGGACGTTGAACTGGGGTCTTAACACGGGCGACGCAACGGCAGATATCTTAGTATACGACGGAATGCGTTGGTCTTTCGACGCTTTGCAGCAGGCAAGTCAAACGACGGTTGTCGTTTCAAACGGTAACTTAGGTTTATTGATAGAACAAGGCGATACTGCCGTTACAGAGCAAGGCGACGACCTCAACGTAACTTTGACGCTCGAATATAACACGGATCTCGACCTCGAAATCGACATTGACGATTTAGTGTTGTTCTATCAACTCGGCAACAATTACGACGAGTGGAGTATTATGGAGCTTAATCCGATCGTTACCGACGACGGCGAAGGAACGATTACCATTACGTTCGTATTGCCCGCAAGCGAAATCGCTAAGGTTGACGGAGCCGATTACAGCGGCGTTGACGTGTACTACGTTTACACTGTGGAAGGTTCCGAAGGCGAAGGATTATATTCGTACGAAATTTTCGAATAACGGTAAAACTTAGTAACTTTTAAACACTCGTTGCAATAAGGCGCTCTGCGCCTTATTGCAACTGTGTATAAACACGGAGAAAACATATGTGGAAATATGTAATAAAAAGGGTATTGCTGGCGTTACTGACTACGGTTATAATCCTGTCATTAACGTTTATTTTTATTAAATTGCTACCCGTAAAAAAATATCAGGGCAGACCGCCTCAACGCGCGGCATATTACGCCGAGCAGGTCCGTTTGGGCTATATCTATGCGACCGATACTCCCGAAGAAGGCGTAGAACCTGCCGATATAGTGCTGTTCGACGACGGCACTACGACGTACTACTATCAGGTGCCCGTATTGCAGCAATTCGGCGCGTGGCTCAAAAACATCCTTACCAAATGGGACTGGGGCGTTTCCAAAACGATAGAACCCAACGTAAAAGCTACGGTTATTATCGGAGGCAGACTGCTTACTTCTATGAAGATTAACATCATATCGGTGTTGATTTCCGTCCCCGTAGGTATTGCTTTGGGCATATGGGCGGCATTGAAAAAGAACACGATGGTGGACCATGTCATTTCGACAGTGGTAATGATCCTTATTTCGCTGCCGGGTTTCGTATTGATAACGTTCTTAATGCTGGTGTTCTGTTACAATACGCCGCTGCTGCCCACTCAATGGCCCAACGTTACAGATCCCGCAGGGCAAAAAGCTTTGGGCTATATCTTGCCCGTGTTCTGTTTATCTTTGGGGTCTATCTGCGGATATTGCCGTTTCGTACGCGCAGAGCTGTGCGACGTGCTGTCGAGCGACTATCTGCTGCTTGCACGTACAAAGGGTTTAACGCGCAGACAGGCAATTATGCGTCACGCGTTGCGTAACGCGATGGTACCTATTTTCCCGTCCATTCTTGCGGAATTTATAGGTATTATGGGCGGTTCTATGGTGTTGGAAGGTCTTTACGGTATTCCCGGCATAGGCAGTTTGTTTATTAACTCTATCGGCGCGGAGGACTACAATATTCTTTTCGTCGATATGGCAATATTTACTACAATCGGCTTGCTTGCGGGAGTTCTGCTTGACTTGTCTTACGGATTTATCGATCCGCGTATACGTATGGGGGCGAAGAAGTGATGAAAAAAGTAACCGATATTCAAAACTATACGTTTAAAGAGGACGATTTCAAGTTCGTCCAGACGGACGGAAAACTGGGCGACGTCAAGCTCGACACCAAACCCCGTTCTTCCGCGCAGGACGCGTTCGCGCGTTTCTGCAAAAACAAATCGTCGGTCGTTGCGGCGGTTATTTTGGGAATATTGATTCTTTTGGCGCTGTTCGTGCCATGGTTCTCGCCGTACGACGTAGATTCCGTTCATTTGAGCGAAGTTTTCCTTCAACCCAAGCTGTTTAACGCGGGTTCGGGATTTTGGGACGGCACAAAGAAATACGAAAAGACAACCGATATCAACGGCAACGTTTCGGGTATTATTTACGACACGGTAAATCAAAAACCGTCGGGAAGCTTCCTTTCCGAAGCGATAGTGGAAGGCACGTTGAAGGTTGACGCAGAGCCCACTTTGATTAACACGGTTAACACTTACGGTTCGGGCGGATACGCCGTATTCGAAAATCAGGGCAGAGACGCAGCGGTAAACGCCACGTTATCGTCCGATAAGTTCCTGTTGACCTCAACCGGCAACTATCAAGCCGTCGTGACGTTAGGCGACAGCGCCGATGCGGTAAGCAATTCCGTTTTGGGCGAGTACAGAGTTATTCTGACGGGCGGCGCAAGCGATATCGTATTGAAGGACTGGTCGAAGGACTATTCGACGTATACTCTCAATCTGAGCAAAGCCGTATCCGACGCGGGATTTGGCGAAATTACGGAAGCGCGTTTGGTATTCGAATTGAAAACGCTTGCGGATACCAACTCCTATCTGCTTTTAAAGAGCTGCGATATTACTACGGATAACGCCAATGCGTACGTTTCCGATTCGGCAGGAGCTCGCGCGGAATTTTCCGAGTTGGGATTTACCGACGCTACGAAGATGATAGGCAAAGCTCCCAACGCCAACAGCGTATTCCCCGCAGGATACTGGACGTGCACCGGACGTAAAGGTATTTACGCTTCGGAAGTTTACTTCTGCGAATTTTTGTACGACACGTACGCCGCCGTTTACGGAGAATTCGAAATCGTTTATGCTGCATCGGATTTGAACCAAATGATTGAAAAAGGTTGGTGTACGTACGACGAATCGGTGGGAATCGAATCGTTCGAGCGTTTGTCCGACGAATGTCCTATTGCGGAAGTCGTCGAACAAAAAACGAATTCCCGTACGGGCAAATTGTTGGAAATCAAAGCGGTGTCCTACAAATATATGACTTTGGGTTACAAGCATATGCCGAAGTTTATATTCGGCACCGACGCCAACGGCATCGATTTGTTTACGCGTATTTTCGCGGGTATGCGCACTTCGCTGTTGTTGGGCGTATGCACGGCGGCGTTCTGTATGGCGTTCGGTCTTGTGTGGGGTTCGATATCCGGCTATTTCGGCGGAGCGGTAGACCTTGCAATGGAGCGTTTTTGCGATATTTTGGGCGGCGTGCCATGGATCGTCATTATGACCCTGTGTATTCTGCATTTGGGAAACAACTTCGCAACGTTCGTTTTGGCGCTGTGTATGACGGGTTGGATGGGAACGGCAGGTTTGACCCGTACGCAGTTTTACAGGTTTAAAGGACGCGAATACGTTCTTGCCAGCCGTACGCTCGGTTCGAGCGATTTAAGATTGATATTCAAGCACATTCTGCCTAACTCGTTGGGAACGATCGTTACGTCAAGCGTATTGATGATTCCCAGTACGATATTCAGCGAAGCGACGTTATCTTACCTCAACTTGGGTCTGCAAGGCAAACAGGCGTTCGGCGTACTGCTTTCCAACAACCAACAGTACATTCAGACGTATCCGTTCCTGATTGTATTCCCGTCGGTAATTATGGCGCTGCTTATGATTTCGTTTAACTTGTTCGGCAACGGTTTGCGCGACGCGCTTAATCCGTCGTTACGCGGAGCGGAGGGTTGATTATGGAAAAGAAACTCGAAGTAAAAGATTTGATTATATCTTTCCGTACCGACGCAGGTAAGGTGCAGGCGGTTCGCGATATAGATTTCGACCTGTATAAGGGCGAAACGCTTGCGATAGTTGGCGAGTCGGGCAGCGGCAAATCCGTTACCAACCGCGCCATCATAGGCATACTTGCCGCAAACGCCATTGTGGAAAGCGGCGAGATAATCTACGACGGACAGGATTTGCTTAAAATATCCGAAGACGAATTTCACAAGATTCGCGGCGACAAAATCGCCATGATTTTCCAAGACCCGTTGTCCAGTCTTAACCCCATTATGAAGGTGGGCAAACAGTTGACGGAAGCGATGCTGCTTAAAAGCGCTTCCGGCCGCCGTAACGCGCGCAAGCTGTTTAACGACAAGTTGAAGCTGCTCAACGCCGTTATGGACGAAATCGCGGCGGGCAACGAGGAACAAACCGCGCGCAACAACGAGCAGTGCAAGACGTTCGATAACTTCTGCATCGCAAGCACCCGTTTGGAAAGTGCTTACAACGAAATTTACCGTCATACGGTCGAGTTGAAGCTGGATATCGAAAACACGCTTTTCCTTGCCTCGAAAAACCAGACTCTTGACGAAAAGAAAGTTGTAAAGAGCGTGCTAAAACGTATAGAAGGCACTTATCACCCCGATATTGTAGTTAAAGACGAACGTTTGCAGTCGGATCTCGACGCGCTCGGCGGCGAGCTTGCGAGCGACGGCGACAAAAAGCATCTGTCGCAAAAGACGGTGGAAGTGTTAACGGATATCGCGGACTTTTTGGATAAAGCTTCGCAGCGTCAAAAACCCAACTATTTTACGCTCGGTTACTATATGATGCGCAATCCCGAAGCGAATCTGGACGATATGCCCATAGACGAGCTTACGGAAATGACGCGTAAGTATTTGGACGACGAATTTATGTTGGCGTTCATCGACAACGGTTCGGGCGCGTTGGATTACAACCATAAAAACAAAATAGAAGTTAAAAAACGGCTTTTGAACAAAACGGAAGAAGCTCTGGAATATTTCCGCAGCGAAACGTTGGATAAAAAACAGTCTTACGAGTACGTTAAAGAACTGTCCGCTCAGGTGAAAGAAGGTATCGATTACCTGCGCGTAAGCAAAAACTCTATCGAGTATACGTTCGGTTCGAGCTTGAAAGACGCTTTACAGAAGTATTACGACGGCGTTGCAAAGAATCCTAAGGAGCAGGCGCGTTTCGATAAGCAGCAAGCTAAGTACGACGCTCTTGTGGCGAAAGGCAAAAATCCCGACTGGAAGGTCGTTCCCGCGTCCCTTGCGGATTTGGAACTTGCAAAGAAAAATATCCGCGCGGTATTGCATAATCTGCGCGCGGCGTACCGTTCCGAAATAGAAAACGCGGACAAGTTTGACGGCAAGGCGGAAATGATTGCCTTAATAGACTACCTGAAAGAACAAGCTTCGGCGGTGGTATACGAGATTACTCCCAAAATGGCGAAGGCAAAAGCTTTGAAGCTGTTGGAGGAAGTAGGTATTCCCGAACCCGAAATACGTTACAATCAGTATCCGTTCGAGTTTTCCGGCGGTATGAGACAGCGTATAGTTATCGCTATCGCGCTTGCGGCAAACCCCGACATTCTTATTTGCGA
The DNA here is from genome assembly GCA_023667435.1 of Corallococcus sp. GTDB lineage: Bacteria > Bacillota > Clostridia > Christensenellales > CAG-314 > Fimimonas. The sequence goes on along the minus strand of JAMPAB010000006.1, from coordinate 40,081 downwards.
CGAGCCTACTACGGCGTTGGACGTTACCATTCAGTCGCAGATTTTGGAACTTATCAACCGCATTAAGGCGGAGCGCAATCTGTCGGTTATCTTTATTACTCACGACTTGGGCGTAGTCGCCAACATGGCGGACAGAATCGCCGTAATGTACGCGGGCAAAATCGTAGAGTACGGTACCGCAAACGACGTCTTTTACGATCCACGTCACCCCTATACGTGGGCGTTGCTTTCTTCCATGCCCGACCTCGACACGAAAGAGAAGCTGGAAGCTATACCGGGAACTCCTCCGAATATGATATATCCGCCCAAAGGCGACGCGTTTGCCGCGCGTAACAAGTACGCTATGCAAATCGATTTCGAGCAGGAACCGCCTATGTTTAAAATTTCCGACACTCACTATGCCGCGACGTGGCTTCTGCATCCCAACGCTCCCAAAGTGGAACCGCCGAAAATCGTTACGGACCGCATCGAGCGTATGTTAAAGGAGGTAAAGTAATATGGCAGCAGAAAAAGAAGTATTACTGTCCGTTCAACACCTTCAACAATTCTTTAAGATGGGACGTCAGCAGTTGAAAGCGGTAAACGACGTCAATTTCGAAGTGTACAAAGGAGAAGTTTTCGGTCTCGTAGGCGAATCCGGTTGCGGAAAAACCACAACCGGGCGTTCCATCATCCGTTTGTACGATATTACCGGAGGCTCCGTCTATTTCGAAGGACAGCGTATCTGCGCGGGAACGAATACCTATAAGGAAATAATCGCGCAAGCCAAAGCTAAAGCTAACGCGGAGATTAAGGAACTTTCGAAAGAGCCGCAAACTCCCGAGCGCGACGAAAAAATAGCGAAAATCAAGTCGGATTTGGCGGCGGTCGTCGCAGAACAGACGGAAGAAATCAAAAAAGCTCAGAACGATCAGAAAAACTGCAACAAGCTTTACGCCAAAGCGCAAATGCAGCTTGTGCGCGACAAATACGAACCGTTGATTGCTCAGGCAGGGACGGAAGAAGAACAAAAAGAACTTCAGGCGAAAATGAAAGAAGAATTGCGTCTTGCATCCAAAGACAGAATTATGAACAAGATGCAGATGATCTTTCAGGACCCTATCGCGTCCCTCAATCCACGTATGACGGTACGCGAAATTATCGCGGAAGGTTTGATTATTCGCGGAATTCGCGACAGACAGTACATCGACGAACAGGTTTATAAGGTTTTGGAACTTGTCGGACTCGTGCGCGAACACGCAAGCAGATATCCTCACGAGTTTTCGGGCGGACAGCGTCAGCGTATAGGTATCGCAAGGGCGATTATTCTTCAACCCGATCTGATTATAGCGGATGAACCCATTTCCGCATTGGACGTATCTATTCAGGCGCAGGTCATCAATTTACTTAACGAATTGAGAGAAAAGCTCGATTTGGCGATACTGTTTATCGCGCACGATTTGTCGGTAGTCAAGTATTTCTCCGACAGAATTGCGGTTATGTATTTCGGAAAAATAGTGGAGTTGACCACGAGCGACGAACTGTTTAAACACCCGTTGCATCCGTATACGAAGTCGTTGCTTTCCGCTATTCCCGTACCCGATCCGCGTTACGAAAAACAGCGTAAGCGTATAACCTACAATCCTCTTGCGGCGCACGATTACAGTCAGCAGCAGCCGTATATGCAGGAAGTGACCGAAGGACACTTCATTTACTGCAACGATGCAGAGTTGGAACAATACAAAAAGGAAATAGCTGAGTTGGACGCTAAGGCAAAGAAGGAAGATGCGGCAACCGCCAAAGCCTCCGCTAAAATGCAAACGTCCGAGAAAGCGAAGACTGCTGCAAAGAAAGCGGCGTCTTCAAAGAAAAATAAGTAATGAAAAAAGTTTTACCGTATCTTATACCCTTTTGCGTTTGCTCCGTTCTGGTCATCGTTATACTTGCAACGCGCGGCGCGTTCGTCAAAAGCGGTAAAGCGTTGATAGTGGATTTGTGCGACGGGTTTTCCGTGTCGGGTATTGCGATGCTGGGCGTCGGATTGCTCGTTTTCGTAACGAACGGCGGCGCATTCGATATGATCGCTTTCGGCGTTATTAAACTGGTGGATTTATTTAAAAGAGATCTCACTAAGGTTAAATACCGTACGTTTTACGATTACCGTCAGGCGCAGCAGGAGAAAAAACGCTCGTATCTGAATTTGATTATCGTCGGCACGGGATTTTTGATAGTGGGTTTCGCGTTTTTGATTGCGTATCGGTATATGTAATCGGCGCGAGCTTGCAGGCATTATACGAATAAAAACGCAGAGCGTCGGAAAATTTACCTCGCTTTGCGTTTTTAAACGTGTTGCGGTAAAGTTGCGGAACGCCGTAAACCGCTTCTCGCGTACAAGTGCGATTGCCGCATCGCGAACTTTCCCGTTTGCCGCGCGTATACAATCTTCTGCCTTTCGGATTTTGGCAAACCGTCTTGCGGAAAACGATTACCGAAACGGATTACATCTTACTCGTCGTTTAATAATTGTATTTTCTTAAAAAACTTTGATTTTCTTTGTTTATTTTGTTTGACATTGTATTGACTTGTATGATAAACTAGTTAAGCTGCGAATTAGGGGCTGACGCGTGAGGTTACTGACGAAACAGAAAACTTATAGCCGACCCAGTAGTGCCGAGAGCATTGCGACCGAACGAATTTTAAGCAGTATCAAGCGTTAAGTGACTTAAAAATCAAACTGGCGCGGGGTAACTTGTAGGCAAACTTTGTTTGCTTTATTAAAAGCCGCAGCGTGAAACACACGGAAGTGTTGTCGTCATAGCGCAGTTCGGACAAATAAAACGGAAAAAGGAGCAACATTATGGCAAATCAAAGAATCAGAATCAAGCTTAAGTCGTACGACCACAACTTAGTAGATCTTGCTTGCAACAAGATTGTGGACGCCGCGCAGAAAATGGGCAGCAAAGTTTCGGGTCCCATTCCTCTTCCTACGGAAAAGGAAATAGTAACGGTACTTCGCGCTACGCATAAATATAAGGACGCTCGCGAGCAATTCGAGCTTCGCACGTACAAACGTCTTATAGATATTTACAGCCCCAACGCTAAGACGATAGACAGTCTTACCAAGTTAGATCTGCCTGCCGGAATCGACGTTAAGATTAAACTGTAATATCTAAATATATATGGAGGTGAACTTTATCTATGAATAAAGCAATCATTGGTAAGAAATTAGGAATGACGCAAGTGTTCCTTGCCGACGGAACGATGCTTCCCGTAACGGTAATACAAGCGGGACCTTGCACGGTAACTCAAAAGAAAACGGTAGAACGCGACGGTTACGAAGCGCTGCAGCTCGGTTTCGAAGAAGTAGCGGACAAAAAGCTCAACAAGCCCGAACTCGGACATTTGAAAGCAAGCGGCGCTAAAGTTAAGCATTTGCACGAATTTCAGCTCGAAGGTTCTTCTCTCGAAGTGGGCGCAAAGGTCGAGTGTGATATCTTTCAGGCGGGAGATTACGTAGACGTTACGGGAACGTCCAAAGGACACGGTTTTTCGGGCGTTATCAAACGTTGGAATCAACACAGACTTAAAGAAACTCACGGCGTAGGCCCCGTTCACAGAGAAGTCGGTTCTATGGGACCCATCAGCAGTCCTTCGCGCGTAATGCCCGGCAAAAATCTTCCCGGTCACTACGGCGTAGAACAAGTAACGGTATTAAACCTCTCTGTAGTAAAAGTCGACAAAGAGTTGGGCGTTATCCTTGTAAAGGGCGCTGTTCCCGGAGCTAAGAACAGCATCGTTTACGTTCGCAACGCCGTAAAGAAATAAGGTGAAAGGAGTAAAAGATGATGCAAGTTAAAGTTTACAATACAAAGGCTGCCGAAGTCGGACAAATGAAGCTTGACGAAAGCGTTTTCGGTTGCGAATACAACGAAGCTCTTATTCACCAGGCGGTTGTCGCTTATCAGGCAAACCAAAGACAGGGCACGAAATCGGCACTCACGCGTACGGAAGTTCGCGGCGGCGGGGTAAAACCCTGGCGTCAAAAAGGTACCGGCCGCGCAAGACAGGGTTCTATCCGCGCTCCGCAATGGATTAAGGGCGGCGTGGTGTTCGCTCCCAAACCGAGAGACTTTTCCAAAAAACTCAACAAGAAAATGAAGGCGCAGGCATTCCGCAGCGCAATAAGCTACAAGGTAGCGCACAACGAATTGATCGTTATCGACGAAATCAAGCTCGAAGCTCCCAAAACAAAGCTTATGGCGGAAATTCTGAAAAACTTCAAGTTCGACAAGAGAACTCTCGTTATCGTATCGGGCGACAGTACCGACGTAGTAAGAGCGTCTAACAATATCGAAAAATTGACCGTTACGGATGCGGATCTCGCTAACGTGTACCAACTTGTTTCCAGCGCGACAATCATCGCGACTAAGGATGCAATCAAGAAAATTGAGGAGGCATATTCGTTATGAATTCCTACGATATAATAAAACGTCCCGTTCTTACGGAAAAAAGCTATGCCGGTATCCCCGCTAAAACGTACACTTTCGAAGTAATGAAAAACGCTAACAAAGTGGAAATCAAAAAGGCGGTCGAGGAAATTTTCGGCGTTAAAGTAGAAAAGGTTACGACGACTACCGTAAACGGTAAGTTGAAAAGACAAGGCAGAACGCAGGGTCGTACTCCCGACTGGAAGAAGGCGACGGTGCGTTTGACGGCCGACAGCAAGGCAATCGAATTCTTCGAGAGCTTGTCCTAATAACGGAGGATCAGACAAATGGCTATTAAGAAATATAAACCTACTTCTCCCGCGCGTCGTTTTATGTCGGTATCGACGTACGAAGAGATTACTACGACTACTCCGGAAAAGAGTCTTCTGGCAAAAAATAAGAAGACGGGAGGCAGAAACTCCACCGGCAGAATTACGGTCAGACATATCGGCGGCGGTAACCGTACGAAGTACAGAATTATCGACTTCAAACGCGACAAATCCGTTCCCGCTAAGGTTGCCACAATCGAATACGATCCCAACCGTACCGCAAATATCGCTCTGTTGCATTACGCCGACGGCGAAAAGAGATATATTCTCGCTCCCGTAGGACTTAACGTAGGCGACACCGTAGTTGCAAGTTCCGACGCGGATATTAAGGTGGGTAACAATCTTCCTCTCGAAAATATCCCCGTAGGCACGATCGTTCACAACATCGAAATGAATCCCGGCAAGGGTGGACAAATCGCGCGTTCGGCAGGAATTTTCGCTCAGCTTATGGCTAAGGAAGGCAAGTACGCCACAATCCGTATGCCCAGCGGCGAAATGAGACTGATTCTGTTGAAATGCCACGCTACAATCGGACAGGTCGGCAATCTCGACCACGAAATCGTATCGTTGGGTAAAGCCGGCAAAAAGCGTCATATGGGCGTCAGACCTACCGTTCGCGGCAGCGTAATGAACCCCTGCGACCATCCGCACGGCGGCGGCGAGGGCAAATCTCCCGTAGGCCGTCCCGGACCCGTAACCCCGTGGGGCAAACCTGCTTTGGGGTACAAGACAAGAAAGAAGAAAAAGGCTTCCGGCAAATTTATCGTGAAGCGTATTAACTGATCGGAGGAAAGAAAATGAGTAGATCGATTAAAAAAGGACCTTATGTTCAACCCGTTCTTTTAAAGAGAATTAAGGAAATGAACGAAAAAGGCGAAAAGAAAGTTTTAAAAACGTGGTCGAGAAGTTCTACAATCTTCCCTGATTTCGTAGGACACACGATTGCGGTACACGACGGCAAAAAGCACGTTCCCGTTTATATCACCGAAGATATGGTGGGTTTGAAGCTGGGCGAATTTGCTCCCACGAGAACCTTCAAGGGACACGCTGGCAGTAAAACAAGCGGCGGCAAATAGGAGGATTGAAGAATGGCTACAAGAAGTAAGGCAAAAGCCCTTGCGCGTAATGAAAGTAAAGACAGACGCCCTAAGGCAATAGCAAAATACATTCGCATCTCTCCGTCAAAAGTTCAAGTCGTTTTGGATCTCATTCGCGGAAGAGATTACAAGGAAGCCGTTGCTATTTTAAAGACTACGGCGAAAGCTGCTGCGGAACCCGTTCTTAAATGTATGAACTCCGCTGCGGCAAACGCGGAAGTCAATCTCGGTATGAACAAAGATACTCTTTACGTTGCCGAATGTTTCGCAGATCAAGGACCGACGCTCAAAAGAATGCAACCCGTTTCTCGCGGCAGAGGTTACCGTATCTTAAAGAGAACAAGTCACATTACGGTGATTTTGGATGAGAGAGCGTAAAGGAGGAGAAAAGATTTTATGGGACAAAAAGTTAATCCGCACGGACTCAGAGTAGGCGTTATTCAGGACTGGAATGCTAAATGGATTGCAGACAAGAAAGATTTCGCTAAATTTATAAAAGAAGACGATAAAATCAGAACCTTCTTAAAGAAGAAGTATTATCAATCCGGCATCAGCAAAATCATCATCGAAAGAAGCGAAGGCAAAGTAATCGTAGATATTCATACGGGACGTCCCGGAGTTTTGATCGGTAAAGCCGGCGCGGGCGCGGAAGAAATCAAAGCGGAAATTCAGAAGCTGGCGAAGGATAAGACGGTAGTTCTCAATATTATCGAAGTTAAACGTCCCGATATGGACGCTCAACTCGTAGCGGAAGCTATTGCCGCGCAACTGGAAAAACGTGTTTCTTTCCGCAGAGCAATGCGTCAGTGCATGGGCAGAGCTACCCGTTCGGGAGCTAAGGGAATCAAGACGATGGTTTCCGGACGTCTCGACGGCGCGGAAATCGCCAGATGCGAGCAATATCACGAGGGCAGTATTCCTCTGCACACTTTAAGAGCGGATATCGACTACGGTTTCGCGCAGGCGTTGACGACGTTCGGTATCATAGGCGTAAAAGTGTGGGTTTACAGAGGAGAAATACTTCCTAAGAAGAAAAAGACCGTCAAAAAGGAGGTAACCGAATAATGTTAATTCCCAAAAGAGTTAAACATCGCCGTCAGTTTCGTGGCAGAATGAAAGGCACGGCGCACAGAGGCAATAAAGTCGCTTACGGCGAATACGGTCTTCAAGCGGCGCAATGCGGTTGGATTACCTCTAATCAGATAGAGGCCGCCCGTGTCGCCATGACAAGATTTATTAAGCGCGGCGGTAAAGTTTGGGTGAATATTTTTCCCGACAAACCGGTATCTAAAAAGCCTATCGGAATCAGAATGGGTTCCGGTAAAGGCGCGCCCGAATACTGGGTGGCAGTAATTAAACCGGGCAGAGTAATGTTCGAAATGGCAGGCGTCTCCGAAGACGTCGCGCGCGAAGCATTACGTCTTGCCAGTCACAAATTGCCCGTCAAATGCAAATTTGTGAAGAAAGTAGACGAGGTGAATGCAGATGAAAGCAAGTAATGTTCGTGAACTTAATAATGAAGAATTGCAAGCTAAACTTGCCGATTTGAAAAAAGAGTTGTTCAACTTGCGTTTATCTCACGCTACGGGACAACTGACCAACCCTCTTGCTTTGAACAGCGTCAAGAAGGACATCGCAAGAATAAAGACTGTTCTCCGTGAAAGAGAGCAATCCACTAAGGCGTAAGCGGAGGTAACAGAAAAATGGAAAGAAACAGTAGAAAAGAAAGAGTCGGCATCGTTGTATCCGATAAAATGGACAAGACAATCGTTGTCGCCATCGTAAACAAATATAAACATCCTCTTTACAAAAAGACGGTGTCTACAACTAAAAAATATAAAGTACACGACGAAAATAACGAATGCGGTATCGGCGATACGGTAAGAATCGTCGAGACCAGAAAGCTGTCTAAGGACAAGAACTGGCGTCTGCTCGAAATCGTCGAAAAAGCTAAGTAGGAGGAACGGACTATGATTCAACCACAAACAAGACTTAAAGCTGCCGATAACAGCGGAGCGAAAGAGCTTATGTGCATAAGAGTTCTCGGCGGTTCCTTCCGTAGATTCGGCAATATAGGCGACGTAATAGTCGCAAGCGTAAAAAGCGCAAATCCGGGCGGAGTCGTCAAGAAGGGCGACGTCGTCAAAGCGGTAATAGTAAGAAGCGCCTACGGCATTAACAGAAAAGACGGCACGCATATCCGTTTCGACGACAATGCGGCGGTAATAATCGACGCGCAAAAGCAACCCAAAGGCACTCGTATTTTTGGACCGGTAGCAAGAGAACTTCGTGAAAAGGATTATATGAAGATCGTATCTCTCGCTCCCGAAGTGCTGTAAAAGGAGGACAAATAAATGGCAAGTATGAATGTTAGGTCCGGTGATACCGTCGAAATCATTGTCGGCGATCCTACGAAGAATCGCGGCAAAAGAGGCAAAGTCATCGTAGCCGACCCCCAAGCGGGCAAAGTAATCGTTGAAAATCTCAATCTGGTTACGAAACATAAGAAACCACGTTCAGCTCAGGAGCAAGGCGGCAAGGTGGAAAGACCTCGCGCAATCGATGTAAGCAACGTTATGCTCGTTTGTCCCAAGTGCGGCAAAACTACCCGCGTAGCTCACGTTATGGGCGAGCACGGCAAGTATGTAAGAGCGTGCAAAAAGTGCGGCGCCAAAATCGACGTGAAAGAAGAAAAGAAACAAGTTAAAAAGGCGACGAAAGCTGCCGCCAAGAGTTCTGCAAAGAAAACTAAAGCGGCGGAAAAACCCGCAACCGAAGAATAATAAAGGAGGAACAAGATGGCTACAAAGAAAACCGCTGA
>JAMPAB010000006.1:0-31268 GCA_023667435.1 Corallococcus sp. | reverse complement strand
TAATCTTGAAGGAAGGCAAGAAGGCCGGTAAGTAAGGAGTGTAGATTATGATAAAGAAATTGAACAAAAATGAGGACAGACGCGTTCGTCACGCGAGAGTCAGAAAAAAGGTATACGGAACAAGCGTTAAACCGCGTCTTTGCGTATATCGCTCCACAAATTATATCTATGCTCAAATAATAGACGACGTAAACGGAAAAACCTTAGTTGCTTCCAGCAGTTTGGCTTTGAACAAACAGCTCGAAGGTAAGACTAAGACGGAAGCTGCCAAACTTGTCGGACAAGATATCGGCGCCAAAGCGTTGAAACTCGGTTTGACTGAGGCGGTGTTCGATCGCGGAGGCTATATTTACACGGGCAGAGTTGCTGCTCTCGCAGACGGCGCAAGAGAAGCCGGACTTAAATTCTAGAAGGAGGCAGAACAATGGAAAACGTACAAGAAGAAGTAGTTGTTGCTACGGAAACCGCCGAACAGGCAGCTCCTCAACAAGAACAACCCAAACGTAATTTCCGCGACGGTCGTCCCGATAGAAAAGGCGGAAGACGCAACAATCGCGACAGAGACAACAGAGAAGACGACGGTCTTATCAAAAAATTAGTTGCCGTAAACCGCGTAACTAAGGTTGTTAAGGGCGGACGTACGATGAGATTCTCCGCTTTGTGCGTCGTAGGCGACGGCAAAGGTTCGGTAGGAATCGGAATGGCTAAAGCTGCGGAAGTTCCGCAAGCTATCGAAAAGGCTAATTTAAGAGCTAAGAAAGCAATGGTTAAGATTGCTTTGGTAGATACGACAATCCCTCACGAGACAATCGGAAAGTTCGGCAGAGGTAAAGTTTTGCTTATGCCCGCTCAACCCGGTACCGGAGTTATTGCAGGCGGTCCCGTCCGTAACGTTCTCGAAGCGGTCGGAATCAAAGATATTCGTACTAAATCTTACGGCTCAAACAACCCCGTAAACTGCGTAAAAGCCACTTTTAACGGTTTGACGAATCTTCGTTCGCGCGAGCATATTGCAGAACTGCGCGGCAAGAACGCAGAGGAAATTTAAGGAGGGAAGTTATGGCAGAAAAGAAAACAGATGCTGTAAAAATCGAAGTTGTAGGCGAAACCCCCGTCAAGAAGGCTTCCGCCAAATCTACGACGACTAAAAAGACTGCGACAACTGCCGCTAAAGCGCCCGCCAAAAAGGCGGAGGCTCAACCGGTTGCAGAAGTTCCCGTAGCTGCCGAAACGGTTGCAACGGAAACGGTTGCCGCGCCCAAAGCGCCTGCAAAAAAAGCAAGCAAAAAAGTCGCCGCTAAAGCGCCTCTTTATATCAACGGAAGATACGTAGTAGAAAAGCAATTACCCGCAAAACCCGCTAAGGGAGCTCAGCCTTACGCCGCAGCTACCAAAAAAATCAAGGTAACTCTCGTCAAGAGTACCGCAGGTTGTTTGAAAGATCAGCAAGCGACGGTTAAAGCGTTGGGACTTACGAAAATTCGTTCCTTTAACGTTCTTCCCGACAACGCGGCTATTCGCGGGATGGTTTTCAAGGTAAAGCACCTTGTAAACGTAGAAGAAGTAAAGTAGGAGGCTAAAATGAGAATACATACAATTCAACCGGCTGTCGGAGCTACAACCTCCGAAAAAAGACTGGGTAGAGGTATCGGAAGCGGTCTCGGCAAAACAAGCGGAAAAGGACATAAAGGTCAATGGGCAAGAAGCGGCGGCGGAGTACGTCCCGGCTTCGAAGGCGGACAAACTCCCCTTTCGAGACGTTTGCCTAAACGCGGTTTCAACAATAAGTTTGCAATCGATTACGATATCGTAAACGTAGAAGCTCTCAACGTGTTCGAGGAAGGAACGGTAGTTACCCCCGAATTGCTTGCGGAAAGACGCATCGTCACAAGCAAGAACAACGGCGGCGTTAAAGTTCTCGGCAACGGACACCTTACAAAAAAACTTACTGTAAAAGCAGATAAGTTTTCCGCTTCCGCAAAAGCAGCAATCGAAGCGGCAGGCGGCGTTGCAGAGGTAATCTAATAATGTTTGAAACTATAAGAAATGCCTTTAAGATAAAGGAAGTACGTAAAAAAATCCTAATGACAATCCTGTTTGTTATTTTATTCAGACTCGGTTGTTTTATCCAAATTCCCGGATTAAATGCCGTCGAAATCGATGACGGTCTCAATATATTCAGTATATTGAACTCCATCACCGGCAGCGCGTTAAGTCAGGGTACAATCTTTTCTCTCGGCATTTCACCGTACATCAACGCGTCGATTATCGTTCAGTTGTTGACGGTAGCTATCCCCGCGCTGGAAAGAATGTCTAAAGAAGGCGAAGAGGGAAGAAAAAAGATAGACAAAATTACCCGTTGGGTAACTTTGGTTTTGGCAACTATCAGCGCGGTAGGAGTGTTCCTCACTTTTAGAAACGACGCCAGCTTAGGTTATATCAATTACTCTTGGCTGGGCGGTCAATGGGCGGAATTCTTCTCCTCGACTGCGGCAGGCGGCTGGATAATGGGCATCTACATCGTAGTAGTGCTTGTCGGCGGAAGTATGCTGTGCATGTGGCTCGGCGAACGTATTACGGAATACGGCGTTTCCAACGGTATTTCCATGTTGATTTTCGTCGGTATCGTTGCGTCCGCAGCTCAACAGCTCGGTAACACTCTTGTCGGCGGTCACTGGGCAGAAGCGCTTATCTTCGTAGTAGAATTGATTTTGGTGTTCGGATTTATCGTATGGGTAGACGGCGCCGAGAGAAAGATCAAAGTTCAGTACGCTAAGCAGGTTAAGGGCAACAAAATGTACGGCGGACAATCGACGTTTATCCCCATCAAGGTTAACGCGTCCGGCGTTATGCCGTTGATTTTCGCTTACGCTATTATGAGCTTCCCCACAATGCTCATTCAAACGTTTTGGAGTACGTCCGATTTCGCTACTTGGTGGAATACGTGGATGACTGCAAGCGGCAATGCGTGCGGTATCGTGGTTTACAACCTGATTTTGGCAATATTGATATTTGTATTTGCGTATTTCTATTCGCAAATTCAGTTCAATCCCGTCGAAATCTCGCGCAATATTCAAAATAACGGCGGCTTCGTTACAGGTATCAGACCGGGCAGAGAAACGGCCGAGTATTTGGACAAAGTTGTAAAGCGCATTACGCTTTGGGGCGCTGTATTCCTTGCGATTATTGCCTTCGTACCGTCCATTTTATTCTCGATACCCGGTTGGGCGGGAATGAATATGGCATCCAATCTTGTAAGCAGTTTCAGTACGACAGGTATGTTGATATGCGTATCCGTAGCGTTGGAATTCAACAAGGCGTTGGAAAATCAAATTCTTATGCGTCACTATAAGGGCTTGTTAGGCTCTAATTCGAAAGGATTTTTGAAATAAAATGAAAATTATATTGTTAGGCGCGCCCGGTAGCGGCAAAGGCACTATGGCGCAGAAACTTACAAGCGATTTGAAAATCCCGCAGATCTCAACGGGAGATATCTTCCGCAAAAACTTGAAGGAAGAAACTCCGTTGGGGCTGCAAGTAAAAGATATTATGGCACGCGGCGAGCTTGTTCCCGACGAAATCACGATAGAAATAGTTAAGAACAGACTTGCCGAGCAGGATTGCGCAAACGGATACATTTTGGACGGTTTTCCCCGTTCGATAGTGCAGGCGAAGGCTCTCGACGCTTTCGAAAACGTAGATTGCGCCGTCAATCTCGACGTTGACGAAGAAGCGATAGTCAGACGTTTGTCGGGTCGCCGTTTTTGTCCCGACTGCAACGGAACGTTCCACGTTTCCTCTCTCGAAGACGCCGCGACCTGTCCGTCGTGCGGAGGCAAATTGATTATTCGCGCCGACGATTCGGAAGAAACGGTTCGCGAAAGATTGAGAGTATACTACAAAACGACCTTCCCGCTCATCGAGTATTACGAGGGAAAGGGAAAACTTATTACCGTAGATGGCAACGGCACGGTCGAAGAGGTTTACGGCAGAATACTGTCGGTTCTGAAAAAATGATTCTTATAAAGTCTAATTCGCAGATTGCGTTAATGCGTAAAGCAAATCAGATAGTCAGAGATACTCTGAATCTTTTGCGCGATCATACAAAACCGAGTATTTCGACGTACGAGTTGAATAAACTGGCGCACGAATATATCGTTTCGCAGAATGCAACGCCGAGTTTTCTCAACTATCAGGGTTTTCCTGCGAGCATATGCGTGTCGATCGATTGCGAAGTAGTACACGGCATTCCTAGCAAGAAGAAAATTTTGCAGGAAGGACAGATAGTCAGCTACGACTGCGGAGCAATTTACGACGGTTGGCAGGGCGACGCGGCAAGAACGGTGGCGGTGGGAATCATTTCCCCCGAATGTCAAAAACTGATAGACGTCACCGAACAATGCTTTTTTAAAGGCGTCAACAGCATTAAGGCGGGCGAAACGCGACTGGGCGACTTGGGATTCGTAATTCAAAGTTATGCCGAGAGTTTCGGCTACGGGGTCGTTCGCGAGTTGGTAGGACACGGTATAGGCAGAGAAATGCACGAAGATCCCGAAGTTCCGAATTTCGGAACGCAGGGACGCGGACTGAGACTTTCTTCGGGAATGACGATTGCGGTAGAACCTATGATTACAATGGGCACCGAGAAGGTCGATTGGATGTCCGACGGTTGGACGGTTAAAACGCGCGACCGCAAGCCTGCCGCTCACTACGAGAATACCATCGCCATTTTGGACGACGGTATAGAAATATTAAGTTTGTAGGTGATTATGAACGCAGACGACTTAAAAATAGGCAGCGTCGTGCTGTCTAAACAAGGCAGAGACAAAGGTATGTATTTTGTCGTTGTCAATATCGACGTCAAAAAAGGTTACGTTTATTTGGCCGACGGCGGAATGCGCAAGCTAAACGCGCCGAAGAAGAAAAATCCGAAACATATCTCTGATAGCGGAACAGTGCTGGAAGCTATCGCAGTCAAGTTAAACGCAAACAAAAAAGTGTTCGACAGCGAAGTCAAAAGCGCGCTAAGACAATTTAACCAACAAATTTAAGGAGAATTTAAATGTCAAAAGACGATGTAATCGAGGTTGAAGGCGTAGTCGTAGAAGCTCTTCGCAATGCGGAATTCCGCGTGAGACTTACAAACAATCACGAAATAACCGCTTACGTTTCGGGCAAGTTGCGTATACATTCAATCAGAATTTTGCCCGGAGACGCAGTTAAGTTGGAAATGAGCCCTTACGATCTTACTAAGGGAAGAATCGTTTGGAGAACGAAGGGCGTTCAATAAAAGTTTCGATACTAATCAAACAACAGACGCGTAAGCGTCCGTATTAAGGAGGATAAAATGAAAGTAAGACCGTCAGTTAAACCGATGTGCGACAAATGCAAGGTTATTAAACGTAACGGAAAAGTTATGGTAATTTGTTCCAAATATCCCAAGCACAAACAAAGACAAGGTTAATTGTCTCTATAAGTCAAACGCCTTACGGCGTCAACTTAGGATACAATCACGTTAAAGATTACGCGACATCATTCCACTTAGGCTCGCCAACCTTTACGTGTAAATATAAATTAATCAAAATAATCAAAAAAATTATTAAGGAGAAAAACAAATGGCTCGTATTTCCGGTGTAGATTTACCCAGAGAAAAACGTATTGAAATCGGCTTGACCTACATTTACGGAATCGGACGCACTACGGCAAAAAATATTCTTGCCGAAACAGGTGTTAATCCGGATACCCGTGTCAAAGATTTGACCGAAGACGACGTATCAAAAATCCGTGATTGTATAGAAAAGAATCTTCACGTAGAAGGAGATCTTCGTCGCGAAGTTTCTATGAACATAAAAAGACAAATCGAAATTGGCTCTTATCGCGGAATCCGTCACCGCAAGGGACTTCCCGTAAGAGGACAATCTACTAAACAAAACGCGCGCACGAGAAAAGGTCCCAAACGTACCGTATCTCGCGGCAAGAAAGCTAAGTAGGAGGAGCGAATAATGGCAGGAAAGAAAGTTGTCAAGAAAAGACGCGACATAAGAAAGGTTGACAAAGGACAAGTACATATTCACGCTTCCTTCAACAACACAATCGTAACTTTTACGGATATGAACGGTAACGCTCTGTCTGCGTGCAGTTCGGGCGCTTTGGGATTTCGCGGTTCCCGTAAAAGCACGGCTTTCGCGGCTCAACAGGCTTGCGAAGTCGCTGCAAAAGCGGCAAAGGAATACGGACTTCGTTCGGTTGAAGTATACGTAAAAGGACCCGGTCAAGGACGCGAATCGGCTATACGCGCATTGCAAACGGCAGAAATCGAAGTAACATTAATTCGCGACGTATCGCCTATCGCTCACAACGGATGCCGTCCGCCCAAGCGTAGAAGAGTTTAGTTAAAGGAGAATAGAAATGGCTAGATATACAAGCGCAGATTGCCGTCAATGCAGACGCGAAAAATGCAAATTGTTTTTAAAGGGCGACAGATGTTATACGGATAAGTGCGCGATAACGCGTCGCGGAAAAATTCCCGGAGTACACGCCGATTCCAGAAAGAAGGTTACGGAATACGGACTGCAGCTTCGCGAAAAACAAAAGACTAAGAGAATTTACGGTCTGCAGGAAAAACAATTCCACAAGTATTACGAAGAAGCAGAACGTTTAAAGGGCGTTACGGGTAGCAATATGCTTATCTTGTTGGAAGAAAGACTGGATAACGTGGTATACCGTATGGGTATAGGCGTATCCCGTTCGCAAGCAAGACAGTTTGTCAATCACGGTCTCATCACCGTAAACGGCAAACGCGTAACAATTCCCAGTTATGCAATCAAAGTAGGAGACGTAGTTTCCATCAAAGATAACAAGAGAGAACAACCCTTGTTCACGGAACTCAAACAATCCAAAAAACCGTCTAATCTTCCCAAATGGTTGGATTTCGACCCTGCGGAGCTTACGGGCAAAGTGTTGGCTAAACCCACAAGAGAAGACATCGATATGAACATTCAAGAACATATGATCGTCGAGTTGTATTCCAAATAACACACTTAACGTTACAAATATGTTTGTTCGGGTTGCGTACGCAACGCGTCGCAGTAAAATCGCGGCATAATTTAAATAAAATATAAAGGAGATTGTTGTCCAATGATGGAAATAGAAAAACCGGTAATGACAGTTGAAGAAAGCGGTCAAAATGCCAGCATTATCAAGATCGTGGCAGAACCATTGGAAAGAGGTTACGGCATTACTCTCGGAAATGCGTTGAGAAGAGTTTTACTTGCCGCGCTTCCCGGTGTTGCCGTTGTCGGATTAAAAATTGACGGCATTCAACACGAATTTTCAACTATTCCCGGCGTAAAAGAAGACGTAACGGACATTATACTGAACATCAAACGTTTGGCATTGAAGTCGGATAATGAAGACAATGATTTCAGGAAGACAATATCAATAAGCAAAGCAGGTCCTTGCGAAGTTCACGCGGGAGACATTCTTACGGATGCGGAAGTGGAAGTTTTAAATCCCGATTTGTATCTGTGTACTCTCGAAGAGGGAGCAACGCTCAACTGTGAACTGTACGTAGCTCGCGGATGCGGTTACTACTCGATTGAAAAGAACAAGGAACGCAACAGAGAGTTAAAAATAAACTACCCCATAGGTTTTATTCCTATCGATTCGTTGTTCGGACCCGTCAAGAAGGCAAGTTACAACGTCGAAAGCGCGCGCGTCGGGCAAGACATTACCCGCGACAAGCTGACGTTGGAGGTTGAAACGAACGGCGCATTCTCGGGAAGGGAAATCGTATCTTTGGCCGCTAAAATCATCGAAGACCATATTAAAATGTTCGTCGATTTGTCGGAAAATTTCAACAGAGATATTCTTATCCCCAGAGAAAGCGACAATCACAAGCGCGTGCTCGAAATGAATATCGACGATATGGACCTGTCCGTACGCTCTTACAACTGCTTGAAGCGCGCGGGTATTCAGACGGTTGAGGATCTTACTTGCAGAACGGAAGACGATATGCTTAAAGTAAGAAATCTCGGTAGAAAATCTCTCGACGAAGTAATTGCGAAACTTGAAAGTTACGGTCTGTCTTTGAAAAATAAGGATGAATAGGAGAATTGCAAAATGGCATCACATAGAAAATTAGGAAAAGCTACTGATTTAAGAAGGGCTCTTTTGAAAAATCAAGTTTCTCAATTATTGTGGAACGGAAAACTGGAAACTACCGAAGCTCGCGCTAAGGAAGTTCAACAGCTTGCCGAAAAGTACATAACGCTTGCCGTCAACACTTACAAAGATACCGTAGAGGTTCAAAAAACGAAGATTGTAGACGGAAAAGAAACTACCGTTAAAGTTATCAACGACGGAGCGAATAAGCTCGCCGCAAGACGCGCTCTTATGGCTAATTTGGCAGACTTGCAGGAAACTCGTTTGCCCAAAGAAAGCAAGACGGAATACAAACTCCGCACTAAGACGGTAAGACATCCATTGATAGAGAAAATGTTCAACGAATACGCTCCCAAATTCGACAAACAGGCGGAAGAAAAGGGACAAAAGGGCGGATACACTGCAGTGTACAAGATGACGCAACGTCGCGGCGACGGCGCGGAAATGGCTCTTGTAGTAGTGCTGTAATTATTTGATTCTAACAAAAAAACTCGCGTTGCTTAAAACGCGGGTTTTTTGTTTTGCAGTATATACGCATATACGCCTCGTTACTGCGGTTCGGTATTACTTTCGTGATTATGCCGTTTTCGCCGTGCAAGCAGAAACTTCTTGCTTTGTATAAAATCGATTTCCGTTTTTTTAGTTTAAATTTCTTATTCGGCGTTTTCTTAATTTACCTTATGCTCGTTACGCGCGTTCTGCGCAACGTTATTTATTACCGTTCTTACATTCGGACGACATATTTTTGCGTATATGTAAGAGCTTCGGTATTTTTTCCTGTTTTCGGCAGCGCAGGTCGGTACGTCTGCAGAGAAAAGCGACTCGTATTTGCAAGTCGCAATTATGTCTGGACAAATTTTTTCCGATATGAGATAATAAACGTATCACGTAGCCGTGAAATATACGAACTCTGTTTCTTCCGTCTTAAATACTTGCGGAAGTTTCCGTCAAAGTCCCTCTACGCAGGAATGTTTCGGCGAGATATGCGCAGATATGCCGAGCAACGGCGACGTCGCCTACGGATGCGCTGCAAGTATGAATTGACGAAGTAAACAATCGGTAAACGTCCGATTTTGCAGGTTCGGCTGGGTGCTCTATGATTAAACAAAAGGCGGTTATTATGAATTTAGACGTAAATAAAAAAATCGAAGGTATTCTCTCTTCCAACGCGCTCGACGATCTGTCGTTGAAATATCTGCCGCCCGTATCGGACAATCCCGATAACTACTATTTTATAAGTTATTCTCACAAAGATTACAAGCAGGTTTATTCTGATATTTACGCGCTGCAAGCGGAAGGGGTCAACGTCTGGTACGACAGGGCGATGCCTGCAGGCGAAAGTTGGAAGGAAACTGCGGAAAAATACATACGTCCGTCCCGTTGCGCGGGAGTTGTGTTTTACGTAAGCGAAAATTCGTTACTGTCGCCGTCCATACACGAAGAAATCGCTTTCGCAAAGAAATGCGGCAAGTCGTGCCTTACGATAAATTTGCCTGTCGACGACGGGAACAGTTATTCCGCTAAGGAAATGCTTGACAGAATGATTGCAAACGGCAACGAAGTTTCTGTCGATAAGTACGGCTTCGTTGCGGAGTCGTTTAACGACGAAGTGTTATATCTGCCTTATTCGCAGTCCGCAGAGCAAAAGGCGGAGAAAATTTTAAAATTGAAAAAACCGCCGTTATTGATTCTGGATCCGTTCGGGTACGGTTCCGTGCAGTCGGTAAGCGATATCGAAATCCGCAAAGTCGAGCTGAGCGATTTCCTGTATACGAAGGAAGACGGTACGACAGATTACGTTTTCAGTATAGGACCGTGCGCGTTTGCAAATTGCAGGAATCTCGAAAGCGTAGAACTCCCCGCTTCGCTGT
Source organism: Corallococcus sp. (assembly GCA_023667435.1). Classification (GTDB taxonomy): domain Bacteria; phylum Bacillota; class Clostridia; order Christensenellales; family CAG-314; genus Fimimonas. Next base: position 21,234 of record JAMPAB010000006.1, on the reverse strand, counting down.
ACGCCATATATCGAAACGCGTTTTACGGCTGTACCGCGCTAAAATCCATAAATCTGGAAAACGTCGGTTCTATCGGCGAGGACGCTTTTTCGCAATGTAAAAATCTGCGTAGCGTAGTTTTGAGTAAAAAACTCGAAAGCATATCGGACGGCGTTTTTGCTTCGAGCGGTTTGACGCATATCGACATTCCCAAAAAGGTTGCAAAAATAGGAGATCGCGCATTTGCAGGAACTTGTCTGGAAAAGATACGTATTCCCGATTCCGTTACGGAAATAGGGAAAGCGGCATTCGAGTATTGCGAAAAATTGAAGGAAATCTCCGTCGGCGCGGGTATGATTTTGTTGGACTTTTCTATATTCGACTTCTGCTATTGCGTAGAGGAAATTTCGATAGGAAAGAACGTATCGTTGATTCCCGATTTGACGTATATCTATAATTTAAAGAATTTAAAAAAATTAAAAGTAGATAAAGACAACAAAACGTTCCGTATAGTAAATAACTGTTTGATAGACGTCCCCGAGAAGAGATTGATTATGGCGCTTAAAAATGCCGTTATCCCTTCCGACGGCAGCGTCACGACGTTAAGAACTTCGGCGTTAGTCGATTTGAGCCTCTACAAAAACGGAGAATTATTTATACCTCGCTGCATAGAAAACATCGGACGCGCCATTCACAAACGCTGCGGGAAAATTACCGTAGAGGAAGGAAATAAGAAGTATCGCAGCGAAGGCGACTGCCTTATAGAAACCGCTTCGCGCAAGATTATTATGGGATGCGGAAACAGCGTTATTCCCGCAGACGGCAGCGTAACGGTAATAGGAAGTCACGCATTTTCTAACGTCTCGGGCGCGCAAGGCGAATGGGTGGATTATTTGGAAATTCCCTCTTGCATCGAAGAAATAGAAGAATCCGCTTTCGAACACGCGCATATACTGCAATATTTAATTTACGGAAACGGACTGAAAAAGGTCGGTCGCGACGCTTTTTCAGGCGGCGGCAAACAGTGGTTGAGCATTACCGATCTTAACAACTTCGTTCAAATAGATTTTGCAGATCGTTACGGCGCAAGTCCCGCTTCCGACGTCAAAGTTTACGTTAACAACGAATTGCTCGACACGTTTATAATAAACGACGAAACGCCACCCGTCAACGAGTATGCGTTCGGCGACTGTTTGTCTATTAAGAAAATTGCGGTATTGAAGTTTTTCGAGACGGAAGTGTCTTTAAAGGCGTTTCGAGACTGCTCCAAAATAAAGGAAATTCTGGTTCCCGAAGGAGTTACGGTAACCGACATAGAGGAACTTCCTACGCGATTAGTTAAGAAAATAAAGTATTTAAGTTACGAGGAAATCAGCGCAAAGTTATACGAATAGATAAGCAAACGTCCGCAACGCCGATTGCGTTACGTTTCGTCAGTTTTATCGGGGACGCTGTACAAATCCGCATCCACCTCGTCGGGATCGTCTTCGTAAAAGAATCCGGTGCGTTTCAGCGTACGCAGTCCGTCGGCGATATTCGTATGCAATTTGTCGTCGTTCATCACTTCCCATTCCGCCCACGAATCTGCCGCCCACGAACCGTTGTATTGGAATTTCGGCGGTGTGGCGGTATCGAACTCCGTTTTTACGGATGTTTGCGCTTTTTCCAAACGCGCAATATCTTTCAAACACGCTTTCGGGTTGAGTTTATTTGCCGCGCGGTAACAAATAAGCGCCGAGTCGAAATTCTGTTCCGTCGCAAATCCCAATTCGTAACAGCGCGCGGCAAAAAAACACGCGCCTACGACGAGGTTTGTCGGCAGCGTATTGTCGCACGACATACTTCTAAACGTATCGAAAGCGTCGATTCTGTCCTGCAGCGGAGCAAAATCCTGCCAGAATATAATTTCCGCTCGCACAAACCTCCCGTACGCATCCAGGTCGGAGGTTTTTTCTCCGTTTATTATTTGTATTGCGCGTTCTTTTTCGCGTTCGCTTGCGCCCGTCTTGTTGTACAGTTTAAATGCGCGTTTGCCGTTGGACACGTTTGATTGAGGCATATGAACGCTCCTTTTCGTCTGTATTTTTTATTATTGTATCAAATATAAGTCGGTGTTGTCAATACGCGTATTTATTTTGACAAACTCGGCGTTATGTGAGATAATCTTTTGGCAATTAGATTACGGAGGTAAGCATATGAAGATCACTGACGATATTCTTTACGTAGGAGTTAACGATCACAGTATAGATTTGTTCGAGGGGTTATACGTTGTTCCTAACGGTATGGCATATAACAGCTACGTTATTTTGGACGACAAAATTGCGGTAATGGATACGGTCGATCAACATTACGGCGACGAGTGGCTCGAAAACGTTGCGCAAGCTTGCAGCGGCAGAGCTCCCGATTATCTTATAGTTCAGCATATGGAACCCGACCATTCGGCAAATATCGTCAATTTTTTAAAACGGTATCCAAACGCAACGGTGGTGGGCAACGCCAAAACGTTTTTTATGTTGAACAACTATTTCGGACAGGGCGCCGCAAAAAATACACTTGTCGTAAAAGACGGCGAAACGCTGTCGTTGGGACGCCATACGCTTACCTTCGTGTTCGCTCCTATGGTGCACTGGCCCGAAGTTATGGTTACGTACGATTCGACGGACAGGACGCTGTTTTCCGCCGACGGATTCGGCAAGTTCGGCGCGTTGGATATAGACGAGGACTGGGCGTGCGAAGCCAGACGTTATTACTTCGGTATCGTGGGCAAGTACGGGGCGCAGGTTCAAGCCTTGCTTAAAAAAGCTTCTGCATTGGATATCGAAGTCGTTTGTCCGCTGCACGGTCCCGTTCTTAGCGATAATCTCGGTTACTATTTTAATCTGTACGGCATTTGGTCGAGTTACGGCGTAGAATGCGAAGGCGTCGTAGTTGCGTACACGTCCGTGTACGGACATACGAAGGCCGCCGCCGAACTGCTTGCGGAGGAACTGAAAAAGCAGGGTTGCAAAAAAGTAGTTTTGACCGATCTTGCCCGAAGCGATATGGCGGAAAACGTAGAGGATGCGTTTAAATACGGAAAAATAGTTTTGGCTACCACAACGTATAATATGGATATATTTCCCTTTATGCGCGACTTTATCGAACATTTGACGGAGCGTAATTACCAAAACCGCGCGATAGGAATAATCGAAAACGGCAGCTGGGCGCCGTCTGCGGCAAGACTTATCAAAGCAAAATTCGAAAAGAGTAAAAACGTTACATTTATCGAGCCCGTCGTTACAATTACTTCGGCAATGTCGGCGGAAAACAAGCATGATATCGCGCGTTTGGCGGCGGAGCTATTAAAATAATTATTCCGAGTTTCTAATGGCATTTTATAGACAAATACATAAACGGAGATTATGCAATGACTAAAAGAGAATTTCAGATCCTTGCAGACGAAAGACGGGACGAAGCGCTTTTGGAATGCGCGTATGAGTTTGCAAACGAAGAATATTCGCTGTTCGACGACAGCTATCTTGACGCGCCCGTCGTTATACAGAACGTTTTAGGCGCGTTGAGCTTGCATTACGAAGTGTTAAACGGCGGTTTTCCGCAATTCTATTTCAACGAATACAATCAATTGGGAATCGATTTCGAAAAAGTTTTCAGAGCGGTCAATCTCGATAACGTCGCCGATTTGTATCTTAACGCGCAGGAGTGCTTCGGCAAGATAAAAGGTACAATGCCCGACAGAGAAGATTTAAACGCCTTCTCGCAATGGTACGACGGTAATCCGTTAGAGCAATTCGACTGCGAATACGGCGCTTTGCAATTCGAGATAGAGGACGCAATCGTCAAATACATAAAAGACAATATTTCGTATTTCGGAGAATAGCGAGACAATTCGTTCTCCAAAAACTCAAGCATCGTTAAAAAACAGTCGACTGTGTTTGTCGTCGTTTGTTATGTTGTAGCGCGTTTATGCACGGTATTACAGTCAACGTTGCCGAGCGCGATACGGTTCGGATTGGAATAAGAAGTTTATAACACGCGGTAAGTTACGACGAATGTGAGTCTGTGTTTCTCATATTAAACAAACACCGTTTGGGATATAAAGAGTAAGCATCCTTCCGTTTGACGGGTGGATGCTTCTGTATTATTGTATCGAGTAAAAATTTATTTCACATTAGTCCGACCGATTAAATAATCAATCGACACGTCGAAGAAGTCGGCAAACATTATTAATGTTTGGTAATCCGCTTCGCGTTGTCCGTTTTCGTAGCGGCTTACCGTATTTTGATTTAAACCGAGTTTTAATGCAAGTTGCAGCTGCGACAGTCCCTTGCTTTCCCGTAAGCGTTTCAAATTTTTCATTGACAATATTATACCAACTTGGTATAATAAAAATATCCCGATTTGGGATAGTATAAAACGAAGGTGAAACATGAAAAAGATATTTGATAAAAATGACAAATATTTTAAATCGATGGAATTAATTGTCTTGGGAGTTGTCGCTATAGTTGCGATTTGTCTATTTATTTGCTTTTGTTTTATGATGTATAACAAAAAATATTTGGAAGGCTTTTTAGCATTAACAATTGGTTCATTTGTTATATTTGTCAATTTTATGTTTTGGAAGTTGATTTTTTCTGCATTAAAAGACTTAAAATTTATCAGGAACAAGTTATATGGTTTGGAAGAATCGGAGGCGGAACTAATTGATCAAAAATTTGAAAGCAATGAAGATAATGAATAATTTATCAATATAAAATAAAGAAAAAATACAGATAGAACGTTCTATCTGCATTTGATATTTAAAGTTACTTTATATTGTGCCGCTGCATTACGTTGTCGAGCGTATCGCCGTTGACGTATTCGACGAGCGCCGTTGCGGCGTGTTCCATTGCGGGGTTAATTGCCGCTTTATCTTCGTCGGTAATCTGAGACAGTACGTAATCCGTCAATTCCATCGGCGTATCTTTGCCTATGCCGATGCGGATTCGGGGAAAGTCGGTTGTTCCGAGCAGTTGCGTAATGCTTTTCATTCCGTTGTGCGTACCCGCCGAACCTTCTTTGCGTATTCTGAGATGTCCCATAGGTATATCGACGTCGTCGTATACTACAATCAGGTTTCCTTTTTCTATTTTGTACTTATTAGTAAGTTCCGCCGCCGCCTGTCCCGACAGGTTCATATACGTCACAGGCTTTGCGACGATTACTTTTTGTCCGTTTACTTTCGCGTGCGCCGTTACGGATTTACATTCGGTTTTATTGAATTCGGCGCCTAATTTTTCCGCAAATCTGTCTACGCACATAAATCCCGCGTTGTGGAACGTATTAAAATATTTTTTCTCGGGATTGCCCAGTCCGATAATAAGATACATATTTTCTCCGTCGCGCAATCAGCGCGTAATAATTTGTTTTACGTTTGCAATTATAGTATCGACGTCGGTCAACAGTTTCGTGTCGTCGCAGAACATATGAGAAAATAACGCCGAAAGATTTTCTTCGAAGTTTTGCGGAAGAATTTTGCAATTATTTTTACACAGAGTTATAAGACGTTTTTCTCCGGGATGAGTCTGTTCGTTCAACGCGAAAATCAGATCGAAATAGGACGCCAGAAATTCCGTTATTCTGTGATTGACGCTTACGTAATCCTTGCGCGATACCGCCTTGCGTATTTGCGTTTTGTAGGCGGGCAAAGCTTCGTCGAGCAGTTTAAGCTGTCTATCTATAATCGCGGTTTTCAGTTTCTTCGGGTAGGGAACGTCGAATCTTTTTTGCGCCGCTTTAAGTTTGCCGCATCTGTCGAAAATGATTTTGCAGTTAAGCAAATTATGCCACATACAGGTAGTGTAGGAATTCGCCGCTTGTCCGTTGACGACGACGTTTTCCACTCCCTTGCAGAAATCGTCCAAATCGCGATACAATATGTCTATATCCGTTCCGCTATTCAGTACGCAATTATCCTCGCGTTCCCAAAAATCGTTACCTATTTCCATATAACTGCAATACCGAGAAAGAATATTTCTGCGTACGTTTTCGTCGATTTGTTGCGTAACGTATACGTACACGTCGTAATCCGACTTCTCGTCGTAAAATTTGCCCGCGCGCGAACCGCCCAGCGCTATGGCTTCTACCTCGTCGAGTTCGGATAATTTTCTGAAAATTTCATCGGGCATAATATAAACCTCGTTTGCAATATCCGATATTATTTTAGCATAAAAAAACGTCAAGTCAATTGTTTTGCGAATTATTTTATTTGCAAAGAACAGTCTTGACGCGCAAGAAACGTCAAGTAACGCCGTCGGAGGCAGTAACGCTTTACTTTGTCGGTAAATTGTGTTACAATAGCAATACATACGACGGTTTGGTATGTCCGGCTACAACTAACCGTAAGCTATTACGTCGTACCGTGTGAATTATCTAACATTGCGAACCGCATCGCTCGCGTACGATATAATAATAACAAAACGATGTATTACTTTTTGGACAGAGTAAATAACAATAAAGCGTATAAAGATTTGCTTAACGATACCCGAGATAAAAAATTTATCTCGGCTTTCGGTCTGCAACCGAACGAAAAACCCTTTGTGGCGAACGCCGTAAACGGGTTTTGTCTTTACGTTTGTTCCGACTACGTAGAAGCGCAGCGGATATATCGGACAATGCAGGCGATTTCTTGCGGCAAGGTAGTATACGTGCCGTTTAAAGAAGACGTTTTGCTTTACAAACGCAACGCTTCCAAAAATTCCGTATTTGCGCGTAACGCCGCATTACATTCCGTTTTACGTGGCGCCGATGCCGCAGTAGTTTGCATAGACGCGCTTATGCAGTATTACCCCGAGCGGAATCTTTTCTTTAAACAGTGTTTCACTCTAAGAAAAGGCGCTCGGTACGACTCTTCTTTGTTGATTAAAAGGCTTGTAAAATGCGGATATACGCGCGTCGACGGCATTTCCGCCGAAGGCGAATTTACGATGAGGGGGGATATCCTCGACTTGTCCCTACCGTTTTCCGAACGTTTCCGCATAGATTTTTTCGACGACGAAATAGAAAGCATTCGCTCGGTAAACGGCGAAGGAGTCGCGGAAGGAGAAGTTGCTCTAATAGAAATATATCCGTTATACGATACATGCGGATTTCCCGTCGAAAAATTTAAGGAGTTGGAAAAGTATATCCGACGTTTTAAACTTTCCGCCGACGCTCAGGCGCGTTTGTCCGAGATAGTCTCGGAGCTTTCCGCAAGCGGAGACGATACGGTCGATTCGTCGTGGCTTTTGCCGTTTGTTAAACGGTCCGCGTTATCGGAGTATTTACCCGAAGATACGGTAATTGTTTGGGACGAGCCTAAGCAGCTGTATCAACGCGCGCAGTTTTTGTACAAGGAACACGCCGAACGCGTGGCGAATCTTACAAAGGCGGGAGAAGTGCTGCCCGCGCATTTGCAAACGTTGCGCGACAGGGATACGGCATTTGAATTCGGTTATCCGCAGATAGCAATGCAGACTTTGCCTTATGCAACCGAATTTTTCAAACCGCAGACTATTCGCAATTTCAAGACGGGCGCGGTGTCAAATTATTCGATGAACGAAAACGGACTTGCGACCGACGTTCGAAACTGGCTGCGCGGCGGATACGAAACGGTGATTCTTGCGGGAACGGACGGCGTGAAAGCTACGCGCGACAAGCTTGCCGAAAACGGCGTATATATGACGGAAGCGGACAGGCTCGTACCCAACAAAGCGGACGGACTTATTCTGCCTATCGGCGTCGAGCACGGATTCGTTTCCCATACGAATAAGCTTGTAGTTATAGGCACGCGGGATTTGGGCAGAGGACTGAACAACCGTTCGATGCGCAAATCCAAACGGCAGGCGTTTCTTTCGGTGGAGAAGGGCGACTACGTAGTACACGACGTGCACGGCATAGGACTTTGCGAAGGCATACAAAAGATAACCTCGTCCGACGGCGAAGTTAAGGATTACGTAGTCGTACTGTACAAAAACGGCGACAGACTGTACGTACCTGCGGACGCCACCGATATGCTGTCGCGTTATTCGGGAGGAGAAAATCCTGCGCTTTCAAAGCTGGGCGGGGAAGATTTCGCAAGGGTCAAAAGCAAGGTAAAGTCGGGAATAAAAGAAATGTCGATAAACCTGCTGAAGCTCTATTCCGAACGCGAAAAGGCGCGCGGATTCAAGTATCGTATCGACGAATATCTCGACAACGAATTTCAACAGTATTTTCCCTATACCGCTACGGAAGACCAACTGCGCTGTCACAGGGAAATAGTCAAAGATTTAACGTCGAACCGCATTATGGACAGAGTGCTTGTCGGCGACGTGGGCTACGGCAAAACGGAGGTTGCCATGAGGACGGCGTTCGACGTCGTTTCAAACGGATATCAGGTGGCGGTGCTTGTTCCTACGACTATTCTTGCAGAACAGCATTACGCTACGTTTTCAGAGCGTATGAGTCATTTCGACATCAAAGTCGCCTGTCTCAATCGTTTCAAAAGCGCCGAAGAACAAAAGAAAATAATGCAGGACGTTTCGCGCGGTACGGTAGATATAGTAATAGGAACTCACCGTCTGCTGTCGAAAGACGTATCTTTTTCTAAACTGGGACTGTTGATTTTAGACGAAGAACAGCGGTTCGGTGTAGAGCACAAAGAAAAGATAAAAACCCTCAAAACAAACGTGGACGTGCTTACGATGTCGGCAACTCCCATTCCGCGCACGCTGCATATGGCGCTGTCCGGTATTCGAGATATATCCACGATAACGACTCCGCCCGTACAGCGTATGGCGGTGGAAACGTTCGTGGCGGAAGAAAACGAAGCGTTGATAACGGACGTTGTAACGCGCGAGCTTGCGCGCGGAGGACAGGTCTACTGCGTGTTTAACAGGGTGGAACAAATCGACGGTTTTGCGCGTAATCTGTCGGAAATGCTTCCGAACGCAAAAATAGCCGTCGCTCACGGGCAAATGAACGAAAACGTCTTGGAAGACTCCGTCAGGGCGTTTGCCAACGGCGAATTCGACGTGCTTGTGTGTACGACGATTATCGAAAACGGTATCGACATTCCCAACGTAAATACTCTCATCGTCATCGACGCGGACAAGCTGGGTCTGTCGCAGTTATATCAGTTGAGAGGACGGGTGGGTCGCAGTAACCGTCTTGCGTATGCCTACTTTACCTATCGTAAAGATAAGATTCTGAGCGAAGTCGCATACAAACGTTTATCATCCATAACCGAGTACAGCGAGTTGGGCAGCGGATTTAAAATCGCTATGAAGGATTTGGAAATACGCGGCGCAGGCAATATTTTGGGACGCGAGCAGCACGGACATATGATGAAGGTCGGTTACGATATGTACGCGCGTCTGCTAAAAGAAACCGTAGACGAACTGAAGGGAGAAAAAACGCAGCAGAAAATTTCCACCGAAGTTTCCATAGATATCGAGGCGTTTGCGCCCGACGGTTATATACCTCTGCAAGCAGACCGTATGAGTTTTTATCAACAGCTTGCATCCTGCAAAACGCAGGAGGAAATCGCCGAAGTGAAAAATCAGTTGGCGGACGTTTACGGAGTTATTCCCAAACAGGTAGACAATTTGTTTATCGTAGCCCGACTGAAACTTCTTGCTAACGCCGCAGGCATAATACGCGTTACGGCGAAAACGGGTAAAGGAGAGTTGGTTTTCGCCAACCGCGACAAGATGATGCGGAAGGAGGTTTTCGAAGCGCTATCCGAATGCGGAGACAGGGTTTCCGCTGCGTCCGACACTTACGGCGTATTATTTAATTCTTTCGACTTTTTGCAGAAGGACAGACTGCTTTCCGCAATGGAGGAGTTTTTATTGCGAATTCAGCCGTAACACCGCGCGCCTGCCGTCAAATTTGCGTAAAAGCAAAAAATTTACGCAAATCTTGTCTAAAAACAGACGCGAAATGTCACTAAACCGCTTGCCATTTGTAACAATAAAATGTATAATAGATAAGTATATGTGGCAATATGCCTTCAAGCTTTTGCCGCAAATGTTCAGGAGTATTTAAAAATGAGAAAAGCAAGCAAAATACTTACGTTAATATTGATTGTCGTTTTTCTGTGCGGTATCTTTTCCGGTTGCGCTATGTTTACCAGGAACGTTTACAAGTACCGCAATCTTACGGCAATCGAAGTAGGCGACGAAACGATTACCGTAGGTAAAATTTTGGATTCCTTCAACAATTATTACAACAGCTACGGAAGTTACGCCTCGGCAGAGTCATTGTTGGAAATGGCGGTATCTTCGCTGTATACGCAGGCAATGAAGGTTGACAATTACGTAAAAACCGCTTCCGCAAGCGAAATCTACAGTCATACGCTGTCCGATTTCTGCCATAATGCGAAATATTTGACGGAAAAAGAAATGCAGTTTTGCATTATGTACGTCAAATATATTACTTTCCAGTCTTTCGACGGCAGCGTAATCAATCAGCTCTCTTCTAAACGCGAGCTTAAAGACGTCGAAGCGGAAGATACGTCCAGAGATTTTACGGAGCTCGACGAGATTTTGGGTTCCACATATGCCGAGAGCAATTACAATCAAAACTTCGTCAGCGAAGATCTTGACGAATATATTGAAAAGTATTACAACGGCGTGGAATTTAAATACGACGCATCGGTAAACGAATACGTTTACAAAAATGCGGAACAGGCTCAAACCGTACTTAAAGAAATCAACGACAGAATCGAAAAAGAAGAAGACAAGGTCTCTTTTGCGGAATATCAGTCCGCGCAGGAAAAAGTAGTTAAGCAATACGAGAGATCGATTCAAAATACCTACAAAATCGATTTGTCGGAGTTCCTTACGAATCAGATTTCCGATATGGTAGCCAGCAGTATCGCGGCAAAATACAACTACAAAGTTTACAGCGTTTTGGAAACTGCAAAACTCAACGAAACGTTAGGTACTCTTAAAGAAAACTACGCAATGGCAAAAGAGGCGCAAAAGGAAGGCTTCGCCCTCAACAAGAATTTCGAATCGTTCATAGAAGGACTGTCGTCCACGTCTTATATCTACGACGTTCCGCAAGAGTATCAGGGTAAATACATTTACGTAAAGAATATTCTCATACCCTTTACCGCAAATCAAACCGCTATTCTTTCTAACGTTGCAAGCGCATTGGGCGGAGACACTACAAATGCGGCGTACGTAGCTTTGCGTAACGAATACGCAAGTCGGATTATTGCCGAGAATTTTGTCTCGGGTGAAACGGACGGGGAAGTATTCGCTCTCGATCCCGACAACAAACTCATTATCAAGACCGACGGCGCTTTGGGCGAATATTTCAATGCGGACGGCACGGTAAACGCTATTGACGGCAAAACCGTCAACGAAACAATCATCGAACTGATGGAAACGTATAACACCGATACGGCGCAGCATACCGCTCAGTACGACTACGTCGTTCGCGTAGGAGACGTTCCTAAGGGATATACGCACAAGTGGGTGACGGAATTTGTCGATGCCGCTAACGAAGCATGGAAAAACGGCGTAGATTCCTATGCTTTGGCAGTGTCTGAGTACGGCGTTCATATCGTCTATTACTCGGGCAATGTTACCGCGCAGGAATTCAAATTCGAACAAAGTACGTATCTCGACCCTGCAAGTCCCGAGTACAGACTGTTCAAAACTTATTACAGCGAACAATCATCAATTCTTTTGGAAAAAGCTCAGGATGCGTTGAAAAAAGAGTACGTTGACAACGGAAGCATTACCGCGACTAAATGGTTCGATACTTTCTTAAAAGACAACGGACTTACATTCGACCTTAGCGAATCGTTGAAAGACGAGGACTAAAACAACGAAATACAAAAGACTGCCGCAAGTACGACGGCAGTCTTTTTTTCTTTAAGGGGAATTATAACGTTGTCGGCATTTACGTGTATATTAAGAAAAACCGTCTTACTAAGCTCATACGCGCGGTCAATCGCGTCTGAATATTACAGGTTAGAGCTTGTTGCTTCGTCGAGTCGGAATTCTGCGACGCGCCGCATTTAAGTTGCAGTCTGCGTTTCCGCAAGTGTGACGCATTAGGCATTTTTGCTGTTTAATAAAGCGTTTTTAGTGATTTTAAAACGGATAACGATCAAAAAATGAAAATTTCTGAAAATTTTTTATTGTAATCGTCAACAGTGTGTGCTATAATTTTCGTATAGTTCTTTCTTGTATAAAAATTTATTACGATTGTCGTATTAGTAAATCTAACGCGCGATTCGATGTATTTTAACGAAGAATAGATGCTAAATAAATTGCGTATGGTATTACTAATGAAAAAAACGACGAATCAGCTTGTAAAAGAAATTAAAGTTAAAAAACCGTCAAGATTTATGTACGGGGCGTTGGGGCAGATTGTAAAAGTGCTGTATTACAAACAATGCAGCGTCAAATTGATTCATCACGTCAACCCGAAAGATTACAGGGACAAGCCCTTAATAATAGTTGCAAATCACGCTTCCCGTTTCGACTACGCTTTCCTTTATTATATTATGAAAGGCAGACGCATGAATTTCGTAGCGGCGGAAAACGAATTTCACCGCACGAAATTTAAATTTGTGTTTAACGTCGGCAAAGTTATTCCGAAGAAAAACTTTGTCCCCGATACTACTACGATCAGAGGAATATCGCAAATATTAAAAAAGCAGAAAAACGGTTGCGTGGCGTTGTTCCCTTGCGGAATGAGCACGGCAAGCGGCGCGCAACAGCCTTCGATGCTCGGCACGGGGAAACTGTTGAAGCATTTCGGAGTACACGTTCTGGCGGTTCGTATTCACGGAGCGTATTTGGTATGCCCGAAATACGATCTGAAAGAGCGCTACGGTCACGTCGAAATAGAACTTGACGAGTTGTTCAATCCCGAGCAGTTACGGGAAATGTCCGCCGACGAAATCGAAAGCAAGGTAGACGAAGCTATATTTTGCGACGATTACGAATGGAACGAAACTCATCAATGCAGTTACGAGCGTAAGGATAAAAAGTACGCCGACCGAATGGAACAGCTTTTATACAAATGCCCCAAATGCGGCGCGGAAATGGAAATGTCGGGTCACGATAACGTAATAGAATGTAAGGTATGCGGAAACGGCGCAACTCTCGACGACAAGTACAATCTCGCGCCCGTAGGCGACAGCGTCATTCCGTACAATCCGCGCGAGTGGTTTGACTGGGAACGCAGACAGATGCGGCAGGCGGTACTCAATCCCGATTTCTTCCTCGAAGAACACGTTACGCTTAGCACGATGCCGGAGTACGGTTATATAGGTAACAACGAACTCGGCGAAGTCGTGGGGGGGGGTACGTTGCGTTTTGACAGAAACGGCTTGACGTACAAAGGTACCCGCGACGGACAAGAATGGGAAGTAAATATTAAAAGCGAAAATTTGAATACGCTGTGTTTACCCGTTGACGCAAGTTTCTTCTATACTTATGCAAGCGGAGAGTTTCTGCTGTTTACGCCGGATATGCCGAGCAGCTTACGTTGGTTGTTCGCAGTTGAAGAAATGTACCGCGTAAACGGCGGTAAATGGCAAAACTTCGCCTGGTTCGATTACGGCAAAAAAGGTTTCGCCACAAAATAGTTCATTAGTTTTAAGTGAATTTTTGTAAAAAGTACCGAAAATTTTCGGTACTTTTTTGCATTTTTTGTAGCATTGTTCGCAAACGGCGGTCTATGCAAAGAGGAAAGAGAAAAAATCAACCGCGCCGTCGCAGGTTGCGATTCCCTTAAATATATTTTAGCGTTTTCTTACATACTATTATTAGTATGAAAAAAGCAGAGAAAAGTTTTTTATCAGGAGCGTTAATATTGAGTTTGGGCGGCTTGCTCGCTAAAATTCTCGGGGCGTTGTACCGTATTCCGTTGACGAATATAATAGGCAGTTACGGAATGGGATTGTATCAGTTGGTATTTCCGCCGTATATTTTGTTTTTGACGGTCGCTCAGGCAGGGATACCGACGGCGCTTTCAAAGTTGATAGCGGAAAACAATCAACTGGGCAGATTTGACGAAAGCCGCAAAACCTTCCGTTTTGCATTTGTCTTTCTCGTAATACTGGGCACGGTAAGCGCTATTCTTATGGCAAGCTTATCTAGAGCTATAGCGTCGTCGCAAGGCAATGCCGAGACGGCGACGGCGTTTCTTATAGTTGCGCCCGCATTGCTGTTCGTTCCCGTTACCAACGCCTTAAAGGCGTATTTTCAAGGCAATATGAATATGACGCCGTCGGGAGTTACTACCGTTATAGAACAGGTGGTAAAGCTCGCCGTCGGACTGTGGTGCGCGATCGAGTTTATGCCCGACGTGAACAAAGCGGTTATGGGCGCAGTGTTCGCTATAACAGTGTCGGAATTCGGTTCGATGCTGATTATGTCCGTCGTATATTTCGTTTCTATACGAAAAAGAAAGGTCGGCAAAATTTCCGTAGGACTGCAAGACGTTAAAAAGATTGCGCCCAACGTATTTTCGCTGGCAATTCCCGTTGCTTTGGGCGGATTTGCAATGCAGATGTCGCAGGTTATCGATTCCGTCATGGTAGTAAACTTGCTTACCGTTTCCAACGCTACGGAAATGTACGGATTGTGGACGGGCCCCGTCAATTCTATGTTGGGATTGCCCATCGCTTTGTCGGGAGGGGTGGCGGTATCCGCGCTTCCGAGTATAACGAAAACTTTTTACGGAGGAGACAAAGAAAAACTGTCCGTAGCGTTTAATACGGCGATGAAGCTTACTCTGGTAATCGCGCTTCCGTGCGCTTTCGGAATGATAGCCCTGTCTCGTCCTATTTTGCAGCTGCTTTACGGACGACTTCCCGAAAACGAAATATACGTAGCGTCTGTGTTGCTGTCTTTGTCGGGATTGTCGATCGTATTTTTGGCGATCATGCAAACGGCGGTGTCCGTGTGCCAGGCGGTAGGCAAGCCTTATGCTTCGGTCATTATTATTTCTTTTGCAATTGTGGTAAAAGCGGTAGTTAACCTCATAACTTTGCCTAATCCCAAAATAAATATTTACGGAGCGGCAATTTCCGAAACATTGTGCTATCTTTTTGCAACCGTTTATGTTATAATCTACTTGCGTAGAAAAATCGGACTCAAACTTGACGTTATCGGTTGCGTAATCAAGCCTTTGGCGGCGGGAATGTTGATGACGCTGTGTATTACGGTTGCGACGTTGTTCGCTTCGAGCGCGTTCAGCACTTCGTGGGGAACGTTGATACTCATTGCCGTATCGGGCGTTATATACGTTTCGACGGTATTCTTACTGAAAGTATTCGACAGGAGCGAGTTGAGTTTTCTACCGGCCAAGTAAAAATAGTTCGGCGGTATTAACTTATGATAACTGTAATTGGAATGGGACGTAAAGAAGGCGATCTTACCTTAGACGGTATGAACGCAATTAAAGAGGCGGACGTCGTCGTCGTAAAATCTCGCAACACTCACGCGGCGAAAACGGCAGAGAAATTGCGCGCCGACGTCGTATATTGCGACGATTTGTCCGACGCGAAAGACGTAGCGGCCGCTATAATAAAAAGACTGCAATCTTACGGTAAACGCGAGATTGCTTTTTGCGTCGTGGGAGAAGGCGCCGACGACCCCGTAGTTCAACGTCTTAAAGGCGCCCGTATAGTATACGGCGTAAGTTTGTATTCTGCTACGGTGGGAAACGTATTGCCGTCGGGAACGGTTGCCTATACCGCGCAGGAGCTTATCGAATGTAAACGGGTACTGCCTTTGCCTACCGTAGTTAAGGGAATCGACGACAATCTGATTGCGGGCGAGGTGCGCGTTAAGCTTGCCGAAGCGTTTGACGACGATTGCAAATGCATCGTAACCTGCGGCGAAAAAATTAAAAAGGTCGCGTTGGAAAATCTCGCTTCGCAGAAAAATCTTTTCGACTATCAGACTGCGTTATTCGTTATGCCTAAGGAATTGCAACGCAAGCGCGTGTTCGACTATTACGACTGCTATGACATTCTTCGCGTTTTACGCGGCGACGGCGGTTGCGCTTGGGACAGAGCTCAAACGCACAAGTCGATAGTAAAAAACGTCATAGAGGAAGCGTACGAGCTTGCAAACGCTCTCGAAAAGGAAGACGTCGACAACATAATCGAGGAACTGGGCGATTTGCTTATGCAGGTTCTCTTCCACATAGAAATAGGTCTTGACGAAAACGAATTCGAACCGAAGGACGTGTATTCTGCGCTTTGCCGCAAGCTTATCGACCGTCATCCTCACGTATTCGGGGAAGTCAAGGCTGCAAATGCGGACGAATCGTTGGACGTATGGAACGCGCAAAAACTCAAAGAGCACAAAATCAAGAATTTATCCGAGAATATTCTGGACGTGCCTCGCGGGATGTCCGCGCTTATGCGCAGTCAAAAAGTGCAGTCGCGCGCAAGCAAGGGCGGCTACGATTTCAGCGATAAAAATCAGGTAATAGATAAGATACGGGAAGAATTGCAGGAGTTTTTAAACGCAGAGGAAAACGATCGCGCGACGGAGGGCGGCGATTTGCTGTTTGCGGTTGTAAATTTACTGCGTTTGTCGGAGGTGGATTCCGAAACCGCGTTACTGCTTTCGACGGATAAATTTACGCGTCGCGTAGTGGAATGCGAACGAATTCTTGCGGAAAAAGGGAAGCGTTTGCCCGATTTGCCGCAAAAAGAATTCGACGAAATTTGGGACGAGGCGAAGGGCAATGTCGGTTGATAAATTATTCGGCAGCGGCTGCGCGCGGACGATTCTCGCGCCTATGGCGGGGTATACCGATTTCGCGTTTCGGAGTATCTGTCACGGCTACGGAGCGGGATTGACGGTGACGGAAATGGTAAGCAGCAAAGCGCTTGTTATGAATAACGAACTGTCGAAAAAGATGCTGTACAGACTTGACGACGACAAACCGTCCTTTTGTCAGATTTTCGGTCACGAACCCGACGTTATGGCGGAAAGCGTAATGCTGGACGAGGTTCGTCAATACGACGGCGTCGATATCAATATGGGATGTCCCGTCAAGAAAATCGTATCCAATGGCGACGGTTCGGCGCTTTTGGAAAATCCGCGTTTGGCGTCGGAATGTATTGCCGCCGTAAAAAAAGCGTTAGGATGCAAACCTCTTTCGGTCAAATTCCGTTTGGGCGTTGCCGACAGCTGCAAAGCGGTTGATTTTGCGAAAACGTGCAGAGATTCGGGGGCAGATTTTATTACGGTGCATTTCCGTACGCGCAAGCAAATGTATTCGGGCGAGGCGGATTACTCTCTTTTGGAAGATTTGGTAAAAGTGGGAATACCGCTGTTTGCCAACGGCGATATCGTTTCGCGTAAGCAGTATCTGGATTTGACGGAGCGCGGAGCGTACGGAGTAGCGATAGGACGCGGAGCGGTAGGCAGACCGTATGTCTTTGCGGAAATCAACGACAAAAATTACGAAATAGATTTATACGGAATCATTGAAAAGCACGCCGCGCTGCTGTCGAAAATATTTAACGACAGAGTGGTTTGCAACGAAATGAAAAAACACGTTGCCTGTTATTTAAAAAACAAACGCAACGCGAAAAAAACAATAGTTGCGGTAAACGAATCTAAAACGTCCGAAGAAATATTAAATCACGTTACGGAATTTCTTTCGGAAAACCCGCAACTGCGTAAGGTGATAAAATGATACATATAGTTTTGGTTGAGCCGGAAATACCTCAAAATACCGGCAATATAGTTCGTACGGGCGCGGCGACGGGAAGCGTCGTGCATTTGGTGCGTCCTTTGGGATTCGACACAAGCGATAAAATGCTGAAACGCGCCGGTCTCGATTACTGGAAGGACTGCGAGATTCACTACTGGGACAGCTTCGACGAGTTGCGTTCGGTCTATGCGGACAAAGATTTTTACTTTTTTTCCACTAAGGCGAAGCAGAGTCACAGCGATCCCGAATATAGCGAAGACGTGTTTTTGGTGTTCGGCAAGGAAACGAAGGGACTCCCCGAAAAACTCATTCACGACAACTATTCAAATGCGGTGCGTATTCCTATGATAGCGGATACGCGTTCGCTTAATTTGTCAAATTCGGTAGCCGTCGCGGTGTACGAAGTGTTGCGCCAGCGCAACTATAAAGGAATGAATCTGACGGGACGTTTGCGCGAATACGACGATTAACGCAAAGTATTGTCAAATCGTCTTATTCGTGATACAATATAATAAACTCTGTAAAATTTTACAAACGCGCAATATAATTCAATAGTAAAGTATTACGCGTTGCGACTTTTACAACGCGGCAAACGCATTTTTGCGGCGTTCCGTTTACGCGATATAAAACCGCAGTTAACCTGCGCAACTGCAAATTAGAAATAACGAGGTCACAATGTCTAAAATCGAAAGTTTTGAAATAGAGATTTCTCAACTTAAACGCGCCCGTACGGTTTGGGTGTATTTGCCTGATAATTACAAGCAAGCGGGGGAACCTTGCCCTGTAATCTATATGCACGACGGTCAGAATTTGTTTTACGACAAGCTTACCGCATACGGTTCCGCCTGGCACGTAGACAAGGTGATGGACAGAATATACGCTTCTACGGGACGATCGGCTATAATAGTCGGCGTAGAGTGCTACGACAGGCGCAGACTGTCCGAGTACAGTCCGTGGAAAATGTCCGCGATTGCTCTGTTGAGAGCGCAACGCGATTCTTCCGTTGACAAGGGAAATCGCGGCGGCGAAGGCAAAGAATATGCGGAATTTTTTACGAAAAATCTTAAAATAGCAGTGGATGCAAAATATAACACGGACAAGGAACGCGAAGCTACCGCGATTATAGGAAGCAGTATGGGCGGTCTTATAAGTTGCTACATAGGTCTGAATCATCAACGGATATTCGAGACGATGGGATTGTTTTCCGCATATACTCAGTTTAACCGCAGAGCTTTTGCTAAGTTCCTCTCCAAAACTCCGCAGACGTTACCGCAGTACGCGCTTATTTACTGCGGCGGCAAGGAATTCGGCAACAAATCCCTCGATAACGGTATGATGAAAGACAGCTTGTCGCTGTACAATCAGTTGTCTAAGCGCGGCATATCGTGCGAATTGTTGTTTAACTCCGATTTTAAACACTATGAAACTGCGTGGGAAGTGTATTTCGAAAAGTTTGCAAGAGACTTTTTAGACAGATATTACAGCAGAAAGTAGGTCCGTTATGGAATTGATACTTGCAAGCAATTCTCCCCGACGCAAGGAGTTGCTCTCGAAACTGGATTATCCTTTTAAGGTTATTCCGTCAAATTGCGAAGAACGAACTAATGCGGCGCTGCCCGTCGATATGGTAAAAGAACTTGCGTTGCGCAAATCGCTTAACGTATACCGCGACAACAAGGATGCCGTAGTGATAGGCTGCGATACGGTAGTTGACTTAAACGGCGAAGTTTTGGGTAAGCCCGCAACCCGCAATGCCGCCGTTGAAATGCTTAGAAAACTTTCGGGACGTTCGCACAAGGTGCATTCGGGCGTATGCGTTATGAGCGGCGTTGCCGTATATCTTTTTGTCGAGACAACGGAAGTGACGTTTTACGATTTAACGGAAGAACGTATAAACGACTACGTCAAGGGAGGCTCCTGTATGGATAAAGCGGGGGCGTACGGGATTCAGGACTCGGGTTTCGTTTGCAAAATCATCGGCGATTACGACAACGTTGTCGGTTTCCCTACGGCTAAAATTGACGGTATTTTAAAAAGAATTTACAAAAGGTGAACTTATGGCTAATTACGAATTGATTTTTGATATGGGTTCCGCGTATATTGCCGCAGGACTGAGAAAAGACGGATTTACCGACAAAATTCCTTCCGTTGTCGCGGTAAGCGGCGATTCGGACCAAATTGCGGCGGTGGGCGTCGAAGCTTTGAATCTTGCATCCGCGTACGGCGGCAGCGGAGTGAAACTCGCCCATCCTATTCTGGAAGGAGCAATCATCGACGTAGACGGCGCCAAAGCGCTTATATCGGCTTTATTGGAACGTCTCGTTCACTACAAAATGAGCGCGTTTTCGCGTTATAACGTGTCCTGCGTGGTCCCATGCGGAATGATAAGCAGCGACAAGAAAACAATCGAGTCGGTCTTTTTGTCGCTGGGCGCAAAGCAAGTCGCGTTTGTGGAAACGCCGGTTGCCGACAGTATTAAACTGTTTAAAGAATTTCGCGTAAGACAGGGCGTGGTAGTGAATTTGGGGTACGACTGCGCCGACGTCGCCGTCGTGTGCGCCAACGCGATAGTTTCGGGATGCACTATGTATCACAGCGGTAAGCATCTTACCGAAGCTATAACGGACAGAATAAAAAATAAATATCTCATTCAATTATCTTACGAACAGGCTGAGTATTTAAAGACGACGTGTTGCAGTCTTTATCCCAACGATTCGTCGGTGTGTTTCGTCACGGGTCAAAACGTACAGAGCGGCGCTCCCGAGTGCGTCAATATCAGTTCGAAGGAATTGTACGACACGGTGGTGGACTTTGCCCGTAAATACGTTAAGGTTATTCAGGGACTTGTCGTAAGTTTGCCTCCCGACGTTGCCGTTTCGGTTAAATCAGTCGGCGTAATGCTGTGCGGCGGCGGAGCAAAACTTGCAGGGCTCGATATGTTCTTGCAAAACGAGTTGGGATTGCCCGTCAAGCTTGCCGCTTTTCCCGAAGACGTAACAATCAACGGTATGCTGGATTGCGACAAATAATTCAGTCGTCAAAGCTTGCCGCGCGTCTTGCAGATCGCTCGTTATTGCCGTTAAAAGCGAAGACACGATTCCGTTTTGCGCCGTCAAAGAATCTCGATTATTCGAAGATAAAAGTCCTGTCAAATTGTACTTAGAGCAAATACCTTTTTCCGCGTATTGCTTCTTGCAATACGATTGCGCGTCGGAATTGACTGTTTGCTCTTTTTTTTGTTTGCCATACAGTGCTTGAACTCCGCAAGCCTACGCAGCATAGCGCTCTTGTCGCGTTCGGCTGCTCTGACGCCTATGGAAAACGCCTGTTTCTTTGCGGTTTTGCTCGATTTTAAAAGCGATTTCTTCGGATAATATTTTTTGTAACCGAGTTGTTTTGCGTACGGGTTTCAGTCGAGTAATATGCCGCGCAAATTTCGTCGATTTTTTGAAAAAATCAAAAATCTGATTAAAAATTATTGAAAATTATTTAAAAACAGTTGACATAAAAGTATGTATGTAGTAAGATAAGAAAGCTGTACCGAGA
>JAMPAB010000069.1 GCA_023667435.1 Corallococcus sp. | reverse complement strand
AACGCAACGGCTTACGCTTGGAGAATGGCTCGACAAATGGCTGACGCTGTACAAAGTCGGTCAAGTCAAAGACAGTACGCTATACAAGCAAAAACAGTACATAAAGCAACTTGCCGAATTACACAAGTTAAAGTTGACGGACATTACGGCAATGACGCTGCAACAGTTTTTAATGAGCATAGACAAACCGCGTAAACGTGAGCTACTGTACGTTGTTCTGAGTGACGCGTTACAACGCGCTGCGGACAACGGGTTGATTGCAAACAATCCTTGCAAATTGGTGAAAATACCGAAGAACAAAAGAACGCCGAAAAAGGCGTTGACGCAAGCGGAAGAACAGCGCATAGTAAATGCTTGTATGGAGGATAAGTTCGGCGTAATGTTTTTGTTTTGCTTGTATGAGGGCTTGCGCATAGGCGAAGTAAAAGCCTTAACTGAAAACGACATAGATTACGTTAACGGAACAATAAGCATTACAAAAGCGATTAACGACTTTAACAAAGTCGATTCGCCTAAGTCCGAAACGTCAAAGCGTGTTATACCGCTTTTTGCAAGAATGAAACAAGCATTAAGAGTAAAGCCGTTTCAAAAAATTACAGGCGACAATCACATTTACGAACATTGGAGCAGCATTTGCGAACAAGCAAACGTACAATGCAACGTTCATTCACTACGACACACGTTTGCTACTCGTTGCGCCGAAGCGAGTATATCTCCCAAACTTACGCAACAATGGTTAGGTCATAGCACTATACAGGTAACAATGGACGTTTACACGCATATTAACGCCGAATTCGAAGCAAGAGAAGTTGCCAAATTTGACACTCATTTTGACACTCACGCCGACAATTTTTTTGCAAAAAGACAAGAAAAACCGCCCCAAATTGGGGCGGAAACCTTGCCGAAACAACGGAAATAGCATTTAAAAGCCGTAGTTTTGGCTATATTGGCAGGGGAGACGCGATTCGAACACGCAACCGGCGGTTTTGGAGACCGCTGCTCTACCGTTGAGCCACTCCCCTATGTCTACTATAAACGTTAGCAGTAAATTACTTGCAAACACTTTGCTTTAATATTATAATGTAAGTTATAGTCAAAGTCAATTACTTAAACTTATTTAGTTGCAAAAATTGTATTAAAATAACTCGTATTAAACTTGCCCGAACTATACGGCGCAGGAGGCAAAATGTTCAGAAAAACGCATTTTGAAGAAATATGGTTTTGCAAAGAATATTATATCGGCGACGTAGATATAATGTCCGACCGTAATCGGCAGTTTATTAAATCCGTCGATATTAACCTGTCGGACTACGCGCAAAATTATCCGTACAAATTTCTAAACGATGCAAAACTGTACAAAACCTCGATAAATAACAGAAAGTTCAAGTTTGCTATCGCAAATTTAACGCGGGACGTCACCGTAATTGCGTATCTGTCATACTTTAGTTTTATGCAAGCTGTTAAAGCAACGGATAATACGAGCAGACAGCGAAATAAGGATAACTTACGCAAATTGGCTCTCGAACACGCTTTTACCGAGAGTTCGGACGATGAAATCTATATCTACGCTAAAGACAAAATGACGCGAATCAGGATAGAAAAGGAGAAAAATTACGTCAAAGCGAGCAAGCAAAAGTTCTTACTATACCCCGACGCCACAAGTATTATACCGAGTAATTTAAAAGAAAATCCATACGAGTTTCTCGGTTGGTACGAAGACGAGGACAACGGAATATCCGTATATTCTGATTTGGAAACCGCATTAAAAAATATCTCCTTGCAATAGTCAAAGAGATATTTTTTAATTTAAATTGTTTCGGATTATTTTGCGAAATCTACGCTGCGAGTTTCGCGTATGACATTGACTTTGATTTGTCCGGGATATTCGAGCTCGCTTTCGATCCTACGCGCAATATCGTTTGCAAGCAAAACCGTAGTTTCGTCGTTGACTTCTTCGGGTTTGACGATAATACGTATTTCGCGCCCTGCCTGAACCGCATAGGACTTTTGCACGCCTTTAAACGAATTTGCAATTTCTTCCAGTTTTTCAAGACGTTTAACGTAGTTTTCCAACGATTCGCGTCTTGCGCCCGGTCTGGCTCCGCTTACGGCATCTGCCGCCGCGACTATCACCGCTTCAACCGTCATGGGTTCTACGTCGCCGTGATGGGAAGCAATGCAATTGACGACTTCTTTGCTTTCTTTGTATTTTCGCGCAAGATCTGCGCCGATTTGCATATGGGTACCTTCTATTTCCTGGTCAACGGCTTTTCCGATATCGTGCAGCAACGCTCCGCGTTTTGCAAGCGCAACGTCAAGACCCAGTTCCGAAGCCATAATGCCCGCAATGTAACTAACCTCTATAGAATGTCTTAACACGTTCTGTCCGTAACTGGTACGGAATTTTAAACGACCCAGTAATTTTATCAATTCCGGATGCAAACCGAATACTCCCGTATCGAACGAGGCGGCTTCGCCCTCGTCCTTAATGGTTACGTCCATATCGCGTTTAACTTTTTCCACCATTTCTTCTATGCGGGCGGGATGAATACGTCCGTCGGTAATAAGTTTTTCGATGGTGATACGGGCAATTTGACGTCTTACGGGATCGAATCCAGAAAGTATTACGACCTCCGGAGTGTCGTCGATTATCAGTTCTACGCCGGTAGCGTTTTCCAATGCTCTAATGTTGCGTCCTTCGCGTCCGATAAGTCGTCCCTTCATTTCGTCGTTGGGAAGCGGAACCGTAGTAACGGTTGTTTCGCTTACCTGATCGCTTGCGCAACGTTGAATGGCGGTCGATATTATTTCACGCGCTTTCTGTTCGCCGTTTGTCCGCGCTTCCATTTCGATTTTGCGAACAAGACCTGCAGCCTCTTTGCGAGCGTCGGCCACCATATCGTCAAGCAGAATCTGTTTTGCTTCTTCTCTGGATAAACCGGCGACGCGTTCCAGCTCTTGCTGAACTTTTTCCTCCACCTTATCCATTTCCTGCTTGCGTCTGTTTAGCTCGTTTTGCTGATTGATGAGCTCTTTTTGTTGAACGTCAATTCGGTCAAGTTTGTGAAGAAGCAATTCTTCCTTCTTATCCAACGCTTCTTCCTTTTGGTTCATACGATTTTCCTGTTTAAGAAGTTCGCTGTTACGTTCTTTAAACTGACGTTCCTGTTCGTTTTTAATTTTCTGAGTTTCTTCTCTTGCCTCTTGTATAGCTTCTTTTTTGAGGGTTTTAGCCTCGTCCTTTGCAAAATCGATGATAGAATTTGCTTGTTCCTGCGTTGAGCCTACTTTTTTAGTTCTGTATTTTCTATAAGAGAATAGTCCCGCTACCGCGCCTATTCCGCCAAATACGACGGCGGCGGCAACAAGTACACCCCAAAAAGTTCCAGGAGAAATACTGTTTGAAGCAAGGAAGAAATTTAATGCGGTCAGCATACTTTTTCCTCCTTAATTGTTTGATTGATGAAAAACTATTTTCACTTATTTTATTCTACTAGATTTTATTCAATATGTCAATACAAAATTTTTGTGATTTGTCAAGCGTTTTTTAACAAAATTTTACGAAATTTTATTTTGTCTAACGAAAATGACCCTTTTGAGGCTGGGCTACTAGTAGCCCGCGCGACCATCGGGCGACGATTTTAGACTTTTTCCATTAAAACGGCAACGCAAACGCGCCCTTGCCAAATTAACAGGGGCGTACTCTATTGTATTTTGTTTCTACGCTGCTTTTCTTTCGCTTTCGCTATACCCGCGCAAAAATCTAATTTTATACTCGTCGCGCATATTCTTCAAATCTTCCAAAAGTTCAGCGCGTTTTTGCAACGGAGTGTACCAAACTCGCTTACCCACCCGATTACGTAACGACGAGTGCGGACGGTTATTGTAGCGTTCCAACCAGTCAGCCATTTTCTCTTTTAGTTCTTCAAAGGTAGAAAAACGCAGATGATTGTAAAAGCACTCTTGGTCCGTCCTATGACTACGTTCCACCTTTCCGTTGTGTCTTGGCGTACGCGGTCTTATCAGTTGGTGCTGGATATGCAATTTATTAAGCAACTTATCTACGACGTGGACGGTCGTTTTCTTTGCCGACTTCGGCATAGTAAATTCCGTCCCATTGTCCGTTTGGATTATTTGCGGAGCGTAGCCAAAATAAGCAATCGCACGCTTGATAAAATCGCACGTCGAAGCGCCACAGTGGTCTTGATACGGGTAAATAAACCTTTCCCTACTTGCTTCGTCTATTATCGTGTACTGGTAGTACCACTCCGTATATTCTTTGTCTAGATTACATTCGCGCGGCACATACTTAACGTCCATCTGCCACTTTACGCCCAGCATTTCAGGGGTAAAGTACG
>JAMPAB010000068.1 GCA_023667435.1 Corallococcus sp. | reverse complement strand
ATTCATAAACTTGTGCAATCCGCCTGCTTTTTTGACGATTTCGCTGCCCGGTCGCAAATATAAATGATACGTATTCGACAGCAGTATTTGAGTTCCCAACTCTTTTAAAGTGATTGGCAACAGCGATTTTACCGTAGCCGCAGTCCCTACGGGCATAAAAACGGGCGTTTCTATATCGCCGTGCGGAGTATGCAAAATTCCCGCGCGCGCGCCCGTATGCTTATCGGTATGTATCAATTCGTAACTAAACTGTTTCATTGTTATCCTGAAATTTTTCTTTATTATTTTCTGTCGGGTTTTTCTTCTTTTGATGCGCCGCAGATATTAAAAACGGCGTCAAGCAAAATAATATAACGATAATAATCGCCGATAATATTATCAACCATAAATCGCCAACCTGCGAGCCGTTGACGAACACGCACGTCGGCAAGATAAATATCAGCGGAGAAAACGACGCGAACCAGAGTTTTTTATATTTACCTCCGGCAATGACGTTTGCCGTGATTGCCGTACCGCACCAAAGAGCAAACTCTTACGCAATCAACGTCCACATAAGAGCGACAGACGTAAAACCAGCTGCGATATCGGCCATAAGCAGAAACGGAAGCAGGAGACTTTCCAACAAGTTAACCGAGTACGTCACGCCGAAAACTATTTTATACCTTTTCATTGCAATTAAACCTCCTCGCGCACGTATATTTCGCGATTGTCCTCTTCGCGGTAATTTGCAAATTTAAATCCGCAGCTTACCAAAACGTTCTTAGAAGCAAGATTGTCCGCAAAGCATATCCCGTACAGTTTACCGATATGTAACTGTTTTAAAGCAAAATCTACTAAAGCGCCGCACGCTCTTCTAGCTTAGCCCTTGTTACGATATTCTTTTCCGATAAAATACCCTATTTCAATTCCTTGCGGAATTTCGACTAATTCGACGTGCCCTATATGCAGTCCGTTCAGTTTAACGGAATAAACAAGCGGAAAAGCGCACGCGGCGTAATTATTTATCAACGCTTTTACTGCCGTACACGTTTCGTCGACAGAACCGAAAACTTCGTCGGCATAAAACGCTTGTTATCATCGTCCTGCGAAATAAGATAAATTCTCTCGGCATCGTCAAACGATAAATCGCATACAGTAATTTCGTTATCGATAATTTTCATACTACCTGCCTATGCTAAAAACCGCAAAACCTTGCCGATGTCTAGAACAGAACGCGTAAGAAAAATCCGAAGGAGTTTGCTACCGTTATTGACTGAGGGGTACCGCAGCGCAACGAATATTGCTAACAACTATAAGATCATCATCGCGCCCGTATTGTTACGTGAAACAAGATCAGAACAAATCCGAGTGGCTTCCTGTCCTGATTAGTTTCAATATTAAACTGTCGTTATCGATTTTATAAATAAGTAACCAATTAGGCTGTATATGACATTCGCGCACGTCTTTATACTCTTTTGAATTTGTCAAAGTGTGGTCGAGATATTTTTCGGGTAACGGCTGTTCGTTTGCAAGAAGCGCAATGACCTTTTGCAATTCCGCAATATTACACCCTCTTTTTATTGCCAGCTTAAAGTCTTTTTTAAACTGACCTTGATATTTTATTCTAAGCATTTAAAGACTCCATCAGCGCTTCAAGACTGTCGAAAGGCCCGTAGATGTCATTTTCGTTTTCGGAATCAGCTATTGCTTTAACCGTGACGCAGTTAGGAACATCGCGCACCACATCGAACGGAATACCCTGCTCAGCTATTGCTTTTTTAAGATAAATGTTAATTGCCGTAGATAAATCCATACCCAAATCCGCAAACAACTCAATAGCTTGCTTCTTAACGTCCGCGTCGATACTTATATTAGTAGATACTTTAGCCATAATAAATTCCCCATTTTTAGATTATATTAGTATACTAACATATTATATGAAATATGTCAATAATTATGCGCATAATATGTTGGTATTTTAACATTTGATAAGCTGTTCAACTATACTTACGGGAAATAGGAACTGCGGGACTTAGAGTCAAAAAGACAAGGCGCTCGAGGAAAAGACGATTAGCGTTTATTAAGCAGAGTTGCCGCTGCGCAACGAATATTTCGAACAATTACAAGATCATCATCGCGTCGCCGAACGAAAAAAAGCGGTATCTTTCCTCTACAGCAGTTTTATAAACGTTCAGAATTTCCTCGCGGGAACACAGCGCTGAAACGAGCATAATCAACGTGCTCTCGGGTAAATGGAAGTTAGTAATCAGACAATCCACAGTTTTGAATTTGTAAGGCGGATAGATAAAAATTTCGGTATTTCCGCTGCATTCGCTTAACAGCCCGTTACCGTCTGAGGCGCTTTCGAGGGTTCTGACGCTTGTCGTGCCTACGCAAATAATCCGTCTGCCTTCTGCTTTCGCTCTGTTTATTGCCTCCGCAGCTTGCTTCGAAACGGAAAAATATTCGCTGTGCATATGATGGTCGGCAACGTCGTCAACCTTTACGGGACGGAACGTGCCCAGTCCTACGTGCAACAATACTTCGACGAATTCCACGCCTTTAGCTTTGACTTTTTCAATCAATCCGTCGGTAAAATGCAACCCCGCTGTAGGCGCCGCTGCAGAACCGTCTATTTTGGAATACACGGTATTGTACCGCGACTTATCCTTCAATTTTTCTTTGATATAAGGCGGCAGCGGCATCTCACCCACTTCCGCCAAAACCGTTTCGAATACGCCGTCGAAGATAAATTCAACTATACGGCTTCCGTCTTCGCCTATATCCAAAATTTTGGCTTTAAGCTTATCGGAAAATACGAACACCGCGCCGATTTTTGCAATCCGACCCGGTTTCAATATTACTTCCCAGCGCGTCAAATCTATACGTTTTAAAAGAAGAAATTCGATTTTACCGCCCGTGCCTTCCTTACGTCCGTAAATACGCGCAGGCAAAACTTTCGTATTGTTTACGACAAGTACGTCGCCCTTTCTGAGGTAATCGACTATATCGTAAAAATGCTTATGTTCTATCGTTTTAGTCTGACGGTCGTATACCAGCAATCGTGAGCTGTCTCTGGGCTCTGCGGGAACTTGCGCAATCAGTTCCTGCGGCAAATCATAGTAAAAATCACTTGTTTTCATCTTTATCTTCTTCGTCGATATAAATCGACAACGCTTCCAGACGTTCTTTGGATATTTTCTTTCCCAAATGCTTGTACGCGTTAGGCATGCACACTCGCCCTCTCGGCGTACGCGCAATAAATCCCAACTGCATCAAATACGGTTCGTACACGTCTTCGATCGTCGCCGCGTCTTCGCCCGTTGCGGAAGCGATCGTATCGAGACCTACAGGACCGCCGCTGAATTTGTCGATAATCGTATTGAGAATATTTTTATCTACGGCGTCAAGTCCCTGTTCGTCTACTTCCATTACCTTCATCGCATGCGTTGTGACGTCCTTCGTAATTACTCCGTCGCCTAGAACTTCGGCAAAATCGCGGACGCGCTTAAGCAGTCTGTTTGCAATACGCGGAGTTCCGCGACTGCGCCGAGCTATCTCGTAGGCTGCGGAGCTTTCAATCTCGGCGCCGAGCTTTTTAGCCGATTTCACCACTATCTCTTTAAGCTGTTCGGGGGTATACAAAACAAGCCGCATCTGCATACCGAATCTGTCGCGTAAAGGCGCCGCCAAATTACCCGCTTTCGTAGTTGCGCCTATTAAAGTAAATTTTTCCAGTTTGATATTTACGCTTGTTGCGCTGGGTCCCTTGCCTACTACGAAGTCGAGACGGTAGTCCTCCATTGCCGGATACAGTATTTCTTCCAAACTGCTGCTTAGACGGTGAATTTCGTCGATAAACAGCACGTCGCCGTCGTTAAGTTTAGACAGTATCGCCGACAAGTCGAATTTGCTTGGCACTGCCGAACCGCTTGTGATCGTAATGGGAACTCCCATTTCGTTTGCAATAATGTGGGCAAGCGTTGTCTTTCCGAGTCCCGGAGGTCCGTACAAAAGTACGTGATCCAAGCTTTCGCCGCGCGATAAAGCCGCTTTAATATAAACGGATAAATTTTCCTTAACCTTTTCCTGCCCAACGTAATCGGGAAAAGTTTTCGGGCGCAGAATATTTTCGGTATCGCGCTCTTTATCCGTTAACGTACTTGTAAAAAATTGTTCTTCCATAATTTTCCTTATAGCTGTTTGTACGAAAAATTTTCAAGTAAAATGCCGAAGACAGAATACTCGGTAGTGCCGTTTCAGTTTATCCTAAAAGCCATATTTATCAACTCCGAAGCTGTCGTAGCCCCGAGTTTAGAAGCGGCGTCAACCAGCTTCTCGGCATCCGCCTGACTTTTGCCGAGCGAACACAGTACCCCTATCGCGCTTTGCATTTCTTTAGTTAAAGGAACGTCGAGATTGTTTACGATAGGCAAATCCATATCGCTTGCTTCGAGTTCGATTTTGCCTTTAAGTTCCAAAACAAGCCGTTCGGCGGTTTTTTTGCCGAGACCTTTAATT
>JAMPAB010000067.1 GCA_023667435.1 Corallococcus sp. | reverse complement strand
ATAGAAGGATTCCGAAGCGACAGTTTGTATCTTTACGTGGGACATATCGAAACCGACATAAAAATTTCTCAGCTTGTGTCGGTGTTTGCGATAATATTCGGCGTGCTTACTCTGACGAAAATATACCGTAAACAGCTTCACGCATTGTACAAAAAAATGTTCAAAAGCGATTACGACGAGGTTTCGAAATCCCGTTGGATTCTTATCGCCGTTTCGGCGGCGTTTATCGCGGCGGGAATCGTTATGTGCGTACTGTGCGCTAACGTCAAGGCGGCAAACGGCAAGGGCGGCGAATCGTATCTTATTGCAGGAGTTATTCTTTTGGCATTGGGCGTTTATTCCGCGTTGGGCGTTTGGTCGCTGTTCGACCGTTTGAAAATTTACTGCCGAACATGTAAACAAGCTGCGGCGGAGCCGAGCGGTTGGCAAACCGACTACGAACGTCTGTTTACCGCGACGGTTTGTTACGGCGTAATTATGGGAGCGTTGCTCGCGTTCGGTTTGTTTTCGTTGATAGCGTGGGGGATTATCGCGCGTATACCCAACGGGACCGTGCTGTTCGTTGCCTGCGCGGGGTGCATCGTCGCAATAGCGCTCGGCAAGTTCGTTCCCTCTTTAAAGCAGCTGTTAAAGACGGAAAAAACGCCTCCGATATCCGCTTGCGATTGTCAATGCGGAGGCAGAAC
This sequence comes from Corallococcus sp., assembly GCA_023667435.1. Taxonomy (GTDB): domain Bacteria; phylum Bacillota; class Clostridia; order Christensenellales; family CAG-314; genus Fimimonas. Next base: position 3,887 of record JAMPAB010000067.1, on the reverse strand, counting down.
GGAATACAGGCTTAACAAATTTTTGCTGTTCGTATTTCCGCCGAAAGTTTACCTCGATTACGGCGTGGAAAATCTCAAACCGTACGTAGAGGAAAAACCCGAGAAAAAGAAACGCGTCCGTAAGGCGGACAAATAGATACAGGAAGGTGCATATATGCGGAATTTAACTCTTCTAACGGATTTTTACGAACTGACGATGATGTACGGTTATTTTTTGCAGGGCAAGCAGGACGAGATCGCAACGTTCGATTTGTTCTTCCGTCCCTTCGAAGAAAGCAATTTCTGTATCGCGGCGGGGTTGGAACAAGCGATAGAATACGTGAAAAATCTCCGTTTTTCGCAAGAAGATATCGACTATCTGCGTTCTACGAAAGCGTTTAACGAGGAATTCCTCGACTGGCTTGAAGCGTTTGAGTTTACGGGCAGTATCCGCGCGATTCCCGAAGGAACGGTAGTATTCCCGTACGAACCGCTTATGATTATTACCGCGCCCATTTGTCAGGCGCAGTTGATGGAAGCGGCGTTGCTCAATATAATGAATTTCCAGACGCTTATCGCCACAAAGGCGCGTCGAATAACTTACGCCGCAGCTCCCGCAGGAGTGTTGGAGTTCGGTCTGCGCCGCGCTCAGGCGCCCGACGCGTCGATTTACGGCGCGCGCGCCGCAGTGATAGGCGGATGTACGTCGACAAGCAACGTGCTTTGCGCAAAAATGTTCGGTATGCCCCCGAAAGGCACTCACGCCCACAGTTGGGTTATGTCGTTTCCCACCGAGCTGGACGCATTTATGGCGTACGCCGATACGTATCCCGACGGTTGTCTGCTTCTCGTCGATACTTACGATACGTTGGGCAGCGGAGTTCCCAACGCAATCAAAGTGTTCGATTATTTGAAGAAAAACGGACACAAACCTTTGGGAATCCGTCTCGACAGCGGCGATCTTGCGTATCTTTCCAAACAGGCGCGTAAAATGCTGGACGAAGCGGGACATTCCGACTGCCTGATTTTTGCAAGCTCCGATATCGACGAATACGTCTTGCAGGCTTTAAAGGAGCAGGGCGCGAAAATAGACACTTTCGGCGTAGGCACTAAGATGATAACGAGTCACAATACCCCGAGTTTGGGCGGAGTGTACAAGCTTGCAAACCTCTGCGTCGACGGAGAGGACCATCCCAAAATGAAAATTTCCGACAATCCCGTCAAGATGACGAATCCCGGCATAAAAACGGTTTACCGCCTGTTCGGACGCGATACCGACAAAGCGATTGCCGACGTCATATGTCTTGCGGACGAGCGGATAGACTGCTCCAAACCCCTTACGATTACGCATCCCGTCGAACGTTGGAAGACTAAAACGGTTACGAATTTCTACGCGCAGGAGCTTTACGTCGACGTGTTTTGCGACGGTAAATCGGTCTACGACGCGCCGAACGTTTACGAGCTTGCCGATAACGCGAAAAAGAGTCTTGACGGATTCTGGGACGAATACAAGCGTCTGACGCAGCCTCACGCATACAAAGTTGATTTGTCCGACGGACTTTACGAGCTTAAAGAACGCATGATACGCGAAGAAAAGAACGGTGGCGCAAATGGAATTTAAACGCGTTTTTCGTGGATACGACGTCGACGAAGTAGATAAATATATCTCCGAAACGGAGGAAAAGGAACGTACGATTCGCCGCGCTCAGCGCGAGCGTATCGACGAGCTTTCCGACGAAAATTATTCGCTTAGACAGCAGTTAAACGAACTTAAAGCAAACCGCGAAGCGGTTTCCGAAGCGCTTATAATTTCGCAGAACGCCGCAAAGGAAACGGAGCTCAACGCTAAGGAATATTCCGACAGGGTACTGTTTCAAGCTAAAAAATTCTACGCTACATGGCAGGCGTATTCCAAAACGATCGCGGCTTCTTTTACCGACGACGAGCTTAAAGCGTTTAACGGTTTACAGCGTAAGATAGAGCGGGCGATTTCCGCTTACGAGAAAGAACGCTTTGACGACGCGCAGACGGCTGCGACGGACGTTGCCGAAGTTTCCGTCTCCGCCGACTTCGACGAACGGTCTCCGTCCGAAAGCGAGCTTGACGCAACTTCGCCCGACGCGGACGAAGTTAAGCAAACGGGCAAGCTGGTTAATCCCATCGAAAAGGTGGAGTCCGCCTCGAAGCATACGATAGATTTACGCGAACTTACGCGTACCGACGAATCGTTAGAGGACCTTTGCGCCGATTTGGGGTTGATTGTACGTAAATAATCTTGTGTTAGAGAGGAATCTGCACTGTGTGGGACGTTGTGCTTGACGCGCTTATAGACAGTTCGATAGCGGCGCCGTTTTTACTGGCGATATTTCTTTTGATAGAATTTTTGGAACGCAACGCTTTGGCGAAAGCTAAAACAGTGCGTCTTTTAAACGGCAAATTAGCTCCGCTTGCGGCGGGAGGCATAGGACTTATTCCGCAATGCGGATTTTCCGTGATGGCTACCGATTTGTATTGTCAAAATTATCTCAAAACCGGTACGCTCATCGCGTTTTTCGTGGCGACGAGCGACGAGGCGTTGCCGATTCTTCTGACTAACAGAAATACGGTAGGCGTCACTTGGATAGTAATTCTCGTCAAAATCGTTTACGCCGTTGCTTTGGGATATTTAATCAATCTGCTGGACAAACGCGATTTGCGTAAAATTTCCGACGATATCGTTTTGGAACATGACGAGCGCAAACCTCACGATCATTCGCACGGGCATGACGAACGCGCCGAACATGGCGAAGACAACGCGGCGCAAGAGCACGGACAGTCGGACGCTACGGTAGTGCACGTTTCCGACGGGTGCTGTCATCACGAAATGACCGAGCGCGGCGGATTTTGGAATTTCGTAAAGCATCCGCTGTTGCATACTTTAAAAATCTTCGTTTACATTTTCGTGGTAAACGCGGTATTCGGTTTACTGCTGTACCGCTTCGAAGAACCTATCCGTTCATTTACTGCGACGCTGGGATTTGCGCAGAGTTTCGTAACGGCGGCGATAGGACTCGTTCCCAACTGCGCAAGCAGCGTAATCATCACGGGAATGTACGCCGAAGGGGTAGTGGATTTTGCGGCGCTGCTTGCAGGGTTGATATCCAACAGCGGCATAGCGCTTGCGATACTGTTTAAGGATAAGGGTAAGCTTAAACGCAATTTTGTTATTCTTGCAGTCATGTATCTTGTAGGAGTTGCTGCGGGGATCGCCGCGTATTTTATAACGCAAATATGAGGTAATTTATGAAAATTTTTATTGCAACGGATATTCACGGTTCTGCGCGCCGAGCGGACGAGCTTTTGCATAAGTTCGGAGAGAGCGGAGCGGATACGCTGGTATTATTGGGCGATTTGTACAATCACGGTCCGCGCAACCCCTTTCCCGACGAGTACGCGCCCTCCCTCGTTGCGGAAAAATTCAACGGAATATCGGATAAAATCATTGCCGTAAAAGGCAATTGCGATTCCGAAGTGGACGAAATGATAAGCGAGTTTCCCATAATAGAGGAAGAAATATTGCTGTGGGGCGGTCGCCGTTTGTTTTTTACTCACGGACATTTATACAACAAGGACAACCTGCCTTGCGGAATAAAGAGAGGCGACGTACTGTTTTACGGACATTTTCACGTAAACGGGATAACGGAGCGCAACGGAGTAATCTGCGTAAACGTAGGCAGCGCGTCATTGCCGAAGGACGGCAAACGCTCTTATTGCATAGTAGACGACAACGCCGTTACGTTGTACGATCTCGACGGGAACGTTATTGAAACAAAACGATTTGACAAATCGACTTATTAAAAACGCCAGTTGTAACACAATTTTATGGACACTATGAAAATAGAGTAAATACAGGTGTTTTTACCGTATTT
>JAMPAB010000066.1 GCA_023667435.1 Corallococcus sp. | reverse complement strand
GCCGACTTACAGCGATATAATGAATTAACCGTAAAACAGGTGCGGCGCAGAAATTTTTCTGCGCCGCATTCGCTTATTCAAGCCCCGACGCAGTGCTAAATTAAATTTATCGGGCAGGTACAATAAAGTCGAAAGTGATTTTGATATTGCACTCTCGGCTTTTATAGTGTCCATAAAAATATGTCGCAGTGAGATTTGTCCGTTATACGGAAAAGTTTTTAAAAGAGACCGAGTAAGTTATACGGCAGACTGCTTGTAATAATAATTGCAGTTGAACGCGGTTTTGAGGATTAAGACGTTACTTTTCCTTTAAAAAGTGCGTTAAAAACGTTTGACACAGAAGCGATACTTTGATATAATTAACGCATAATCAAGCAGAAATACCGTTTCTCACCGTCGAATAATTGCGTTTGTCGGTTATCTAATAAGGAATTATCGTTTTTATTAACGACGTTTTTTGTGCGGTATTTTGTTTGATACCGCACTTTTTTATTGCTCGCAGGAGGACACTACTATTAAAGAGCTTCAAATCAACTCCCAGATAAGGGACAAGGAAATTCGGCTAATCGGTAACAACGGTCAGCAACTGGGCATTATCTCCGCTTATGAAGCGCAGCGCATCGCCGACGAAGACGGGTTGGATTTGGTAAAAATTTCTCCCAATTCCGTTCCGCCTGTGTGTAAGATAATGGATTATAGCAAGTACAAATACGAGCAAAATAAAAAAGAAAAAGAGATGAAGCGCAATCAAAAAACTATCGAAATCAAGGAAGTATGGCTTTCTATGACGATAGACGTCGGCGACTTGAATACAAAAGCTAACATTGCGCGGAAGTTTTTGAAAGACGGTAACAAGGTTAAGGCTACGATACGTATGCGCGGCAGACAGCAGGCGTACGCAAGTCAAGGCGTAGAGGTAATGAAGAAGTTCGCCGAAATTCTTTCCGACGTTGCCAAAATAGATAAACAGCCTGTTACGGAAGGCAGAAATATCTCTATGTTTCTTGCCCCGTTAAATTAGTAAAATAATCATTTGGAGGACAAATAAATGCCTAAACAAAAATCACATAGCGCATCCAAAAAGAGATTTGTCGTTTTAAAGAGCGGTAAAGTCAAACGCGCGCAATGCAACAAAAATCACAAACTCGGTAAAAAGACTACCAAAAGAACACGTAACCTTCGTAGCACTGCTTACGTTGACGAAACTAAGGCTGCAACCGTAAAAAGAATGTTGCCGTACTAAGAGGGAGGACTAGAAAATGAGAATTAAACGTGGTGTAAACGCAGTTAAAAAACGCAGAAAAATTTTAAGAGCAGCTAAAGGTTATTTCGGACTTAAATCGACCAACTACCGTATCGCGCGCGAAGCGGTAATGAAGAGCGGTAACTACGCGTATATAGGAAGAAAGCTCAGAAAACGCGATATGCGTCAATTATGGATCGCGCGTATCAATGCGGCGGCTCATGCTAACGGATTATCTTACAGTAAGCTTGTACACGGTTTAAAGCTTGCCAATATCGATCTTAACAGAAAATCTCTTGCCGAGATTGCCGTTAGCGACGCGACGACTTTTGCAAAGCTTGCAGAAACGGCGAAGGCCAACTTAAAGTAAAACGCAATCTAAGGAGCTTTTAATTCGAAAAGAGCTCCTTTTGTGTTGGAGCAGAAAATATGGTAATTACGTCGTTCAATAATCCTAAAGTTGTCGAAGTATCTAAATTATCAGATAAAAAATACCGCAGATTATCCGGAAAGTACGTAATAGAGGGCGCTCGGCTTGTTCGCGACGCCATTAAGTACGGAGCCGACATTGTCGACGTTTTCGTCAAGGAGAGCGCTGCCGACGGTTTTTCGTTCGAAAATCAGATTGTGGTTTCCGACAAGGTTTTTTCAAAACTGTGCGACACCGTAAACAGTCAGGGTGTTTTGGCAGTTGCGGTCAAAAGTGAGACGCGCACGCTTTGCAGCGGAAACTGTTTGATTTTAGACGGTTTGCAGGATCCCGGTAACGTGGGTACATTGTTACGTACGGCGGTTGCATGCGGCTTCAGCGACGTATATGCCGTCAATTGCGTAGATATCTATTCTCCCAAAGTGCTGCGTTCTGCAATGTCTGCGCATTTTTGCCTTAATCTGCGCGAGAGCAACAGCTTGGCGGAAGTATTCGATAAGCTTGACGAATTGCAAATTGTGGCCTGCGATATGAACGGCGGAAGCGTATTCGATTTCGAGTTCGGAAATAAAATCGCCTTAGTTCTGGGCAACGAAGGCAACGGTTTGTCCGATTATACTAAGGCAAACGCCGACGCTATTGTTTCGTTGCCTATGGCAAACAGTTTCGAATCGCTTAACGTCGCGGTAGCGGGGAGCGTAATAATGTACCGAGTTTTCGCTAAAACACTCAATAAATAACGGAGGTAAAATTATGTCCGGTCATAGCAAATGGAATAATATTAAAAATAAAAAAGCGAAGGGCGACGCAGCCCGTTCTAAAATATTCACTAAAATCGGCCGTGAAATCGCCGTTGCCGTTAAGGCAGGCGGCGCCGATCCCGATACTAACAGTAAATTGTACGACATAGTTCAAAAGGCGAAAGCGAACAATATGCCTAACGACAATATTACTCGCAGTATCAAAAAAGCCAGCGGAGAATTGTCTGCTGTGGATTACTTCGAAATAATGTACGAAGGGTACGGTATAGGGGGAAGCGCCGTAATAGTGGAGTGTCTTACCGACAACAAAAACCGTACGGCAGGCGACGTAAGATGCGCGTTCGACAAAAACGGCGGAAGTCTGGGACAGACCAACTGCGTCAGTTATATGTTTGACAGACGCGGTATTGTCGTTGCGGAAAATACAATCAATCTTGACGAAGACTCCGCATTCGAACTTGCAATCGAGGCGGGCGCGGACGACGTTTCCGTCGAAGAAGGTATGATAGAAATGACCTGCGACGTAACGGCGCTTGCGAGCGTGCGCGATGCGGTCGTATCTAAGGGACTCAACCTCGTTTCCGCCGAAATGAGTTGGCTGCCGCAAACTATGGTTACGTTGGAAGGGGAAAATCTTGCTAAATTTCAGCGCATGTTAGAAGTTTTGGAGGATAACGACGACGTTCAGAACGTTTTCCATAACGTTGCGTTACCCGAAGACGACGAAGAATAGCGAATTGATATTTTTTGATCTTTCGGTATATTTCCCGCGCCGGACAAAACCGTATAAATTCGGTTTATTTTGTTGGATGTTGGCGCAGCTTAATATAGTTTAAATAAGCGCTTCTGTCGTTACGAACACGGCAGAGCGCTTTTTCGGTTTAATACGGGTAATCGATATTCCAATTCAATAACCGCGCGCGTTGAAAGACCTTTTGCAGGGTATGTAAGATGCGTCGAACAGAGTATTATACAAGCCGACTGTTCGGCGGTAAATTTGTGCGTCGGGCATATATTAAAGAATTTTTAGTCGTCGTTACTGCACAACAATAAAATCCCCGCAACTAAGCTTACGAAAATCAGCGTGCATACTTTCAAGGCAATACTTATAGGCAGGCGGTTTTTGATTTTGTTCGATACTTTAACCGTCAAAGGAATCATCCAGGCAAGCGGCAAGCAGCCGACTGCTATGTTTATTATTGCCATAAGAAACAACGTTTGTACTGCAGCTAATGGGATGAACATAATCAAAGCAAACAACATATATGCGCCGTTGAGACAACAGGATATTATCATAAATATTCTTGCTACTTTCAACAGCGTTTCATCGCTTTGCGTTGATTTGTCCGTTGCGACATTACAACCGCATTTAATGCAAATTACCGCGTCGTCGTTTGCTATTTCCGCGCCGCAATGCTGACAATATTTCATATTGTTTTCTCCTTAGAATGTTTCTTTTAGTATATCCCCCCCCCCGTTTGTCAAGCGATTTCCGAAAGTTTTTTTGCCGTAGCTTAATTTAGTATATAATTTTGGGTTACGCTTGACTTTTGCGCATATTTGCTTTATCATTTATTCGAGGAAATTTTAACTTATGAAAAGAGTTATAGGATTCGATCCCGGTCTTGCGATCGTAGGGTACGGCGTGTTGGATTACGACGGTTTTACAAAGAAGGAAGTCGTCGATTACGGAGTGATACGAACGCCGAAAGAAGAAAGCTTCCCCGTGAGGCTTGCTTTGATTTACAAAGGCGTTACCGAACTGATAGAAAAGTATAAACCCGACGAAATCGCCGCAGAAGAGTTGTTTTTTAACACGAATATTACGACGGGTATAAACGTTGCGCACGCAAGGGGCGTATTGCTTTTGGCTTCCGTACACGCTTGCGGTAAGTTGTACGAATATACTCCCCTGCAAATCAAACAAGCAATGACGAGTTACGGCAGAGCGGACAAAAAACAAATTCAGGAAATGACTCGCATTTATTTGAATTTGGCAAAGGTTCCCAAACCCGACGACGCCGCAGACGCATTGGCAGTAGCTTTGACCCACATTCAGACAGGCGGTTTTACGGATAAATTCTTTATTAAATAACGGTGAATTATGTATAATTATTTACAAGGCGAAATTACTGATATATTCGGCTCTTACGTTGTTTTGGACGTAAACGGCGTCGGATACGAAATGGCGGCGTCTAATTTCACTCTTGCCGAGTGCAAGAAAGGGCAGACGAAAAAGTTATACGCCTATTTGCAGGTGAAAGAGGACGGAGTGGCTTTGTTCGGATTTGCCTCGAAAGAAGAAAAGACTATGTTTGTCCGTCTTATTTCGGTATCGGGCGTAGGCTGTAAGGTTGCGTTGAGTATACTTTCCGGAATGGACTGCAACAGCTTGGCGGCCGCCATTTTTAACGGCGACACGAAACTGCTGACTAAAATTAAAGG
>JAMPAB010000065.1 GCA_023667435.1 Corallococcus sp. | reverse complement strand
CTCCGTCCTCCCCGTACTCGTGGCCGAACCAACAGTACGGATTCCATTCCGTAAACCAACTTGTCATAATGCCGCAAAGGATCACTCCGACAAGCAGCAGCGCAATAGCCGTAACGGTCCATTTTACTTTGTCGCCGCGCACGTGCGCGTTAAATCTGTTCGCCATTATTTTCTACCTCCCTCGTCTGCATTGTAAGCGCGTGCGTTGTCTGCCTGAGCGGCAATATAACCGGATCTGAACGCCGCTTCGGTAGGCGTAAGTCCTACATAGTTGCCGTCGCTGTCTCTCTTCAAAACGCCGTCGTTCGTCAGACGTACTCCCGACTGCAGCTCGTTGCGGTATTTAACCGTCTTGCCGTGAGGATTCAACAGGGTTTTCGTTTCGCCCTTCTGCGTCTCGATAACAACGCCCATTTTCTTACCGTCGCTCACAACGGTATTCAGAACCTTACATTTTCTCTTGTTTGCCATAATTGTTACTTTCTCCTTTAAATTTATTTCCCTCGCTTGCGCGTTGAATTAAAAATTGAAAAGGATCTACGTTGTCTCGTCCGGGAACAATCACCCGGCATTTACTTGATTACTCTGTTCGAACTCTGCAAAAGCAGAGATATTTCCGATACCGTTTCCCGTACAAACACAAACGAACCGTCAACCAAATGCACGGTATAAAGGAAATCCTGTTTGTATTTCTCCAGCGAAACGTCTACCACTTTATCCGCATTGATTAAAATAAGGTTACCGTTTATGTCCGTCAGTCTTAGAAACATTGCTGCGCTCCTTCTGCGACTTAAAACATTTTTCGCAAAGGTCCTTACCGAATTCGCCGGACGACGAACACGTTATCTGTCGGCCGCATCCGTCGCAGAACATAGCGTTAATTTTACGGGGACGTCTGCCGAACAGCGGTTTTGTCTTTATTTGCTTTATCATAGATTACCTCGCAATAAAGAAGGCGGACAGTTCGCTGCTGTCCGCCTTAAACACACTTACGTCGTCTTTACCGGAATAGCTTCGCGTATAACAATGTTTTCACCGACTACTTCAAAGGTAATCTCGAATAATTGTCCGTATGCTACACTCGAAAATTCATGCTCCGTCCAATAGGTTAATGCGGTAGGGTTGAGAAACAACTTCGAATTTACGTCTCTTTCGCCGTTGACGAAAAGATAGCACATTTTCTTTGTGGACTTACTTAACTCCGCATTTTTGCCGATAAGTGTTACTGTTGCTTTACCAAGCATTGCCATAATAGATCTCCTTTGCCCGGACTTTCTCCTTTTTTGTTTGCCGGGACTTAAATATTTATTTCGAGTTACGTACTCGATGGACGTCTATATTACGAGATGCGGAAGGGGCGTTCTTCCGCTTTTGACGTAAACCCTTCTTTGAAAAGAAAATCCAACGCCCGGATAATGGAGCGGTAATATTTAGATCGACGCTACCGCCAAACGTCCGCATGCGTTCTGCCCTTTTATGGCGTGAAAAGACTTAACCGGACAAGCCAAGTTTAACGTCTGATTGCTTACCTCGTGAGACATGGGCATGACTTATTTAACGTCGCTGCACTTACAGCAGGATTTACACGGGTAAATTAACGACAGCGTATGCATGTACTTACGGGCAATCTTGACGTTCTCGTCGGTAGGATCGTCCAGAAGCTCTGCAAGCTTGTCTATTAAAACCCTGTTCAAATCTTTATCCATATCTGTTTTACCTTTCTTCTTTTTTCAAAAGATATTCAATGGGTTTTTCAACCCAAACGCTGTATCCGAACGTAGTACATCGATACGCTTTATCTGGATCTTTTTCGTTCATTTCAAAGTCCAGTACACATTGACCGCAAGTATCCAAGTCGTTCGGAGTAACTTTTAAATTTTCCACCGACACAGGCAGAAAAACATTTACTTCGCCATTGTCGTAGACATCGATACGCAGGTCATCGTCATACTTGCAGCCGAACAAACGTAACGGCAATGTAATTACCAAAGTTTTTGTAATTGCTCTTTTTTCTTGTTTCATAAAGCGTTTGCCTCACTTGTTTTTGACTTTAATCATTTTTCAAACTAGAAAAATTAGATTACACAAAGATTATAGATTACAAAATCTAGTTTGTCAACATTAAAAACTAGATTTTTTAGTACAATTAAGAAAAAATGAGGCAAAAATATGTTGAAAATTAAAGAACTTAGACTTGAGAAAGGCATAGAACAACAAGAATTAGCAAAAATTATACAAATCGGCAAAGGTAGTATCTCTAATTGGGAACTGGGAAGAACAGAACCGAGCATCGAATACATTGTTAAACTTGCCGATTACTTCGAGGTCTCAACGGACTACCTGCTCGGCCGCAGCAACGACGTCGGGGTAATCGAAACAAACGCAAATCTAACGCCGTTCCAGAATAACCTATTGGCAGTCGTGTCAGCACTTCCGCGCGACGACCAGTTCCAGGTGCTGGGGTTCGCTCAGGCCCTTGCAAGATAGAATAAAAGCATTGACTAAACAAAACTTCCTGTGCTAAAATATTTTCACACAAAGGAAAATTATCATGGTATCTATCTTCATTGACGAATCCGGGAGTATGACAACGGAATATACGGAATACAGTCCTTACTTTTTGATAGCATTAGTCATTCCTCAAAGCGCGCGAGCGTTAAAAACAACATACAAACGTTTTGTTCATCAACACTTAGACGAATTAAAAAAATTGGACAAAAACAACAAAATGTTTCTCAACGGTAAATTTAAAGAACTTAAAGGTTCGGAATTTTCACCGGACTTAAAAAGACAATTTGTAGAATATTTTTGCAGAGACAATCAATTGCAAATTTACTATATTGTATTGGACAACAAAGCAATTGATAAAAAATTCTACAAAAATACCGCCAGAGCGTTTAACTATTCTGTCAAAGTTGCGCTTATTCACTTGATAGGACACAATTATATTTCAAACGATGAAGATATCATTATTCAAATTGATGAACGGAATCAACGAACCGACGCTAAGGCTGTATTACAAGAGTATCTAAACACAGAACTGTCTTTAGAAGAAGATTTGTGTCATAAAGATATTGAAGTGCAGTATTTTGACTCTTGTAATAATCACCTAATACAGGTAGCGGACGTATTTGCAAATTTATATTATTCCGAATTGCGCACCGGCAACTATTCCAATGAATTTGACATGATGAAAAAACAAGGATATCTCAAAAAAATCTTTGTTTTTCCCAAAACGGATAGAAAAAACGGCAAAAAAATTATTTTACCGAAATAAAAAAAATTGCCTTAGGAATATTGACAACAAATTATGTCTATGATAGAATATAGGTGTCAAAAGTAAGTCTCAATATAAACGCCATTATCCAGGTAAGTGTCATGTGTTGGCACCGTCATTGAGCAATTGACATCTAAAATTCAGGCTCCCTTGTATTAGGGGGCCTTCTTTTTTATAAAAATCACAACAACCTAAAATAATCTTGTTTATTTTAGGTTTTCCGCGCTCGGTAGAATTATAGTAATCTTATGTTACTGCAATCAGGAGGGCGGAACATATGACGCAAGAAGAATATATATCGGCGCTGGAACACATAAAAGAAATGCACGCCAAAGTAGGCGACGCATTGGGTTGGTTGTTGGGCAACCTAAAAGGCGACTTAAATAAGCTAAAAAAAATACCCCGACTACACGTTACTCTTCGGTAAAAAGAAACGAGATATGTAAACCCGAAGGAGTTAATTTGACGAAACTTAATATAAAAGGAATATCCGTAGACCGCAAACCGCGTAAAGACGGAAGGTATCAGGCAAGATACACCACCGATGACGGAAGGCAGCACTCCGTATATGGACGAACGCAGGAAGAAGCTTGCAAGAAAGCGATTTCCGAATACAAAGGCAAAAAACGCGAAGTACGCAAATGCCTGACTTTCGCCGAATGGTACGCCAAATGGATCGACTTATACAAAAAACCGAAAGTACGTCCGAATACATTGAAAACGTATACGTACACTTCCGGTAAATATTTGTTGCCGTATATAGGCAAAATACGGTTAAATCAACTGGATACGAATAAGCTGCAAGAAACGTTAAACTGGATAGATCTTGCGCGTCAACGTGAAATCGCCGGCAATATCCTGGTAGCATGTATTACAAAAGCGTTTGCTGTCGGCCTTATAAAAAGCAACCCGGCGCTGGGCGTTGAAAAGACAAAGCACGAATACAAGGAACGCAGACCGTTGAACAGCGACGAACGCAAGCGACTTTTGGAATACGTTGTCGGCAACAGGTTCGAAACGCTTATTTATGTATATCTGTATGCAGGACTGCGCCGTTCCGAAGCGTTAGCTTTACGTTGGACCGACGTGGACCTTGCAAACGGAACGATTACGGTACGTTACCAAATGAACGAAAAACGGCAGACGGTAGACCTGAAAACGAAGAAAGCCAACAGGACCATACCTATTTTGCCGCCGCTTCGGAAGAAGCTCGAAAACATGCAGCATAACGATGAATTCTTGTTTGAATGGAAACCTTCACGGATAACTCAGGAATTTCGTATTCTGCTAGACAACGTCGGACTGTACGACATTGACGTACATTGCTTGCGTCACACTTACGCTACAATGCTGAAAGACATGGGCGTGCCCGATGATTTACGTACAAAATGGTTGGGACACAGCAAACTGGACCACAAAGACCGCTACGAACATATTCTTTCAGAATATGAAAAAGCTCAAGTGGACCGAATTACAGACAAATTTGACACTAAAATTGACACTAAACCGCTTCAATAACGATACTTTCGGGCCGTTTTTTGCCGTTTTTCACCTCAAAAAACGCCCAAATTTACCCAAAAGCGCTGTTGGAAAGCGTGCGAGGTTAACAGCCTCCGCAGGTTCAAATCCTGTTCTCTCCGC
>JAMPAB010000064.1 GCA_023667435.1 Corallococcus sp. | reverse complement strand
TTACCGCTGAAAACGGATACGAATTCGACGGCTGGTCTGACGGAACTGCCAAATATGCCGCAGGCGCGGAATACACGATGCCCGCTCAAGCGGTCACTTTTACTGCTCAATGGAAGGCAGTCGTCGTACCCCCTGCAATCACCGACGAAATCAACGGCGTTATCATGCACAGCGGCACGCTTGCAAACGGCAACAAAACTGCGGGAACGTTAGTGTTGTACTCTAACGGCAAAGGATATGTTTACGTTGTGAACGTCGACAGAGACGTCGCGCTCATCGAATACGACGAAATCACGTATACGATTTCGCAGGACGGCGTGTTTACGATCACAGGCGCTACCGCTCCCAGTAAGATCGTTACTCCTGCCGTAGGTAAAATCGAAGGCAACAAAGTGACGATAACAATTCAAAACGGTGCTGCAACAGGCGCTACTCTTTCTTACGTATTCGAAAGCGAAATTCACGCGTTGACGTTAAATTTCGGTTACTCCAACGGCGGCTCGACAACTTATACCGCCTACTATCCTGCGGAAACGGCTCTCGATTTGACGGAATTTGTCGACCGTACGGGATATACGCTTACGGGGTTTAACGTAGACGGAACAAGCAAAAACCTCAACTACGGCAAGCTGTTCTCAATGCCTAACGAAGATACTACCGTTACCTACGTTTGGGAACAAATTCAGTCCGTCAGTTACAAAGTGACTTACAAAGCAGGCGAGGGACAGGGCGAAGACTACGTCGTTACGGCAACTACCTCTAGCTACAAGCTTATTTATAACACCGCAACTAATTTCACGCGCGAAGGTTACGCGTTTGCAGGTTGGAGCGTAAACGGACAGGACTACAACACGGGCGACACCGTCACGCTTACGGGCGACACCGTCGTTACTGCAAGATGGAGACAGTCTTTTGCGGTAACTCTTGCAGGTTTAGACGTATCGGGCGTTAGCAAATCTCAAACATTCGATAAGGTCTATCCCGCAGACGCAAGATACAACGAAGTATCCAAGTTTACTCTGCCTTTGGGCTCCTCCGGTACGATGGGCTTTGCGTGGGTAAAGCGCAGCGGATTTACTCTTACGGGTTGGCTGTGTAGCGCAGACAATCAAGTATACGCTCCGGGAACGCAACTTGCCATCACGCAAAATACCACGTTTACGGCGCAATGGTCATCCAACTTACAGGCAACCGATTTCGAAGGCACGTGGGAAAGCGAAGAAGGTCTTGTAGTCGAAGACGCTTCGCTGGAAATCAAAAACTTCGCAGTCAAAGGCAACACGGTAACGGGCGACCTGTCGGGCGAGCTTACCGTAAACGGTAACGAAGCAACGCTTACGGTAGGAGGCATAAACGAATTTAAATTTACCGTTGACGGAAACATTTTGACCGTCACTTTAAAGCGTTTAAGCGCGACTTATACGGGAACGTTCACTAAGTTTGTTCCCACCGACAAAACTCTTACCGACTATCAAGGCTACTACTTAGGCGCAATTACCTTTAACAACACAGATTACGATTCCGCGCGGATCGAAGGTACAACCCTCTATTTGCAGGAAGGCGCGTACTCTCCCGACGAATTCGCTTTGACGGAAGACAAGACGGACAAGTTCCTTGTAGCAACGTACACTAAAACGGTATTAGCTACTACCGAAACGATAACGTTGACGTTTAATGCCGAAGGCGGATTTACTATCGTTTACGAAAAGACAGATAAAGCTCCCGTTTCCGCAACGTTTAGCAAAACGCAGACGTGTACGGTAAGCTTTGCAATGGGACAGGGTTACGAAGGCAGTTCTCAAACTCCCGCGTCGCAGCAGGTACTTGCGGGCAACAAAGTTGTCGCCCCCCCCGAAACTCCCAAATGGACGGGATACAGATTTCTCGGTTGGTTCGCTCCCGAAGCGACTGAGGCGTTCGATTTCAACGAAGCGGTTACCGCATCTGTAGAGCTTACTGCAAAATGGGCGCAAATAGAAGAAGTGACGGTAACTTTCGACACAAACGCGCAGTCCACGGGCGTTACCGCCCCTGCAAGTCAGACAATCGCGTTTAACGCAACCGCAACCGAACCTACCGACGCAAGCGTAGTAAACAGAGAGGGTTACCGTTTCGACGGTTGGCGCGTAGGTTCTCTTTCCGGCGCGTTGTTCGACTTTGCAACTCCCGTTACGGAAGACATAACGCTTTACGCCAAGTGGAGCAGAGCACATACCGTAACGTACGCCAAACCCGACGGCGCGGAGGGCGAAGTTCCTGCAAACGAAACCGTTTACGCCAACGATACGTATACGTTTGCGGCAAATCCCTTCACGATGGAAGGCTACGATTTTCTCGGTTGGAAAAACGGCGCGGCAAACACGCTCTATAAGACAGGCGCAACTCTTACCGTTAACGGTAACTTAGCGTTAACCGCCGTATTCGGCAAAACTTATACTAATAATGATAACGAAAGCGATATTCCGTCGCTTACGACGCGTACCGACCTTACAGACAAAGTGCAAATCGGTATGTCTACGTACAGCTATGTAAAAACGAACGGCGTATTAGAGGTCACATACGGTTTCGCTTCGATTTACGTTAAACTTAACGACGACGGCACATTCGACGAACTTGACGAAATGGCTGTTCGCACGTTCACGGCAGCGAACGGTACGGTAATGACGTTTGACGGTATGGGCGGTTTGTCGCTCGGACAAATTACAGGAACTTATGTCGGCGTGTACGAGTATAACGAATGGTCGGAAACAAACGATCTCGTTTCGCTTAATATTAACGTAGGCGGAGTTGCTTATAACAACGTCGCGCTCGTAATAAGTTTAAACGAAGACTTTATGGAATATATTTATGTTATCAACGTAAAAATCACTGTTGACGGAACCGATTACATATTCGGCAATCCTGCCGTAGAATGGACGGTTTCGTTCGAACTGGGAGAAGGCGTTACGGGTTCCGCTCCCGAAGCTATAAAGGTAATGTCGAACGTTGCTGTGGCAACTTTGCCAAACGGCGACGGATTTGCTAAGGAAGGTTACAGATTCGTCGGTTGGGTAATCGACGGCGAAGATATGTCTCCCCTCAACGGCGTCGTAGAAGTTGTCGGCAGCGTAACGTACGTTCCGTCGTGGACGCAGTTGTTTACGTTGAGTTTTGCGGCGGGCGAAGGCGCAACGGGCGAGGTTGCGGCTATGCAGTGCGCGGCAGACGAACAGGTTACTCTCCCCGACGCGACGGGTCTCACCGCTCCGCAAGATAAGCAGTTTGCAGGTTGGACGGACGGCAGCGAAACTTACGCTGCAGGCAGCAAGTACACAATGCCCGCGAACGACGCAACGCTTACCGCCACGTGGGAAGAAGGTTCCACTCCTACCCCCCCCAGTACAAATATTTGGGTTATTGACAGTAACGGATATATTACAGGCGTCGTGGAAGGCGAAACGTTGTCAGGCGTAGTAACAGTTCCTCAAACCGTTGACGGAGTTAAAGTAGTGGGTCTTAAAGGCGGTACAAACGGTTCCGGTAGTGTTAGTCCATTTAAAAATAGTGAGAGTATTACAAAAGTTATTTTGCCGGAAGGTCTTACAACTATCGAAGGATACGTGTTTTATTGCTCTGGCAGTTACACAAGTTCATTGACGGAAGTCGAGTTGCCTTCTACGCTGACTACAATAGGAAAAGGTGCATTTTATAATTGTAAAAAGATGACGATTTCGTCTTTGCCGCAAAGTTTGACCAGTATAGGGGATAGCGCATTTTATAATTGTGAATCACTCGATATAGATTTAGTTATTCCCGTCGGCGTAACTATTATTGAGGGCAGTGCCTTTGTTAATTGTAAATCATTGAAATCCATCACGTTGCACTCTAATATCGCGACTATTAAAACCAGCGCGTTTAGCGGTTGCAGCGGAGTAAGAGGAACTATTACGATTTCTCATTCGTTAACTACTTTGGGAGGAAGTGCTTTTAAAGGAATAACGAATGCAGAGTTTATTATTACTGCCGACTTGACAAGTATCAATTTAACCGCGACTGTTAGCAGCAATGTATTTGATACAAGTGTTAATATCTATGTCGCCGATGAATTATACGATAGTTTTATTGCTTCGTCAACGTGGACAAATTACACTGGCAGACTGAAAAAACTCAGTGAAAGAACTGCCTAAAACAAATTACTCAAAACGGACGCTTCGGCGTCCGTTTTGCTTTGCTGCGATATGCGCTAAACGACAAGATGATTTGCGCAAAAGGACAATACAAAACAAGCAGAACAGTTATCTGCGTTCTTTTGGGCAAGGCGGTAGGTACTTTTGACGGAAAAGAAGAAATTGAAAAATCGCGCGAATGTCATTACCGTTCGCAAGGGAGTAAACACTCAAAAAATAACGTCAATCCACCGCAGGTATTGCTTTTTATCGCTCAACGTGCTATAATTGACGTATGAACGAATTAAGTACACAACAGAGAAAGTTATTCGACGACATCAAGCACACCGACGAAAACGGTTGCGAGTTTTGGTACGCCCGCGAGCTTCAAGAGATTTTACAATACAAAGAGTGGCGCAATTTTCAAAAGGTAATTTCTACCGCTCAAATCGCTTGCAAGATAAGCCAACAGGACGTTGAATACCATTTTGTTGAGGTCAACAAAATGGTCGAAATCGGTAGCGGCGCAAAGCGTAAACAAGTAGATTACAAGTTGTCGCGCTATGCTTGTTACCTTATCGTAATGAACGGCGATCCGCGCAAAGAAGTAATTGCGATGGGGCAAACGTATTTCGCCGTAAAGACAAGAGAACAGGAGCTGCGCGAGTTGTACGACGCGCTTTCCGAAGACGAAAAGCGGCTATTCATCCGTAGCGACGTCAAGCAGAAAAATATGCTTCTTGTCGAAGCCGCGCACCGCGCCGGAATACAAACGCAATACGAATATGCAACCTGTCAAGAC
>JAMPAB010000063.1 GCA_023667435.1 Corallococcus sp. | reverse complement strand
GTAAAGTGTGAAAGTAAAAAAATAACGCATAGAGTTGTAATAAAAAAGTAAAATCATAATTCATCAAAACAAGCAAATAAACTTTTACACCCTGAATTTACACCCGAATTACACCCGAACGAAAGAGCGCATATTAAAAGTTACCGAGAATAATGAAAATCAGACAAAAAAATAAGCGTTCGTAACGCACAAAACGCACTGAAAGTGCCGTTTTGAACGCTACAACGCTTATTTCCGCTTGCTCCTAAGGGCTAATTATGGGTTCGATTCCCGTCGGGAGTACCATTTGTCAGTAATCCGAACCGTACAGCGCCGATTGGCGATAGAGTTCGGATTTATGTTGTATAAAACAAACGCAGATTCGAATCGGATTCGCGTTTTTATTTTGCGGAAAGAAATTACGATTTTCAAGAAATTTCCAATAGAATTTTTTTAAAACACTGGATTTTTTACCGGCTTTATGTTATGATAGAATCACATAAAAATAAACGAAAGACGAGTGTCACATATGAGCGAAAAGAAAGAGAAAATTTTAATCGTAGACGATTCCGAAATCAACCGTTCCATTCTTGCCGATATGCTCGGCGAGGAGTTTGAAATTTTAGAAGCGGTAAACGGCGTGGAAGCCGTTGGGATTCTCCGCAGTCAGGGGGTAGAGTTATCCCTCGTTCTACTCGATATCGTTATGCCGAAGATGGACGGTTTGGAAGTTTTGGCAATGATGAACAGCTATAAATGGATCGAGGACATTCCCGTAATTATGATCTCTTCCGAAAGCGGTTCGTCTTATATCGGGCGCGCGTACGAATTGGGCGCGACGGATTATATTCAGCGTCCTTTTGACGCGGCGGTCGTCCATCGCAGAGTTACGAACGCCATTATGTTGCATGCAAAGCAGAAAAAACTTATGGGGATCGTTGAAGAGCAGATATACGAAAAAGGGAAAGAACAGTCGCTTATGATCAACGTTTTGAGTTATATCGTCGAACTCCGAAACGGGGAAAGCGGTTTGCACGTATTGCATATTTATACGATGACGGAAATTTTGCTGCAAAGTCTTTTGAAAATGACGGACGCTTATCAGCTGTCGCCGCAGGATATTTCGATGATCGCTACCGCTTCGGCATTGCACGATATCGGTAAAATCTGTATCGACGAGAAGATTTTAAACAAAAAGGAACCGCTTTCGCCCGAAGAACTCGAAACGGTGAAAAGGCACACCAAAGTCGGCGCGGAAATGTTGGACAATATTCCCTTTAACGCGCACGAACCGTTGTTGCGCGTAGCGAGCGAGATCTGCCGTTGGCATCACGAGCGTTACGACGGAAGCGGTTATCCAGACGGTTTGATCGGGGAAGAAATTCCCGTTTCCGCACAGGTGGTTGCGCTTGCAGACGTTTACGACGAACTGACGAGCGGGCGTTTCGACGGGAAAGCGGTAGATCACGACAAAGCAATCGAAATGATTGCGGCGGGTAAATGCGGCGCTTTCAACCCCGTTTTAATTAAGGTTCTGCAATGGGTTTCGGCAAAAATCAGAAACGAATTGCGCGTTAATTCGTTAGGAGGAACCAACCAAAAAGACATTGCGCGCATTACGCGCGAAATCATTTCGCACAACGAGTTAACCGTATCGCAACGCACGTTGGATTTACTGGAACGCGAACGCGAAAAATATCGCTTTATCGCTTCCGTTACGAAGGAAATTATCTTCGATCTTTACCGCGAACCTTCATCGATTGCTTTTTCGGATGAAGGCGCGGATATGTTGGGCGTCGATACCATCGTATCCGATCCTTTGCACGATCCCAAATTGTTATCCTGTTTCGGGAAGAAGCATCTTAACGCATTGTTCGAGTTGATCGACGAAGCTACGCAAGAACAACCTACGATCGAATATGTATGCGACGCAAAGCTGAACGGCGTATCTCATCGGTGCAGGATTTCGCTTATGACGATGTATCCGAAAAACGCCTCGAATGAAGAGTTACGGTACGACAGTGCGATCGGCACGATCGAAATAATAGAAAAATAAAAAACCGTTAAAAAGAGGATAGATTATGCAAATCGAAGAAATGTATCAGACGATCGGCGGGGACTATCGCGACGTACTCGGTCGCTTTATGACGGAAGAAAGAGTTTTGCGGTTTGTGCGCAAATTTCCGTTAGACGGCAGTTTTAACGACTTGCAGACGGCGCTGAAAAACGGCTCGTTGGAAGAGGCGTTCCGTGCCGCGCATACGTTAAAGGGCGTCGCCCAAAATTTGGGATTTACCGCATTGTACGAAAAGGCGGTGATCGTAACGGATATTTTACGCGGCGGCAGTTTAAACGTTACCGCCGAAATGCCCGCGTTGGAACACGTTTACCGTGTTACGATTGACGGCATTGCGGCTTTGGATTAAGCGAATCGAAACAAGCGCTCTCCGAAAATTTTCGGAGAGCGCTTTTTCGGTGAGTCCGACGTTAATTATCCGAACACCTTAATACCTATAAAAAATAGTTTTGCTTTCCTCATACGGGTAGCGTAACAAATATAAAGCGATAATCCGAACTCCATACTTGTTACAAGTGAGTTGTTCGGATTTTCTTTTTATATTTAAAAATATCAATTCGAAGCCTCCGATATTACGCAAACCATTAGAATCATTTGTTTTTTTATCTGAAATATGCTATATTGGTCGTGCGAACATTTTAATATCCACAAAAAGGAAGTCATATAGGCAAAAACGTACTCTCGCCCTTTTCTATGGAAAGATGTTCGTAACATTGAGAAGTGCGTTTTTCGGCGTATTTCTCAACGTAGCATTGTTTTGGAGGAGATATTATGGCTGATAAACCGACGAAAAACACTACGACAAAGACTGCGGGCACTACGAAGTCCGTCGCTAAATCTACGAGCGCGCATAAGGCGGCTACAACCAAAAGTACGACGACTAAAACCGCTACAAAGCCTGCTACTGCGGCTAAAACTACTACGACGGCAAAAAGCACTACTGCGACAAAGCCTGCAAGTACTACAAAAACCGTTGTAAAGCCTTCGAGCACACATAAGACTACTACTGCGCCTAAAACTACGGCAACGGTTAAGGCTACTGCGGCGAAAACCGCTACGAAGTCCGCGACTGCGACTAAAACCGCTACGGCTAAAACGGTTGCGGCAACGACGTCTAAAAATACCGATAAGCCTGCAACGCAAAGCAAGCCGAAAAAATCCGAAACTTTAAAAAATACTTCTTCGGGTGGAGCGATTGCAACAAAGGCGAAAAAACCGCCGATAAAAATTATTGCTTTGATTTTGGCAGCGTTTATCGCCGTTGTCGTCGTGATATCGACTATTCTGATAGCTAAATCTTGTTCGAACAGGGAAGACCCGATTGTTCCGTTCGAGTCGCCGCTTGTAAAACAAATGGAGAATCTTGACAGAGGTCTTGTTGCTGTAAACGGCGGTTGGGATAATACTTATTTAAGCTGGCGGCTTTTGGGCTATGAAAGTATGGAAGACCAAGCGTTTGACGTTTACCGCAACGGCGTTAAGATACATACGACAGGACCGCACGACGCAACTCAATGGAACGATTACGATAATCCGCCGCAAGACGCAACCTATCAGGTAGTCCCCGCAGGCGCGAACCCCAACGACCCCGCCGTAAAAAAGATAAATAAGCCCGTAAAAACTTTAAATTCCACAAAAGGCGGATCGGGTTACGTCGATATTCTGTTCGATATGCCCGAGGACGATATTCAGCAGGCTTGCGAAAGCACGTTTAAACTTGACGAAAACGGCGAAAAAATTCCCATAATGGTTACGAACCCCGACACGGGCAAAGAGGAACAGTTAATGTCCGAGGACGCGGACGGAAATAGAGTGCCGCAATACGAAACGGATATCGCAACCGATGAGAACGGCGATATAATTTTAACAGACAAAATAGGCGATGACGGTCAGCCCGTAAAATGGAAATACGGCGTTGACGATATTATGTGCGGCGATTTGGACGGCGACGGCGAATACGAATTAGTCGTTTTGTTCTACGGCTCCACCCAACACAGTTGGCCCGGTTATTCAAGCCCTATTATTATCCGCGGCATAGACGTGAACTGGCAAACGGGCGAAAACAGAATTATGTGGGAAGTCAACGGCGGCAGAAATATCTGCGCCGGCACTCACTATAACCCCATACTCGTTTACGACTTTGACGGCGACGGCAAAGCGGAAATGATTATGAAAACCGCTCCCGGCGTATATACGGTTGACCAAAACGATAAAAGCGTAAAGCACTACGTCAGCGAGGTCGGTAGCGGAAAATACGCAGAGTTTAATTGGGATTACGAAACGCACACGGGAAGTCGCACTTTATACGACGTGAAGGACATAGACAACTCACGCTACTACGGCAATCCCGATTTTGGCTGTTGGTCGGGACCCGAGCTTCTGACCGTGTTCAACGGCGAAACGGGTATGGCGATGCAGACGATCGGTTACGAGGCGGATTGGAATATTCCGCCTAAGTGGACGGGCGGCAGGGACGAAGGCTTACCCCGTTGGGGCGATTATTGCGGCAACCGCAGCGAAAGATTTTTGGGAACGGTTGCCTACCTCGACGGCGAACACCCTTCCGCAATAATGACCCGCGGATTGTATTCCTACGTTTATCTTACCGCCTACGATTGGGACGGCGAAAATTTAAATCAGCTTTGGCTGTCCGAGAATAATTGGGTCGGCGGCGACGACGGTGCAAGCGACGTGCGCGAGGGTATTGTTATCGGTAATAACGTAGTTTGGTACGGCGACGACCGTTATAATTACAACCCCGAAACGCGTCCGCACGCAATCGGCACTATGACGGCATACGACCAAGGCAACCATTCGCTCGGCGCAGTTGACTTCGACAACGACGGCAAACACGAAATCATGTACGGCGCGGCAGTCATTGACGATAACGGGCTGGTTCTCTCTACGACGAGCCGCAACCACGGCGACGCGCACCATATCAACGATTT
>JAMPAB010000062.1 GCA_023667435.1 Corallococcus sp. | reverse complement strand
CTTTCGCTTTGTCGGACTTGCTTGTATGTATGATGGCGGGCGCAACCTTTGTCAATATGCGTAAAGAAGCTCCGCAGATGATGGAAGGAACGGACAGATGGACGCCCGTCGTTTTGATGCTGTTCTTTATACTGTCGGGCGCGGAACTTGACCTTAAAATGTTCTTCGAAGACCCGATTGTTTTAGTGTGCATTCTGATCTATATTGTAGCGCGCTGTTGCGGCAAATATTTCGGTACGGTGGCGGGAGCGGCTATTACAAAGAGCGACAAAAACGTCCGCAGGTATCTCGGTATAACGTTGTTTCCGCAGGCGGGCGTAGCCATAGGTATGGCTCATATGTGTTACAAGGAATTCGAAAAAGCGGGTATGCCCGATATCGGCAAAAAAATCGTTACCATTACTATGTGCGCCGTTATGATTTACGAACTTGTGGGACCCGTACTTACCAAATGGGCTTTGACCAAAGCAGGCGAAATCGATCCCGCGAATTTACGTCAATCGCGTCGCAGCAAAAAGCAGCTTGCCGTTGACGTTGCCAACGGAGCATACGAAACCGTTGTAACTAACGAAAATCAAACGTCGGATACTTCCGTACAAACGTCGGAACAAGTCGAAACGGAAGAAATGGTATCCGACGACTGATAATAAATACGACCCGTTTTCGGGTTGTATTTTCGTAAAAGGCAAATTATGAAAACTAAATCTACGATGTACGAACTTATGCGCAAGTCTGAACTTATGGACGACGACGGAATGAATATAGAGGAAGCGGAAGCGCGCAACGAACGCAGTTCCGCCGAAAAATTCAAAGAAAAATATAAAAATTTTTATACGGATATAAAAACCGACGTTTCAGAAGATTGGTAACATTGCGTAAACTTATATATACAACGGTAGGGGCGGTTGAGTCAGTCGCCCTGTTAAGGGTTAATGAAATAGTTTCAAAATGTCGGAAGCTGAATAATGACGCTTTCGACTGACTTGACGATGAACCGTCGGAGTCGATTTCGATATTTCACACCCGTATATTTCGGACTGTTATTTGCAAAAATATGTACTACTGTGAAAAATTTGAAAAAGTAAAAACGGATTTTATATCCGCATATATGGCGGAGGTACGATGTGTAGCGCGTGAAACCGTACGCAATAGCGACCGCGTTTATGTAAATTAAATTATGATTATAGGAATACCGAGAGCGCTTTTATACTTCAAAAACGAAAAATTCTGGACAACGTATTTTAATGAAATAGGCGTAGATTATATCATAAGTCCGGAAACGAATAAAGAAATACTGACGAGCGGCGAGAATTTAGCTATAGATGAAGCCTGTTTGCCTACAAAACTATTGCTAGGACATATAGATTGGCTTATAGGCAAGTGCGACTATATTTTTATTCCGCGCGTTGCTTTTCATCGCGGATACGAAATGTGTACTAAATTTTTGGCGCAGACCGATTTGGTGAGTAATGTCTTTCGCGGAAGAAACGTAAAATTGCTATTTTATGACGTCGGAGACAAAAAAATTTACCGTGAACGCAAAGCCGTCAATAAGATGGGAAAATTTTTAAAGATAAAGCGTTCCCAAAGAAAGTATGCTTACCTTATGGCAAAACAGGCGCAGCAATACTATGAAATGTTCAGAGCGGAGAATCAGGAGAGAATTTTAAGTGAAAGCGGAAAACCCAAAATTCTACTCGTGGCACATGCGTATAACGTGGGCGACAAATATGTCGGCGAACCCGTTGTAAATATGATTAAATCTCTCGGTTGCGAACCGATAATCGCCGAATATTTTGACGAGATGAGATGCATACGCGCCTCTCACGAGGTTTCCGGCAATATGCCGTGGGCGTATAACCGTCATCTCGTGGGCGCGATACAACTCTTGAAAGATAAGGTGGACGGCATAATTTTATTAACTACGTTCCCTTGCGGTACTGACAGTATGGTAAACGAATTTATAGTCAGAACATACAAAAATAAGCCCATTATGACTTTAACCGTTGATTCTCAGGACGCTTCGGCAGGTATGGAAACGCGCATCGAAAGTTTCGTCGATATAATTCAACTCAAGAAGGAAAGAAAATGATAAATAATAATGTAGTTGCGTGTTTTCCGCATATGGCGAACTACGCTTATGCTTTTAAATATGTATGCGAAAAAGGATTTGAGGTTAAGTATCTCATTCCCCCGCCTATTAGCAAAAAGACGCTTGAACTCGGAAGTAAATACAGCCCCGACTACGTCTGCTCGCCGTTTAAATATTCTATGGGTTGTTATCTCGAAGCTCTTGAGCTCGGCGCAAACTGTCTTATGCAAATCTACGGCGGTTGCAGACTGAATTATTACGGCGAGCTTAATGCTACTATTCTGCGCGATTTGGGATACGAATTCGAATTTTTCGACATGGCGGCGGTTAATTGGCGTTCCCGTCAATCCGTCTTTGAAAATTTCAGAAAAGTCAACCCCGAAATGTCGATTGTAAAGGTAGGATTGGCAATCCCCGTTATGCTTAAAATTTTCGAAACATTGGATAAATTCGAAGATTATATCCGCCGTAATGTAGGGTTTGAAATAAACGATGGAGAATTTGACGCCACATATAAAGAATTTCTTAAAAAACTTGAAAATCTTTCCGACGGCAAAGAATTGAAAAAACTTAAAAGAGAGTATTGGAAAAAGCTTAACGCAATACCGATTGACAAACCTGCTAAAACAATTAAGGTCGGCTTTGTCGGAGATTACTTCACCGTGCAGGAGCCTTTTTCTAATTATTTTATGGAAAAGGAATTGGCAAAGTTCGGTATGGAAGTTTACCGTCAAATGAATATAACGTGCTCGGTCATTCATAGCGAAAATAAAAAGAAACGGAAATTGGCAAAAAAATATGCAAAGTTCGAATTGGGTGCGACGGCCAACTGTACCGTTGCCGAAGCAATTAAATTTGCAAAAGAAGGTTGCGCGGGAATAATTCAGGTAAAGTCTTTCGGTTGTACTCCCGAAGTAGACGCGATGCCTATCCTTCAAAACGTAAGCCGCGATTTTAATATACCTATTTTACATTTCAGTTTCGATTCGCAAACGAGCGAAACGGGCGTGAAAACAAGAATCGAGGCGTTTTACGATATGGTAGAAGCAAGGAGTAAAAAGTAATTATGAAGTGCTATTTAGGGATTGATATCGGCTCTATATCCACGAAAGGCGTAGTTATCGACAGCAGCAATAATATTCTTGCAAAGGAATATTTATGGACGGAAGGCGACCCTATGGGCGCAGTTAAAAGACTGTTAAAAGCTATTGAAAAACAACTTGACGGCAAAGACATTAAAATAGTTGCCGTCGGCACTACGGGAAGCGCAAGAAAACTTATCGGCGTTATGACTAACGCCGTAGTTGTAAAAAACGAAATTACTGCTCACGCAATCGGTACGACGACGATTCATCCCGACGTCAATACAATATTTGAAATAGGCGGACAGGATTCTAAAATCATCATAATCGAAAACGGTTTTGTGGTAGACTATGCAATGAATACGCTGTGCGCCGCAGGCACGGGATCGTTTTTGTCAAGTCAAGCGCATAGGTTGGGGGTTTCCGTCGAGGATTTCGGAGAAATCGCATTAACTTCTAAAAAGCCTACAACTATCGCGGCAAGATGTACGGTTTTTGCCGAGAGCGACCTCGTTCATAAAGCGCAGATAGGACACAAGAAAGAAGATATTATCGCAGGACTGTGCAAAGCGGTAGTTACAAACTATCTCAATAATATAGGCAAAGGTAAAAAAATAAATCCGCCTATAGTCTTTCAGGGCGGAGTAAGCAAGAACGTCGGAGTAAAAAAAGCGTTTGAAGAAGCTGTCGGAAGCGAAGTGATAGTTGATGAAAACGGGCATCTTATGGGAGCTTTCGGCGTTGCGGTTCTTGCAAAAAAGAGCGGGAAGGAAAAAGCATTTTCATTCGATATCGCAGATATAGAGTTCAAAACGCGCGGCTTTGAGTGCGGGAAGTGCGCAAATCATTGCGAAATAATTTGCGTTTATAAAGAGAACGAGCTTATCGACAGCTGGGGTAATAAGTGCGATAACGGCGCAGTTAAAATAAAAGTATAATATATTGACTTAGACGTTTATTAAAATATGCCGTCGCATCGTCAACTTCGTTTAATTTGCGATAGCTCTGTAAAAATTCGACGCAACACGTTAGCAGTATTTTATATTAAGTTGTTTTATTCGGGTCGTCGCATTAAACAGAGCTGTCACTTGGAATACATTTCAAATAAAATTCGTACGCAAAAACAGCGTGAAGCTCTGCAACTAAAATCCCGAATATCTAGGGCAAACCTCTCAATCGAACTTATTATTGCCGCAAAAATAAAGGGGCGTAGCAAATTTTTCTTATTTGCGACGCCCCTGCGTGATTTACGGGAGTTTAAAATTTTCTGTCATCGAAAGGATTTTTCGAATAATTCGTCGTGTAACCGGGATTGTCGTCGGGACGCATGGCGTTGGGGTAGTGTATGTCGCTTTTTATGTCAAGCGTCACTTTTTGCAACGCCGAGCCTATACCGTACGGATTTGCAACGTCCCACAATACGCCGGAATTTACCGATGAGTTTATGTAAAT
Source organism: Corallococcus sp. (assembly GCA_023667435.1). Lineage (GTDB taxonomy): Bacteria > Bacillota > Clostridia > Christensenellales > CAG-314 > Fimimonas. Next base: position 701 of record JAMPAB010000062.1, on the reverse strand, counting down.
GTCTCCGACTTTAAATATTTTGTCGATCAATCCTACCTTGACGTTTACCGAATCTATTTCGGAATAGTCGATAAACTTAAAATCGATACCTATCATTCCCGAGCGTATTATAATTCTTCTGTCTGTTATTGCGTACTCTAAATTTTTTACTTCTTTAAACGCTTTAACCGTATTTGCAATCCATATCCATACGGGCGTTAAGTGCAGCAGGAAAAACGGGATTATAAACGCCAAAAAGCCGAGCGGAATCTGACCGCGCGACATTCCCGTAAATATAAAGAACAGAAACGTCCCGTCGAATATCAGCCAGATAATTGCAATCGGCAGCATTTTAAGCATTGCGGCAAGCACGTAGGATTTTGCGTTGGGTTTACCTCTCCACAACACCTTTTCGTCCGTGTTCAATACGTCGTCGATATTATTTTTCTGCATTGAATTTTCGTAAAAATATTTCTCGTCGATTTTCATTTAATATGACCTCGTGTTTAAATTTCCCGTCGTTTTTTAACGCTTTAAATTATAAAATTTTTCGGCAATTATGTCAACGTTATTTTACGCGTATACATCGGTTTTACGTACAAAACGATACTGTCGATATAGCGGATAATGCAAGCGCTTTCGATATAAATTTTAAGTTTTTTGTCAAAAAAACAGTTGACATAAAAGTATGTATGTAGTAAGATAAGAAAGCTGTACCGAGA
>JAMPAB010000061.1 GCA_023667435.1 Corallococcus sp. | reverse complement strand
GGTAAAATCGAAAGTTAGACCACGAACGCATTGGAGTGTAACGAAGAAAAGTTGCGGTACAAACTGTCGGGAAACGCAGACGCGGGAACCTGTCTCGCCGTATGTTTCGCAACGGCCTGCGCCGTAAAGGTTGCGCTTGCCTCCTCCGAAACCGCGCCCGAATCGTCGCCTATAGTACGCGAAAGTCTGGTATCGACCTATCTTAACTATATCAACGACAAAAATACGTTTTGTCTTGTAAATAAACTGAAACGCGTCGACAGTTTGACAGTTGCCGCAATTTGCTATACGAACCCCAAGTTCGTCAAAGAATATCTGCTCGGCAATTACAAGACGCAGCAAACCTCCGTCTATTACGACGCAAGCGGGCAGTTGAAAGTATTCTCCGACAAACTGGCATTTCCGCTTGCTTACGCCTACTATCGCAATCTTGTGGGAGACGATCTGCCGAAAGAATTTATCGAATCGGTAAACGGAACAGTATTGCAGGAGGAATTCGAGGGAACGAATCTGTGCGTCAAAGCTTTGACGTTGAAAAAATTGGCTCAACTGGCAAGTCGGGATAAAGTACGCTATCTGATAGAATACAATACCGTAAAGAAAAAAATCGTAAACGACAGCAAGCTGTACGCTTACGCGCAGGCGATAGGCGCTGTTCCTCTCGCCAATCCGTCGAAGGCGCGGTTAAAGGACCTCTGCAACAAGTATCTCATACCTAAATGCTGGTACTACGTGTCGCAGTTGGAAAATTTGTACGGACTGTCTATTTCGTCGGGAAAACTGATAGTAAGTCCGCGCGTAACGGCGGAAAACGCGCTCGAACAGTTTGCGTTGAACATAGACGGGAAACGAATCGACACGACGTTTTCTAAGGCGACGGTTCAATCTATGACGTTAAACGGCGCAAAGTGTTATCAACCGTTCTACACCGCGTCTCTTAAAAACGCGCAAAACGAGTTGATAGTAATGTATTGAGCCGTCTGACGCAGAATAAAACAAAAACCGTTTGCCGATACAACTGCGTCCGTCGCAAACGACGAAAATACCCGTTAAAAATTTTTCGGATTTTTAACGGGCATTTTATTTCCGCGTAATACGCTACGCGTTACAAAATATGCTTAAAACTGGGTTTCATAAGATGCGGCACGTATTTTAACAGTTCGTCTATTACGGTTAATTGCGCCATCAGGTTGTCGTAGTCCCGCTGTTCGACGTACGCCTGACCTTCGGCAAAACGCAGATTGATTTCGTAAACGTCCAAATGCGGAAGCAACAGTTCGCTTGTTTCGCGCAAACGAACCCAACTTTCCCGAAATTTTTCGTAGTCTTCGACGGTGACGGTTTCTTCGTCGCACTTCGCCATTATTTCGCCGCAGTAAGCGCTCAGCTTTTCGTATTCCCTGCTTAACAATACTACCTCTAACACGCCGCAAGTTATTACCAGTACCAACGCTACAAGTCCCGCCCAAATATTTTTCGTCATTGTCGGATTACCTCCACGTCTTTGAATATTACGGAACTTTTGCGCGTTTGCAAAGTCATACGGTTATTTTCGTCGATGGCAAGCAAAACGACGTTTTTAACTTTCAAACGTTCTTGCGTCAACAGATGCTGCAAATCGTTTTTACTGAGTCCGTTGCCGTCGATATTTTCGTCGTTCCACTTTCCTTCCAGTATGACGGGCACAGGCAGCGTTTGCTGTTTATCTTCCATTTGTTTGTTTGCAACAACCGTTAACTGTCCGTTCGTTTCCATTATTCCGTAAGTGATTTCTTCCAACGAAAAATACTCGGCGGCGCGCATGGCTTGCAGCAAATCGTTTACGTGCATATTCAGATTTTTAAGCGCGTTGACATCTATATTTCCGTTGTTTATTACCATTACCGGTTTACCGTTTATTATTCCCTGCAACTTGTCGCTATGAGATAACAACAGAATAATCTGATGAATGACGAACATGGTCAAAATGGCAACGATTCCAAAGGTTATGGGAATGGACCTGTCGGACATAGGTATGCACGCAAGCTCGGAAATTACCAACGTAATTACCAGCTCGAACGGTTCCATTTCGCCTATCTGACGCTTACCCATAAGGCGTATTGCGAACAAAAGCACCGCAAACAGTATTATGGCTCTGAGAAATATTATTAACATATTTGTAGTTTGCGACGCCTGCTAAAATTTATTCGCGAGGCCGACGGGGAAATACGCTTGCGTCTACGCAATTTTTTTCGCAGCGGTAATCATTTCGCTTTACACAGCGCGCAAAAACGGATATACTGTTTACAGCAAAATTGACGGCGCGCGTAAAGTGTCGCGTACAAAGTCGAAGTGTTTTCGGGCAAATTTATCCGCAACGGCAACGCGCCGCGCGAAAAACAACCGTAAATCTCGATGGGGACAGAACGCGAACGAAAGAGCTCATTTGTTCTGCGGTGCGTCCGTTTGGTCCGTTGCAACCGCGTCATTTCCGTTTCATTTGCGTAACCGACGTTTAACCGTGAATATTTTTTTTCACACGCGGACTGCTTTTGCGATTAGATGCAAAAGGAGTTTTTTTATGAATAAAACCTACAAACTGGCGTTGACGGCAATGTTCTGCGCGTTATCCGTCGTGTCGAATATCGCCACCATTCCCGTTACGCAAAACAACGCAGTGTCTTTTACTGTGGTTATCGCTTTTCTTGCGGGAATATACTTGGGCGCGCTGCCTGCCGCTGCGGTAGGCTTTTTAGGCGATTTGATAGGACATCTCGTTTTCCCTATAGGGGGCGCGTACAACTGGTTTGTGGGATTGTCCTGCGCGATCGCAGGCGTTATTCCCGCGCTTGTATACAAATTAAAAACAAACGAAATACTCAAACTGATTATATCGCTAAGCGTATTTTTCGCCGTGTGTTCGGTATGTCTGAATACATTCGGGTTTTGGCTGCAATACATAGTAGGCGCGGATCCTTCGCCAGTAGGACTGTGGCAATTTTTTACAATGGAAAAAAGCGGCATAAAGAAAAGCTTTTGGGTATATCTTCTGACAAGACTGCCGTTTACTCTTTTGAATACCGCAATAAACGGAATAATCGTAGGCATTCTGCGGCAAACGCGCGTTTTAGACAAACTCTTACTTAAATCCGCAATAGAAAAGAACAATGCGCGCTAAATTTCCGCGTGTTGAAAATTTACGTTTCCGTACCATTTTGCGGCGCGGGTAGCGCGAACCGCATCGCCTGTTGTAAGAAATTCCGTCGAGGGATTGTCGCAATCTTCGAAGCGAAGCTCACCGCAACCGCACTCTACTATCTTTGCTCCGCCGCAATACAAAGATATTTGATTTTCTAGCAATGGGAAATGAGTACAACCTAAAATAACGGTATCTACGCAAGATTGCGGCAAAGCGTTTAACCGCTCGTAAACCGCTTCGCGGCACGACTGACTGTCGATATCTCCGCGCTCGATAAAAGGAACAAAACCGCTGCACCTAAAGCTTACGACGGAAATTCCGCTCTGAGACAAAATTTCGGGATATGCATTGCTTCTCACCGTAGCGTCGGTCGCAAGCAACGCCACTCTTTTGCTTGAAGTAGTTTTAATTACGGTATCGCACGTGGGCGCGATCACGTCGTAAACGGGGATATCGAATAACGCCCGTAATCTCGCGGCAAATACGGACAGCGTATTGCAGGCAAGCGCAACCGCGTAAGCTCCGTCCCTGCAAAGACAGTCGATAATTCTAACGGCGCGCGAAAATATGATTTCGTCGATTTTCGTGCCGTACGGACAAAAAGCGTGATCCGCAACGTAAGTAAAGTTGCAGCTGTTGCCTGCTTGTAACTTTTGCAATACCGTAAGACCGCCTACTCCGCTGTCGATAACTCCGACAAACTTTCGCATATCATTCTCCGCGCCGTTTATACGACAGTTTATTACAAAACGTCGCCGATATTTACCGAATTACGGATATATTTGGGTAAAAACGGTTAAAACGCTTGCGAAAACACTGAAAATACATTATAATCTAAATACTCGCATTTGCGGCTGTGGTGAAATACTCGCGGCTAGCGCGAGGGCGTTCGCGACTTCGTCGCTCGGCTCGTGCAGACACGTATACGTACTTAGTTCGTTCCGTTCTTGCTAGCTCGCTTCTTGTTTCTTATTTGCGGCTGTGGTGAAATACTCGCGGCTAGCGCGAGGGCGTTCGCGACTTCGTCGCTCGGCTCGTGCAGACACGTATACGTACTTAGTTCGTTCCGTTCTTGCTAGCTCGCTTCTTGTTTCTTATTTGCGGCTGTGGTGAAATTGGCAGACACGTATGATTCAGGTTCATATGGGAAACCGTGCAGGTTCAAGTCCTGTCAGCCGCACCAACGACGGTAAAGGTTGAACCTTTAAGTCGGAAATAGCCTTGTCGTTGTCGGCAAGGCTATTTTTATTGCTCCATTTCTTCGATTTTTTCTTCTTATTCGATTCCCGTCGACAAATTATCTCTTAATAATTTTAAGTCCGTCTTCAATAGCGTAATTCGTTTGACATTTACGCCCCCCCCCGTTTATAATAGCATACGGGCGACGATTAGCCATACAGCAGTCGAACCTGCTAACGCATCACGTCGATAATTATATATTGCAAACAATATTGTTTGCGGTCGTATAACAACCGTGTCGCCGTTACGTCTCACGTAAGATTAAATGTATAAAGGAAATACAAATGAGTAACATGAATTTTATCGAATTATTAAAATTTCATGCGGAAAATAGACCCAATAAACTGTTTTTGGTAGACAAAGATAACAAAATCACTTTCAAAGAAGCCTACGATATTGTCAAAACCCGCGCGATGCGTTACGATTTCAAGCATCAACCCGTAATTGTCAAGGTCGATCGCTCCGCCAATACGGTTTTGGAATTTTTGTCAGTAATTTATTCCGATAATTTTTACGTTCCCGTTGACGGCGAAACTACCGAGCAAAAGCTCGAACTGATTCGCAGTCAACTGGAACTTATCGACAAAACGCAGGATATTTTGTACGTTATATTTACTTCCGGTTCGACGGGAACGCCGAAGGGCGTAATCAAATCTCCTCGAAGTATGATCGCGTTTGTTCGAAATTTTGCAGAAACGTTTAATATCGACGAAAACGAAGTAATTGCAAATCAAAGTCCGTTTATGTTCGATGCAAGCGCGAAGGACGTTTATCTCTCTTTGTATCTGGGGTGTACTCTTCACGTTTTGCATAAAGAGTTGTTTTCGTTTCCCGGAGAACTGATTAAATATTTAAATTCCAACAAAATTACTTTCGCTTCGTGGGTGCCTTCCGCTTTCATTATTTGGGCAAGATTAAAAGTATTAAAGCAAATAAAACCCGAAACCTTGCGGCGCGTTTTCTTTGTGGGCGAAGTTTTTCCTACCAAATATATAAATTATTTTTTGGAAAATCTGCCCGACGTTCGTTACGCTAATTTGTACGGTTCGACGGAAACGGCCGGAGTCGTGCTGTATTACGCAATACCCGACGGAAATCTTCTTGATGAAAACAAACCGTTGCCGCTCGGAAAACCTTTGAAAAATAACGACGTGTATCTAAGCGGCGACGGCGAGATCTTAGTCGAATCCGAACAGATCGCGCTCGGTTACGTTAACGACGTCGAGCGCAACGCGCAAACTTTCGTAAACGGAGTATTGCATACGGGCGATTACGCGAAATACGACGAAGAAGGCAATATCGTGTTTGTAACGCGCAAAGATTTTCAGATAAAGCATATGGGCTACCGTATCGAATTGCAGGAAATAGAACATTACGCCAACTCGCTTCCGTATGTCGATATGTCCGTATGTATTTACGATAACGATGCAAAAAAAATCGTATTGTCGATTGTTCCGTCGAAAGAACATCCGCAAAATATCGTCGCGCAAACGATATTGGATTTGAAGACAAAATTGCCTTTTTATATGGTGCCCGGCAAAGTAGTGCCGCTTAAAGAAATAGATCTAAACAGAAACGGTAAGATAGACCGCGAGAAAACTAAGGAGAAAATTTATGGAAAAAATTATTGAAATATTGGAAGATTTACATCCCGAAATAGACGATTTTGCCACCCGTACGGATATTATCGACGCCGCGATTCTCGACAGTTTGGACATAGTTACCTTAGTATGCGAACTTTCCGAAGCTTTCGATATCGAAATTCCGCA
>JAMPAB010000060.1 GCA_023667435.1 Corallococcus sp. | reverse complement strand
ATTTTTCGAGATTTAATTTATTATTGCTTTGCTCGGCAGAATAGAAGATATTGTCTTTATCTTTACAAAACTCATTCAAAAGGGTCGTTTTTCCTACGCGCCTACGTCCGTAAAGAATAAACAACTGAAATTTATCTTCAAAATACAATTCGTTTAAGTCTTTAATCTCGTTTTCTCTACCGATGAACATAATCGTCTCCGCAAATAACTAAATTAAAAGTAATTAACTTTCAAGTTAATTGTATCGCAAGCGAAATCTTATGTCAAGAGTTTTTTGCTACTTTCTATCGTTTGGTTAGCTATACGGTAATCGAACCTGCAAGGTTTAGCGGCATTATGAGCGCGTTATACGGGCTTTATTTAATAGTTGTCGCTCATCGGCATAAAGCGTCGCTTGCCCGTTAACCTCGAATAAACACGTCGGCATTTTGTTATATTTTGGTTGACGATTCGGTTGACGGTAAGTTTACGGTATGGTTGACGGTGAATTTACGGCGCATCCAAAAGTCGAATATAACTTACCGAAAAAATGCGGCAGAATAGATAATTAAAAAAAATTGCTGTAAGATTAAATTGCGCGAATTCTTCTACGTTGATTTCCTAAATGCAGCGAAATTTTCTTTTGGGTATTCGTCCGACAAATCTTTGTTTCATATTTTTTTCGCAAATTATTGAAAATGTATTCGATACGTGATAAAATAAAGAAAAAAACATATAAGGAGCGTATGATGAAGAAAAAAATTTCGTTACTTATTCTTGTAGTGTTCGTTTGCGTCGCGTGCACATCGTTGCTTGCGGCATGCAACGAAACCGTCGACGAATTTACGTTGACGTTGTTGCAGGAAGAACTGCAAAAGGAAAAGAACAAAATCGCCGACGTGACGAATTCGTCCTATACCGTAGCAGCGTACGTCGAAGCTATCGACGTAAAGGATAATTCCGTCGTCCGCGATATAAAATGGACCGTCAGCGAAACTACCGAAGTTACGGTAGGGGAAAAGTCCGTCGACGGCAAAAGCGTGACGATTAACGTTCCGTCAAACGTTACCGCTGCGATCACCTATATTATACAGGGAACTCTCGTAGACGAAAAGGGCAACGAAGTAAAGATGCCCGACGGAACGGTTTGTTCCGTTTCCAAAATCTGCCGCGTAGAAGTTGCTGGTAGCGGAACAGGTACGGGAACGGGTACAGGTACCGGAACAGGCACAGGCACCGAAACTCCCGGAACAGGAACAGGGGGGGGCGGATCGGAAACGCCGACGGCGTCCTTGCTCGAACAGGTACAGAACAACGCTGTTTCTTCTCCCTCCGCAGGGGTTAACTACGTAATGGCGATGTATCAGGGATCGCTTTCTAAGGTGGTTTACGCTACGGGCGCGATGGACGGCAATTTCCTTGCGACAACGGAAACCGTTGCGCAAGCGGCCGTCGTAAACGTAGAAACGGCAAGCGGCGGTTTTTATATCGCGTTGACTGCTAGCGGCGGAAGCAAACGCTATATCACTTTGGAAGACAACACGGGTACGTCCGCCAACACAAAGACGAAGATAACTCTTACGACTACTCCCTCTACGGTTTACTCCGTAGGTCAGGACAATATGCTTGTGGGCGTATTCAGCGGCAAAAACTTTATGCTGTCCTCTCACGGCGACTATGCTACGATCAGTTCCAACTCCGACTATTATATCAACGACAGCAAGGGCAATTACGCGATAGATATTTCGCAATACATAGCGCGTCTGCTTCCTGCAAACGTTACCATTACTGCGCCTTCGGGCAGCGGCTCGGGAACGGGTTCCGGCAGCGGTACGACGACGAATCCGCCTGCAAGCGGAACGGCGTTGGCAACTCTGACGTTATCCAATATGGCACCTACAAGTTCGAGCGATTCGCAGAAATCCTACGAAGGTCAGGGCATTGCTTTGACCAATTTAAACAGCGGTTCGCAAATTCACACAGCGGCGGCTATTTCCGCAAGATTTTACAAAGATACCGTAATAAGAATCGAATCGGCAACGGCGTTTTCCAAAATAGTAATTACTGCGGACGATTTCAACAGTATGCAATACGTTAAAGCTTTTGACGGTATGACGGTATCGGGAGCTACGATTACGCGCGACGGAGCGATTATCACCATCGAGTTGAGCGCGCCGACGACTGTGTTCGAGAGCGACGCGTTGAAATCTCAGCTGCGTGCAAAAACCGTAGAAATCTTTGCGTAAGGCAGAGGAATTTCGGCAAAAACTTTAAAGCGGTTATTTTATATCGAATCAAAAACGGTTCGGCGTCAATTCGTCGAACCGTTTTGCTTATCGCCGTTTTGCAATACGTTTCGTCGAGTTGCCAAAAAGCGAAGTCAAACTTAGTTTGAGGCATTGTAGTGACGCGCAGTTACGCTTACTGCGTTTAATTCCGCAATAGAGCGGCGGTGTTTATTCCTCGAACGTGTCATAAATATCGACGCAATTTTGCGTGTTGTAAGTTATTCGCGTACGTCAAACGCGCTTTGACGGAGAACACACTCGCATAATGCCGTCGGAGCGTCGAGTTTTTTATTGTTTTGCATTTTGACGGTTTACACTTTTTTGAAGTCGTTTTCATATAGTAAAGTATGAAAATAGAGGACGTTCCCGCGCGCGTGCATTTCGTCGGCGCGGGCGGTATAGGAATGAGCGGTCTTGCGGAGTATTTGCTCAGGACGGGACGGTGCGTTTCGGGGAGCGACCGTACCGCAAACGACCGAACGCAAGCGCTTTGCATACAAGGAGCGAAAATATACATAGGACACGACGCGTTAAACGTGGGGCAGGCGGAGCTTGTCGTGCGTACGTCCGCCGTACCGACAGACAACGCGGAGGTGGCCGAAGCGGTAAAACGCGGCATACCCGTTATTCTGCGCGAGGAGCTGTTGGGCGTAATTTTCAATTCGTTCGATACGCGTATCGCCGTTTGCGGCGCGCACGGCAAGACCACCGTCACGGCAATGATACACGAATTGCTTACATACTGCAACGTAGACCACGCCGCGTTTATAGGAGGAGTTTATCGCGGAGAAAATATGTACTTCGGACGTAACGTCGCCGTCGCCGAAGCGTGCGAGTACAACAGGAGCTTTTTGAACCTTTCTCCCACGCTTACCGTGTGTACCAACGTCGAGTACGATCATCCCGACTGCTACGCAAACGAGCGCGACGTATTGCGCGCCTTTTCCGAATTCTTCTGCCGTACGTCGAATTTCGGCGCAGTGATTTTGCCGAAAAAACTCGCCGCGTTGCTTTCGGGGCAGAAGTCCGTTTTTTACGACGAAGAAATCCCTTGCGTTATCCGTTCTGCCGACGGCAAAACCGCGTTGGATTTGAATATCGACGGAGCGCGAAAGCGTCTCGAATTAAGCGTGTTGGGGCGGCATAATGCCGTCAATGCGTTAATTGCATTAACCGTCGGCGAACAACTCGGACTAAACATTAATCGGTGCGTCGAGGCGCTGAGCGCTTTTAAAGGAGTAGACAGACGGTGGACGGAACGGGAAGGCAGCTGCCGTATCGTTTGCGATTACGCGCATCATCCTACGGAAATTGCCTGCGCAGTTGAAACTGCAAAGAGCGTTTGCAAAGGAAAAGTGCTGTGCGTTTTTCAACCGCACACCTACACGCGCACGCAGGCGTTTTTCGACGAATTCGTTTCGTGTTTTGCTCGGGCGGACCTTGTTGCGTATTTGCCGATTTATTCGGCAAGGGAAGCTCCCGTCGAAGGCGTTACGTCGCAAGCGCTTGCAAAGCGCGCCGTGTCGACGGGCATTGACGCCTGCTATTCGGAAAATTTCGAACAGGCGCGCCGATGGATTTTAAGCAATGCGAAAAAAGACGACCTCGTTCTTGTGTTGGGAGCGGGCGACGTCGCAAATCTTGCCGATATGCTGTAATCCGTTCTGAATACTGTATGGCTAGGACAAATATGCCAAATCTCCGCCGCACTCCGCGCAGACGTAAGAATTTTTCTGCGCGCAGTCGGAGCAGACTTTTTGACGGCATTTGGTGCATATGCAGTAATCATTGGGGTCTATCGTGTTATCGCATCCGTTACATTTCATATAAAAAACCTCCGTTTCGAGTGTTTCCCAAAACGGAGGTTTTTAGTATATACGTAAAAGCTTTGTCGGCTTACTTGCGCTTTTTGATTACGCAGTCGCTGCTCATTATGGAATCTTCCGTAATTATTTCGCCTATTTCGTCGGCGGTAATTTTGCCCGAACGGGGATTTTTGACGGAATCTATTTTTCCGTTTATGTCCGCGTCCACGTCGGAGTATTCGAAAGACAAGTCGCAGTCCGTCATCGTGCAGTTGACAAGTTTAAGATTTTTGCAATAACACAGCGGTTGCGTGCCGCTGATTTTGCAGTTGACAAACGTCAGATTATCCGAATACCAGGCAAGGTATTCTCCTTTTACGACGGAGTTTTTTACCGTGACGTTGCTTGCGTGCCAAAAAGCGTCTTTCGTATCGAGGACGCAATTTTCTATTACTACGTTGCGCGTGTACTGGAAGGAATACTTACCTTTAAAGTCTACTCCGTCAAGAGTAATTCCGCTTGACATAAGCATAAAGTATTCCGAAGTGAATTTTCCTCCGTTCACCGTTACGCCGTTGCATTTCCAACCGAATTCCGGCGAGATTACGTCGCAGTCGTTTAACGTAACGTCGGAACACTCTCTTACGGCTTTTATTCCGTGAAGTTCGCAATTCTTTAAAAGCGCCTTTTCGTCGTACCATAGCGCCGCGCGGCAAGTGTCGTACATGCGGCTGTTTGCAACGGTAAAATTTTTGCCGTGCCACAGAGGATAGCGCAGGCGGAAATCGCAGTTTTCCACCGAAAAATCGCGACATTCTTTAAGGGCGGATTCGCCGTCTTCTTCTCCTTCGAACGAACAGTTTTCTACCGCAGCGTTGCAAAGATTGTACAACGCGCGTTCTTCTCCGAATGATTTGTTGCTGATTTTCATTGTGTCTTTTCAACCTCTTTTACAGTGCAGTGGAAGTATAGCACAAAAACGTTTTTAAATCAAACGGTATAAAGGTATTTTTTGTCGTACGCGCGTAATGATATTGCAAATACTTGTTAAATGTGGTAAACTTGTAGCAATATATAAAGGAAGGAAACGTCGCAATGAACGAAGAAAAAAAAATGAGCCGTAATTTAACGAAAGGTCAACAGTCGGAAGCGTTGACGGATAAGCAGAAGGCGGAGGCGCGCAAGGTAAGCGAAGCCAACACTATGTACCGTACGCTTTGTTCCGCGCTGGATAATATGCAGTGGCGTTACGAAAAGGCAGAAGACGAGTTGGTGGTGCGTACCTCTGCCGTCGGCAAAGATCTTACTATGAAGCTGTATATTAAGGTGGATTCCGCGCGTTCGGTAATGTATCTCAAATCGAGTATGCCCTTCGACGTGCCTGCCGAGCGTATACCCGATATGGCGCAGGCGGCAATTATGGCAAACTGGTCTATGCTCAACGGCAGCTTCGAAATGGATATGTCCGACGGATACGTTGCGTTTAAAATGGTGGTGCCTTTTATGGAAAGCCTCGTCAGCGAAAAGGTGTGCAGATATATGATAAGCGTATCGTGCGATATGATAGACAAGTACAACGACAAATTTCTAGCTTTGACGAAGGGTACTATGACCCTCGACGAATTCAGAGATTTTTCCTGCAAAGCGCTGTAATCGTTAAAACAGAACAAAACGCCGAATTTCGGAGCAACTCCGTTTTTCGGCGTTTATTATTGCGTTTTAATCGTTAGACGTACTTTTTATTTTACTGATTTAGTCGATTCGGAAAGTTATTTCCGCAAAGCGGACGCGTCGGGCGCTGCAATGACGGACGGGTCGTGTTCTAACGCGAATATTTGCAACGAAATTACTTTACAATCCAGTAGCCGTCGTATTGATAGCCGGTTTTGCCTACAAGCAGATATTCGGACTTTGTAAACCCGATTTTTGAAATTGCCTCGATTCTTTCTATCGCGTATATCGGAGCTTTGGTAATAATACCCGAACACCCCAACATTTCGGGAATATGCGGCGTTATGAGCGAAATAATGTCGTACAGCGCGGCGCAATTTTCATAGTCGCTTCTGACGTCTACGCGCAAAATGCCCGCATTGTTAAATTCGTCGTCGGAAACCCGCAAACACAATTCGATTGTTCCTATTACGGCGGATACGGTTTTGTCTACAATGGCAAGACGTACAAACCAACCGTTTTTATACGACAGTTCCCAAAATGCCAGCGCTTGTTGCATTCTTTCTTTTGTAGCGTAGTAAAAGTTGTCTCCGTCGCAGTTGTCGCTGTTAAAAAACGGCAATG
>JAMPAB010000005.1 GCA_023667435.1 Corallococcus sp. | reverse complement strand
ACTCATTCACAAGCAATTTAGTTATTTATCTGTCCAACTTTTGGGGTTCATAGCAGAAACGGTATGCTTATTTTTTTTGTATTTGAAAACCTCGCGATAGTCGCGTGGTTCAGAAAAGGTTCAACCGATGAAACGGACAGAAAAACTCCGTTTGTGTATAATAAGTATGACCTGCCAGTCAACTAAAACACAAACGGAGGACAAAAAATGAAAGAATCATTTAATGATAGCAATAGTTTAGCACATACGAAAAGGAATTGCAAATACCACAACCGAGAAGAATATTATAAGAACAAGGCAAAATTGCAAGACAGTGTAAAAGTCGGTTCGTGCAATGTCCGAAAGGGTCTCTGCTATTCTGTTGCATAAATCAATCGGCTTTGATATAATTTATTCAAACGTAAAGTTGCGAGAATCCGTTGTTGTCGTTTATCGCGGCAATTTTTTATTGCTGTTCGTGCGTTGACAAATACTCGCCGATAGCGGATCGGGCGAAAATCCGATTTGCTATATAAGGGGACATTTTCTATGAGCTGGTTTAATTATTACGGGCTTATTTACGTTGCGGTTATTATGATACCGAACATAATTTTTGCCATAAAAAATCCTAACGGGTATCAAAATACGTATCGTAATAAAGCGGCGGAAATTTTCGAACAGATAGGCAGATACGCCTGTATGGCGTTTATGATTTTCAACGTTCCGTATACGTATATGGGTTTTTATTTTTCGTATGCCGAAATTACGTACATTGTCGTAAACGCCGTTCTCGTACTCGCATATTGCGCGATATGGGGCGTACTGTGGAAAAAATCGGGTATTGTAAAAGCGTTATTGCTCTCCGTGATTCCTTCTTTTGTTTTTCTGTTTTCGGGGATAATGATTGCGAGTATTCCGCTGGTTGTTTCTGCCGTTATATTTGCGGTTGCGCATATACTTATTTCGGTAAAAAACGCATTGTTGTCCGAATCGTCCGCTAATGTAAAAAGAAAAAGCGTTGTCGCCGTTTTGTCTGTAGTTTTAGCTTTTATATTTACAGTCGCCTGCTGTTTGGGCGGCGCGGCAATTTACGCGCAAAGCAGACTCGTCAATCTTGACGGAATGTCCGTTTCGGATATGATAAATTACGACTGTTCGAATAAAAACGCAAAAATAAGCATTGCCGTAATAGAAAACGGAAACATAACCTACCGTACTTACGGCTCGGGCGGAGAAGAAAATGCTCTTTATGACTACGAAATAGGTTCCGTCAGCAAAACCTTTGTCGGCTTACTGTGCGCAAAGGCGGTGAACGAAGGTAAACTAAATCTGTCGGATAGCGTTTCAAAATATTTGAATTTGGACGGCGACAAATATTATCCAACCGTTGAAAGGCTTTTAACGCACACTTCGGGCTATGCGCCGTATTATTTCGAAAATACGATGATAGGCAACAAATTCGCGCAAATTTCAAACGACTTTTACGGAATAAGCAAGACGCAAATTTTAAATAAAGTAAAAAACATTTCTTTGGAAGATAAAGATTATCCATTTGTTTACTCTAACTTCGGAATATCCGTCGTCGGTTTGGCGCTGGAAAAAATCTATAACGATAACTTTATAAATCTGATGAACGATTATATAAAAAACGAATTAAATCTCGCAAGTACGCGCGTTGCGGCGCAAAGCGGAAATCTCGATAAATACTGGAAGTGGAAAAACGACGACGGGTACGTTCCCGCAGGCGCGATTGTTTCTAATATCGAGGATATGGCGAATTATCTAAACGTATATATGACCGACAGGCTCGCGTACGCGTCGGATACGTATACCGCAATCAAGGATATAGACGTAAGTAATGAAGCGTATGAAAAACTGAATATACGAACGGACGCGGTCGGTATGACGTGGATGTTGGACGACAAAAACGGTATCGTATGGCACAACGGCTCGACGACCGATTTTAACAGTTATGCGGGCTTTACTAAGGACGGACAAAAAGGCGTAGTAATTTTAAGCAATCTCAATTCCGCCGACGGAATTTCAATGACCGTTATAGGCGCAAAAATTTTAACGGGTAATTATTCGTTTTAGTCGTACGTCGAATAACGTAAATAATGCGGTCTGTTTTAGAACAGTCCGCATTATCTTTTCTGTTACAAAGAAAATTACCGAAAAGCGATTAAGTTATACGCGCGATAAGCTGGCCGCAGTTGTCGAATGTTTTACGAAAAAAATCTAAAATTCGATTGCTGTCGCAAACGACGACGAGCGCGTCTGCTCGGTAATGACTTGCGTAACGACGCTAATGCGCGGTTATAAAGAAAACGTTAAATGTTTATTGCGTCTCGCCGTCTGCAATCAGCAAATTGTAATCGATGAAGTCGTTTGTTTTGTCGGTATAACGCTGCTGTCGGCATCTGCTATACAGTTCGCGGCAAATTAAGCGTTCGTCCTGCGGATCGAAATAGTAGTCGGCGGCGCGCGTCGTATTTAAATATTTGAAGATATAGTTGTGACTTCTCAGTATGTCGTTTAACTTTGTCAATAACGGTGCCGCATTGCTGCGTAAGATAACGCCGTTAAAGTAATTCGTAAGCCATTCGGAATGGCAGTATACGGTAAGCGTCACGGATTTTTTCAAGTCTTTTAGCGCCGCTAACAGAGCAACGTCTCCCGCGCGTTCGGTCGGCGCGTTGCAGACGTTTACGATGCGTTCCTCGCTTGCTTTGCGTAACGTGTTGTCTCTGAATTTATACGCAACGTAAACTTTGTCGCCGTCGGCTATGAATTGATAAAACAATTCCACGTCGTGTAAGTTTGCGTTCTTTATGTTGATAACGGGTTTTGTTCTTCGCGTTTTTCCTCTGAATTTCGTTTCGTTTGCGTCCGCTTTCGCAATTCCCAGTTTGTTTTTGATTACCGCAAGAACGGTATCCGACTCGTATTTTATTTGGTTGGAAGTGAAGTGAATTATATTTTTGTAACCGCGACTTTTCAGCCATCGGTCGCGCTCTATGCCGTATGCAACGTCTTTGTCGCTGGAATGGAAAGAAAAACCGTCGCATTCCACTATCAAATCGTTAGCTCCGTTTGTAAGATAGAAATCGACGACGTATTTAGGGTGAAAGTGGTCGCCCTTTTCGTATATCCGTTTTTGTTCTTCGAACTGGATGCCGTTTTTTATTAAAGCTTCCTTCAACTTGTTTTCCAGCCAGTTCGATTCCGATAAAATAGCCACAGTGTCACCCCGATGATTTCCGAACGATAAAGAACGTCGATTCCGCCATGCCGAAAACCGCGTATTTTTGCAGTATTCCGTACGAACGAAAGAGGTTTTACGCGTCCGTCTGCGTTCGGCGGTTTTGAATTTGTCGCGGCTGCCCGTTACGGTTTACAGCAATTCTATTCCCGCTTTAAGACATTCTTCCGTAGTTTGTTCGTCCCAGTAGGAAGATTGAACTTCCCCTATATGCGCCCGTCCCAAAAGCAACATACACAGTCTGCTTTGACCTATTCCTCCGCCGATTGTCTGCGGAAGAGCGTCGGACAATATTGCTTTGTGATAGTCGTAGTACAAGCGTTCAAAATTTTTGGTAATCTCCACCTGTTTAAGCAGCGTTTCTTTGTTTACGCGTATTCCCATGCTGGACAGTTCCAATGCGCAATCCAATGCCTCGTGGTAGAACAGCAAATCTCCGTTCAGCGTCCAGTCGTCGTAGTCGGGCGCGCGCAAATCGTGAGGTTTGCCGTCTTTTAACGGATATCCTATTTGCGTCACGAACACTGTTTTGTACCGTTTGGTCACGAGATATTCCCGAACTTTTGCGGAACTGTCGGGGTACATGTCCGCCAGCTTCTGACTGTTGACGAAAAAAACGTCGTCGCATATGCTTACCTTGTCGAAGCCTTTCTTAATTACGTATTCGTTGGTGCTTTTTATTGCCTTTACGATTTTTTTGACGGTGTTTTTTAAATACGTTTCGTTTCGGTCGGTCTCGGTAATTACTTTTTCCCAGTCCCATTGATCCACGTAAATAGAGTGCAACTCGTCCATTTTATCGTCGCGGCGTATTGCGGTCATATCCGCGTATAAACCTTTATGAACGGCAAAATTATATTTTTTCAAAGCCGTTCTCTTCCATTTTGCGAGAGACTGTACAATTTCAACCTCTTTGCCGTCCTTAAGTACGTCGAAGGCAACTTTTCTTTCCGTTCCGCTCAAATCGTCCTGCAGGCCGCTTTCCTTAGTTACAAGCAGCGGCGCGGAAACGCGCGTAAGATTTAACTCGCGAGCCAGATCTCTTTCAAACTTGTCTTTTATCAGCTTTATGTATTTTTGCTTTTCCAATATATCGAGATATACGTATTTGTCTTTTATCAAGTTCATTAGTAACGTTCCTTTTAAGTGTAAAAAAATAATAAGTTTCCGCCGAAATTACGAAATGCAAAGATTTAAAAGAATTGCGGCCGCAAAGTCCGTTGCGCAGTCCGACGGAAATTTCCCGCTTAAACGACTGCGAAGAAGCGAAAAATCTCGTTACGCGTTATCTTTGCAAACGCCGTTTTTTATCGTAAAGTATTTGCAGTCCGTAGATATAAGAGCTTTGTCCGCAGGCGTTGCCGTTGTGAGCAGAATCTGCAAATCCGCATCGAAATTCAACAGGCGTTTTTGTCTGTCCGCGTCCAATTCGGACAGTACATCGTCGAGAATCAACACGGGATATTCTCCGATAAGTTCTTTGAATATTTTCAATTCGGCAAGCTTTAAGGATAGCGCGGTCGTGCGGAGTTGCCCCTGACTGCCGAACGTACGGACGTCTACGCCGTTTATTTTAAGCGATATGTCGTCCCTTTGACAACCTGCCGTAGTGTAGCGCAGCAGTATATCTTTTTCCGTTGATTCCCGTAATTGTCTTAGGTAATTTTCGGTAATTTCTTTTACCGATTCGCCTTTTATCTGAGTTACGTAATCCAAAGAGAGATCTTCCTTGCCGTCGGATAACGTCAAGTGACACTGTTTTGCGTGAATTTTGAGTTTCTCGCAAAAGGTCTTTCTTTTAAATATTACTTTGGCGCCTTCTTCGGCAATCTGTTCGTTCCAGACAAACAGCGTTTCTTTCAGTTCGTCGGGATTGTTAGGTTGTTTGAGCAGGTTGTTGCGCTGCGCAAGCGCTTTGTTGAATCGTGACAGGCTGTAAAAATAATTTTTGTCCGTTTGGCACAGGTCTATGTCGAGGAAGCGTCTGCGCTCTACGGGAGACTGCGATATTATTTTTATTTCGTTGGGCGAAAAATATATACAGTTGAGATATCCCATAAGCTCGCCCATTCGCGCAATGGGTACGGAATTTACAGCTATTTGCTTCTTGGCGTCGGAACGCAGCGCCACGTAAATTTCGCCCTCTCCGAAACGGCAGGCGTATTTCACTTTTACGTAAGCGTAATCCTTGCCCCAGCATATCATATCTTTATCTTTGTCGGTGCGCGGACTTTTTCCTATGCAACACAAATAGACGCTTTCTACAAGATTGGTTTTGCCTTGCGCGTTGTCCCCAGTAAAA
Source organism: Corallococcus sp. (assembly GCA_023667435.1). Lineage (GTDB taxonomy): Bacteria > Bacillota > Clostridia > Christensenellales > CAG-314 > Fimimonas. Next base: position 47,820 of record JAMPAB010000005.1, on the reverse strand, counting down.
ATATTGAGTTTGTCGTTCGGTCTGACGGTCTGCTTTGCAAGATTCCGCAGATTGCAAACGGTTAGTTCTTTTACTTTCATTTTCTTTTCCGACGTTTTTATCTCCGTTTTTCGCGCCGAGCTTCTTTAAGCTCGCCGCGCGGCCGAATAGATTTTTATTTGGCGGCGTCGAACGGTATTCGGTTTAAAATACGGCGGTTCCCGTTCGGCGGATATTTTAATACGGACAATATTTTTTATTTAGATTATTATAACACAAAGACGATTTCTTTACAACACCGCGCGCGATATTTCCGTATATTGCCTTTAGAATATATTTTCTGCCGCGTCGAACCCGTAGCGATAAAAATTTGATTGTAAGCCGTTTTTGCGTTTGCCCGTCTATCCCCTCGACATTACCGCTTTTTGCTCTTAGAAAGCGGTTTGCCGCCGTCAGACGACAATTTGTCTTAAAAAATCTTTGCAAAAGCGTGTACAAATAAGACAATATATGATATAATATATATAAATTTATCTGCGGCGAATTCGGAGCAAATAAAAATAAAAACGCGCCCTAAAAGCGTTGGTTGCAAGCGCGTTCGTAATGAATTTACTCCGTCGGCGAGGCAGAAGCGAATTTATAAAAATTCTTTCTCGGAAAGTAAAAGGAGCGAGATATGGCAGGAAAGAACGTCGGTTATTCCGAAGAGCAAATTCAGGTTCTCGAAGGTCTGGAACCTGTTCGCAAAAGGCCCGGCATGTATATCGGGTCTACGGACGTCAAGGGGTTGCATCACCTTGCCGTCGAGATTGTAGACAACTCGATAGACGAAGCGTTAGCGGGATATTGCAGCAACGTCGACGTAATTATAAACGAAGACGGCAGTCTTACCGTACAGGACGACGGTCGCGGAATTCCTTGCGGTATTCATAAAAAGGAAGGCATATCCGCAGTGGAGCTGTGTCTTACCAAATTGCACGCCGGCGGAAAATTCGGCGGCGGAGGATACAAAATAAGCGGCGGACTTCACGGCGTAGGTATGTCGTGCGTCAACGCGTTATCCGAGTGGTTGGTGGTAGAAGTAGACCAAGACGGCAAACACCATTATCAAAAATATCATAGGGGCGTTCCCGAAGAAAGACTTAAAGTGGTAGGCAGCGCCGATACTACGGGCACGAAGGTGACGTTTATGCCCGATTCGGAGATTTTCGAAACTACCGAATGGGAATACGAGCGCTTAAAGACGCGTCTTAGGGAAGTTGCGTATCTCAACAAGGGCATTACCATAAATTTGCGCGACGACCGCGACAGCCGTAAACGCAACGAGACTTTCTGCTATCAGGGCGGTCTTGCGGAATTCGTCGAGAACTACAACCGTTCCAGAAACACGATTTTCGATCAGCCTCTGTACGTAGACAAGTCGGTAAAAGAAGGCGAAATCGAAGTGGCGCTTCAATTCAACGACAGCTACACCGAAGTGGTGCACGCGTACGCCAACAATATCAATACAGAGGAGGGCGGAGCTCACCTGGAGGGGTTTAAAGCGGCGCTTACTAAGGCAATCAACGATTACGGTCACAAATACAATTTGCTTAAAGAGTCGGAAAAACTGTCGGGCGAGGACGTCCGCGAAGGACTTGTGGCGATTATTTCCGTCAAGTTGGAAAATCCTCAATTCGAAGGGCAAACGAAGACGAAACTCGGCAACAGCGAAATGCGTACGGCGGTTTCCCGCGTGGTGGGAGACGAGCTTGCGACTTTCTTGGAGGAAAATCCGAAGGAAGCGCGCGAACTGGTGCTCAAGTCGGTAACTGCGCAACGCGCGAGAGACGCCGCAAGGCGCGCACGCGAACTGACTCGTAAAGGCGTTTTGGAAAGCGCGTCCCTTCCCGGTAAACTGGCGGACTGCTCCGACAGAGATCCCAAGCACTGCGAAATCTATATCGTAGAGGGAGACTCGGCGGGAGGAACTGCAAAACAGGGCAGAGACAGACGTTTTCAGGCGATACTTCCGTTAAGAGGTAAAATTTTAAACGTAGAAAAGGCGCGTTTGTCAAGAGCATTGGAAAACGAAGAAATCAAGTCGATGATTACCGCGTTCGGTTGCGGAATTTCCGACGATTTCGACGAAAACAAACTGAGATACGATCGTATCATTTGTATGACCGATGCCGACGTAGACGGAAGTCATATTAGAATATTGCTTATTACGTTCTTCTTCCGCTTTATGCGTCCGTTGATCGAAAACGGTCACGTATACATCGCTCAGCCGCCTCTTTACAAGATAACCAAGAATAAGCAGGAATATTACGCTTTCGACGACGACGAACGCGACAGAAAGCTTGCGCAGTTGGGATCTAAAGGCGTAGAAGTTTCACGTTACAAAGGTTTGGGCGAAATGAACGCCGAACAGTTGTGGCAGACGACGATGAATCCGGAGTCGCGCACAATGTTGCAGGTGACGATGGAAGACGCGTACGAAGCGGACGAAATAGTATCGCTGCTTATGGGCGATCAACCCGAATTGCGTCGCGAGTTTATCGTAGAAAACGCTAAGCTTGTAGAAGATTTGGACGTGTAGGAGGCATTAACTATGGCAAAACAACAACAGGAAATACACAACCTCGATTACGTACAGGCGTTGGGGCAGACGAACGTCAAAGTAATAAAGATGGAAGAAGAGATGAAAAAATCGTTTATCGCCTACGCTATGGCGGTAAACGTATCTCGCGCAATTCCCGACGTAAGGGACGGATTAAAACCCGTTCACAGACGTATTCTTTACGCAATGGGCGAATTGAATTTGTTCAACGACAAACCGTACCGTAAATGCGCGCGTATCGTCGGCGACGTTTTGGGTAAGTATCACCCTCACGGAGATTCGGCGGTTTACGAAGCTTTGGTGCGTTTGGCGCAGGACTTCTCCATTCGCTGTCCGCTTGTTGACGGTCAGGGAAACTTCGGCAGCGTAGACGGCGACCCTCCGGCGGCGCAACGTTATACTGAGGCAAGGTTATCTAAGATAGCGTACGAAATGCTGCGCGAAATAGACAAAAATACGGTTGATTTCACACCCAACTTCGACAATACGTTGATGCAGCCGACGGTGTTGCCCAGTCGTTTTCCCAACTTGCTTGTAAACGGCGCGGACGGTATCGCCGTAGGTATGGCGACGAACATTCCGCCTCACAATTTGGGCGAAGTTATCGACGGAGCGATAGCGGTGCTTAACAATCCCGACATCACGGTCGAGGAGCTTATGAAAATAATTCCCGCGCCCGATTTCCCCACAGGCGGAATAATGATGGGACGAATGGGAGTTCGCAGCGCTTACAAGACGGGTAAAGGCAGTATTTTGGTGCGCGCCAAGACGGATATCGAAGAATATCACGGACGTCAGCGCATAATCGTTACGGAATTGCCTTATCAGGTAAACAAAGCCAAGTTAATCGAAACGACGGCAGGTCTTGTCAAAGACAAACGCGTCGAAGGAATATCGGATATTCGCGACGAAAGCGACCGTAAAGGTATGCGTATAGTGTTCGAGCTTAAACGCGACGCCAACGCGCAGGTAGTGCTTAACACGCTGTTTAAGCATACGCAGTTGCAAGTGTCCGACGGCATAACCCTGCTGGCTCTTGCGGACGGCGAACCGCGTATAATGTCGTTGAAAGAAATACTCTCCTATTACATAGAGCATCAACGCAGCGTCGTCACCCGTCGTACTAAGTTCGACCTCGAAAAGGCGGAAGACAGATATCATATCATCGAAGGTTTGGTAATCGCTCTCGACAATATCGACAGAGTTATAGCCATTATCAAAAACAGTGAGGACAAGCAGGCTGCGGCGGCGGCGTTAATGAAAGAATTCAAACTGTCCGAACGTCAAACGAACGCCATTCTCGAAATGAAACTGTCCCGTCTGACGCATTTGGAAGTGGAAAGTTTAAGACGCGAGCTTGCCGAACTCGATATGCTTATCAAAGACCTCAAAGATATTCTTGCAAAGCCTGCAAGAGTTTCCGAGATAATAGTCAACGAAATGAGCGAAATCCGCGAAAAGTACGGTGAACCGCGTAAAACGGAAATTTGCACGGACTATTCCGAAATCGACATAGGCGACCTTATCGAAAAAGAAGACGTTGTAATTTCTATGACGCATTTGGGATACGTCAAACGTTTGCCCGTTACCGAATACCGTACGCAGAAACGCGGCGGCAAGGGCGTTACGGCGCATAAACCGCGCGAAGAAGATTTCGTCGAAAATATGTTCATCACAAACACTCACGACGATTTACTGTTCTTTACCAATCGCGGAAAAGTGTACTGCATAAAGGGTTACGAAGTGCCTGAGGCGGAACGTACCGCAAGAGGCAGAGCTATCGTAAATATTCTGCAACTGGATAACGGCGAAAAAGTTACGGCGGTTATACCGCGTAAGGAAGATTCGCGCGGCAATCTGATTATGGCTACCCGTCAGGGACTTATCAAAAAGACGAATCTGACGGAGTTCGAATCCATTCGTAAAACGGGCAAGATAGCAATATCGCTTGTAGGCGACGACGAGCTTATCGGCGTAGATATGACTACCGGTTACGACGAAATCATTATGGCAAGTCATGAAGGAAAGTGCATACGTTTCGCCGAAGAAGAAGTCCGTCCGATGGGAAGAGAAGCGCAAGGCGTCAAGTCTATGAAGTTGGACGGCGGCGATTACGTTGTAGATATGGCGATAGCGCGTAACGGGTTGGAAGTTCTCACTATTTCCGAAAAGGGTTACGGCAAACGCAGCGAGCTTATCGATTACCGTTTGCAGTCGCGCGCGGGAAAGGGCATTAAGGCCGGCGTGTTCAACAATAAAACGGGTAAGCTTGTCAATCTCAAACTAATCGACCCCGAAAACGACGTAATGCTTATTGCCGACAACGGTATCGTAATACGTATCCGCGCAAAGGATATTTCCAAGATAGGCAGAGACACGATGGGCGTACGCGTTATGAAGTTTAAGGGCGACGCGCAGGTTGTGTGCGTATCGGAAAGTCCCGTCGCCGACGAACTGGATACGGAAGAAGGAACGGCGGAATAATTTTAAAATTTAACGGCGTGTTAATGGCAGCATAGTTTGAACGTACGGTTCGGATTATGTTGCCATTGTTTTAAACGGAAACAAACGTCAGGCAATTATTGTCTGCCGACAGTAAGCGACAAAAAAATCCCGCGTCCGATTGAAAAAACAAGCAGTAAAACGTTTGCTAAATCGGCGCAAAAAATGTTATAGTTATAAAGAAAGAATAAACGGTATCGAACGGCGTACGACTCTCTGCTATCGGTTCGATAAATATCGTTCGAATTCCGCGCGTGAAATTGCGTCTTGTTTTTTACCGCGCATAAGGAGACAATCTTGAAAGACTACAAAAGTATTATTGCCGATAAAATAAACGCTCCTCTCGACAGAGAGGAGATTGTTGCGTTAATTACCGAAGCTGCCGACGACGGTTTCGGAGACTATGCGTTCCCGTGCTTTAAGTTGGCCAAAGTTATGCGTATGTCGCCTGTCGCCATTGCGGAAAAGCTTGCAAACGAAGTAAGAACGGACGGCGACGTCGTAAAAGTCGAGGCGGTTAACGGGTACCTTAACTTTTTTGTCAACCGCAAACAGTTTGTTTGCGAGGCGGTTTCCGACGTTTTAAGTAAAGGCGCCGATTACGGCAACGACGACGTCGGGCGCGGCAAAACGGTGTGCATAGATTACAGTTCCGTCAATATATGCAAGTCTTTTCACATAGGACATTTGTCTACTACGGCGATAGGCAGCAGTTTGTACAAAATTTACAGCGCGTTGGGTTACAACGTGGTGGGAATCAACTATCTGGGCGATTACGGAACGCAATTCGGCAAAATGATCGTAGCGTACAAAATGTGGGGAGACGAGCGGACGGTAAAGGAAAAAGGCGTTGAGGAACTTCAACGTCTGTACGTAAAGTTTCATCAGGAAGAAGCGGAACACCCCGAGCTTACTGACAAGGCGCGCGAATGGTTTGTAAAAGTGGAAAACGGCGACGAAGAGGCGAAACGGCTTTTCGAAATGTTTAAGGAAATTACCTTAAACGACGTAAAAGAAATTTACGAGCGGCTCAACGTCAAGTTTGACAGCTGGAACGGCGAAAGCTTCTTTATGGATAAGATGGACGCGCCGTTGCAGATTTTACGCGAAAAAGGTCTGCTTACCGAAAGTCAGGGCGCGCAGGTGGTGGATTTGAAGGATTACGATATGCCGCCGTTTTTGTTAATCAAATCGGACGGAAGCAGTCTTTATGCCACGCGCGATCTTGCGGCGGCATTCTGGCGTAAAAAGGAATACGATTTCGACAAGTGTCTGTACGTCGTGGCGTATCAGCAGAATCTTCATTTCAAGCAACTGTTTAAAGTTTTGGAGCTTGCAGGCGCCGAGTGGGCTAAGGATATGGTCCACGTAGCGTACGGTATGGTAAGTTTGGAAGACGGCGCCATGTCTACGCGTAAAGGAAACGTCGTGCTGCTCCGCGACGTAATAAACAAGGCGGTGGATAAATCTTTGGAAATAATATCCTCCAAAAATCCCGACTTGGAAAATCGCGAAAAGGTCGCCGAGCAAATCGGCGTAGGCGCCGTTCTGTTTTCCGCTCTCGAAAACGCCAAAATCAAAGATATCACGTTTACGTTTGACAGGGTCCTCAACTTTGACGGAGAAACGGCTCCGTATCTTCAGTATACGGCGGCAAGGTGTAATTCTTTGTTGGAAAAAGCAGGTATGTCGCGTTTTACGAAAATAGCGCACGATTTGCGCGCGTTGGATAATATCGAAACGCTGCGTTTGTGCAAGCTATTGGCAAGCTTTCCGCAAGCGGTAAAGGATGCCGCCGAAAAGTACGAACCCAGTATTATTTCCGGTTTATTGATAGACGTAGCGCAGGCGTTTAACCGGTTCTACATAGAACACCGCGTGCTGTCGGACAATTTGGCAGAGCAGAACGCGCGACTTACGGTTGTGGAAGCAACCGGAACGGTTCTTAGGAAGGGACTATCCTTGCTGGGCATAGAATCGCCCGATAAAATGTGAGTTAGGTTGACAGACCGTTGCATATAAGGTAATATGTTGTAACAAAATAGAGGTAGAATGAACGTACTGGATTGGATTATCATAGTCGCGGCGGGACTCGGTCTCGTGCTGGGCTTATTGAAGGGTTTTCTTAAACCGCTGTTTTCCGCAATAGGATTTTTCGTTGTGGTAGTGGGCATCGGTTTGTTTTCTCCTACCGTTCAGCAATGGTTTGTAAACGTGGAAATGAGCGACAACGTACGTTCTTTGGTCGCTATTTTGGCAACGGGCGTAATACTGTTTTTGGTATATCTCGTACTGTCGCTTATTCTGCGCAAGCTTATTACGCGCAAGTCCTCTATAAACGTGTTAAACAGAATTATCGGCGGAGTGTTGGGAGTAATTATCGTTTATATGGCGTTCTCCGTAATTATCGCTTGGATTGCAAGTCCGTTCGGCGGGATAGGTTCGCTTAACGAAAAGTTCGGCGCCGAATTCGAACAAAGTTGGATCTGCTCTCATATTTACAAAAACAACTTTTTCGGCGATTGGATCATAAACGACTTGCTGCAAAAGCTGTTCGATACGTTGTCTCCGACAGGACTGCTCTAAACGTCTGATTGTAAGCGCCGATAAATTTAAAATCAATGTAACGGATATACCGCGCTCCCGTACATACGGAACGTCTTTGCAACGCAATGCCGACGAAAACTCTACGGGTTGGATTGTCGTACGGTTACGTACTTTAAAGCGAAAAAATTCCAAGAAAAACAGCGGATTCGCCGTTGCTTTTTGCTTGACGATAAATGCGCCGCGTGATATTATATCATTCGATGATATAATACAATCAAAAAACAAACAACTTGCAATCAACCGAAATATCCATCGAATGTGAGTTTGTTATATTTTGAGGTTAAATAAATATCATTCGATGATATAATACAAAATTATAAATACAAGGAGGTGAGCAGCTGTGACCAAACTTAAGAAATCGAACGGAAAATTTAACGAATGTTGCGGAAGCCGCTTTGCTCGCCTATTCTTTTGCGTTGTCAAGTAACCGACAGACGAAGATATTACTTTGCGCTCCTCAACAAACAGAGGAACGCAATTTTTATTTTTGTCGGAATTCCGCTGTAAGACTCGACCGACTTTGCAGACGAACTTTGCCTGCGCCCGTCTTCCGCCGTCAAATAATTAAAATCCGACAAATATCAAATTGACGTTTTCCTCGTTTTATTTGCAAAATGTTTTGCGCGGAAATACCGTAAAAGCAGCTAAGATAAGTAACGACTCGAACGTTGTTTTTGTCGAAACGTCCGACTGTAAATTACGGTTGTCATAAATTCCGCGATACATCAAAAAGGATTCGATAATGAAACGATTGTTTAAATTTGTAAAACCTTATATGAAGGAAGTAATCGCGTTAATGGCGCTTTATGCGGTGTCCACTTTTTGTTCGCTTTTTATGCCGTACGTAATGAGCAATATCGTTGAAACGGGCATTAAAAACAGCGATTTTCCGTACGTCGTCAAAGAAGGCATTATAATGATAGCGCTTGCCGCAACCGCCTTGATTTGCGCGCTGACAACGAACAGAGTCTCCAGTAATTTTTCGTCGAAGATTGCCGTGAGTATGCGCAAAGAAGTGTTCAACAAAGTGAATACGCTTACATTCGAACAGTTTTCCGCAATAGGCACGGGAAGTCTTATCACGCGTACAACGGAGGATATCGGTTGGATGGAGGACACGATATCGCAGATTCCGTACGTTATGATAACTTGCCCGATAATGTTTATCGGCGGTATAGCGTTGTCGTTTAAAGGCGACTGGGTTCTGCCGTTGATACTTTTGGGCGTATCGCTGATCGTTCTGTTAATCACAACTCTTATTACGAGCAGTCTCGAAAAATACTGGCAGCGCGGCGACGAATTGACGGACGTTCAGAACAGAATGGTGCGCGAACGCCTGTCGGGTATACGCGTAGTACGCGCGTTCGACAAAGACGCTCACGAACACAAGCGTACGGCTCGCGCGACAAGCGAAATGTGCAACAGCTTCGTCAGAGCAAATACCGTAAGCGGACTTGTAAGTCCCATAGCGTCGCTGTTTTTAAACGTTACGACAGCCGCAGTGATTTACGTGGGCGCGATACGTCTGCAAAACGTCGAAACGTTAAGAGCAGGCGATATTCTCGCAACAATCCAGTACATAGCGCTTATAGCAAATGCGGTTTTAACTCTTTCCTGGACGATTTCGTTTGTGCCGCACATAAAGGTGAGCATGCGCAGAATATTCGCCGTTTTGGATACAAACAACGACGAAACCGACGTCGGCGCCGCAGAAACGCTTGACGGCGACGTTGTATTCGACAAGGTCTGTTTTGCCTATCCCGACTCGCAAAACAACGTGTTGAAGGACGTTTCTCTGGATATAACCAGCGGCGAAATCGTAGGTATCATAGGCGGCACCGGCAGCGGGAAATCCACTCTTATAAAACTGATTTTGGATTTCTATTCGACGAACGGCGGAACGAGACGTTTAGGCGGACGGGACTACTCGGAGCTTGCTCCGTCTACCGTTCGCGACAACGTGTCGATAGCTTTGCAAAAGAGTATGATATTCGAAGGCACAATTGCCGACAACGTCAGGATGGGCAATAAGGATGCATCAAACGAGCAAGTGTACGAAGCGTTAAGAATTGCGCAAATGGAGGAGTTTGTCAATTCCAAAGAGGAAAAGCTCGAATTCAAGCTTGCTCAGTCGGGCAGTAATATTTCGGGCGGACAGAAACAGCGAATCAACATTGCTCGCGCCGTTTTGAAATCGGCAAATCTGTATATATTCGACGACAGCTTTTCGGCGCTTGACTATCTTACCGAAGCTAATCTGCGCCGCGAACTGAATAAATATTTGAAAAACAAAACGCAGATTATAGTAACGCAACGCGCGGCGACTGCTATGCGCTGCGACAAAGTGTACGTTATGGATAACGGCGAAATAGTAGGCTGCGGTCCGCATAAGCAGCTGTTGGAATCGTGTTCTACGTACAGGGAAATTTACGACAGTCAGATGGGAGGAAACGGCAATGAGTAAAAACAAATCCTCCGTAAAAAAAGTCAAAGAATATTCCGTGTGGAAAACCGTCAAACGGTTGCTTCGCGATTTAAAACCCATTGCTTGGGCAATATGTATTGCTGCGGTAATATGTTGTTTTTCGGTGTTTTTGGGCGTTCTCGCTCCCGAAATCGTAAACAGTCTTACCAATATGATTTACGATTACGGAGCAAAAGGAATTCCTTTGGACATAGAAGCAATGGCGAAATCGGTAGTTAATCTGGCATTGGCGTATGCGGGTTCCGCTGCGTTGCAGATGCTTATGACGGTCATGATGACCAATATATCGTCCCGTTACTTCACTAAGGGATTGCGCACGCGCATAAGCGACAAGTTACAGCGACTGCCCGTAAGCTTTGTAGACAGCACTCCTAACGGCGAATTGCTTTCGCGTATGATGAACGACGTAAGTAATATGTCGAATACCGTTTACATTATCATCGAAACGTTACTCAACGGTTTGGTGCGCATTGTAGTGATTACTTACTGCCTGTACGCCATCAACTGGATTTTGGCAACTGCGGTAGTGGTGTTGGTACCTCTTTCAATTGCGATTTCGGCATTAATCTCGTCAAAGAGCGAAAAAAGCTGGCACGATTTCCGTAAAATCAACGGTAATTTGTATGCGTTTATAGAAGAAGATTACACGGGTTTCGATACGGTCAAAGCGTTCAATTTGGAAGAACGCCAACGTAAAATTTGCGACGAGATTTCCGAAACGTATCGCGGAAAAGTACGCAGAGCTTACTATTTGTCGGGACTTATTCAGCCTATTATCGCATTCACTAACAATATAGCTTACGTTGCCGTGTGTATTGCGGGAGGATTGCTTGCGATAAACGACGTAGTAAGCGTAGGCGACGTTATGGAAGTAATCCTGCTTGCCGCCATGTTTGCGGGACCTCTCGAAAGCATAGCCAACGGAATGGGATCTATTCAGCATACGCTTGCTTGCGCAAACCGCGTTTATGCGTTAATCGACAGAGAAGAAATGTCCCCCGCGCAAACGGACGACTATCCGCAGGGAAAGGGCGAAGTGGTTTTCGAACACGTTTACTTTGCGTACGACAAAGATAAACCGTTAATCAAAGACCTCAATCTTACCGTAAAAGCGGGGCAAAAGGTTGCTTTGGTAGGTCCTACGGGCGGAGGTAAGACAACGATAGTAAATCTGCTTATGCGTTTTTACGACATAGATTCTGGCAAAATCACTATCGACGGCGTTGATATCTCCGCTATGGACAGAGCAAAACTGCGCGAACAGTTCGGTATGGTACTTCAAGATACCTGGCTGTTCAACGGTACCGTTTACGACAATATCGCGTACGGCAAGGACAACGCCTCTATGGACGAAGTCGTTGCTGCGGCGAAGAAAGCGCGCGCGGATTTCTTTATAGAAACGTTACCTCAGGGTTACGATACGGTTATCAACGAAGAAAGCGCAAATATCAGCAGCGGACAAAAACAGTTGCTTACAATCGCGCGCAGTTATCTTGCCAATCGAAAAATGCTTATTTTGGACGAGGCCACCAGCAACGTGGATACCCGTACGGAAATCCTCATTCAAAAAGCAATGGACGAGCTTCTTGCGGGACGTACCAGCTTCGTTATCGCGCACAGACTGTCTACCATAGTCAATTCCGACGTGATACTTGTAATAAACAACGGCGAAGTGGTAGAGCAGGGAACGCACAAAGAACTGATGGCGCGAAACGGATTTTATACTAAAATTTACAACTCGCAGTATGAGCTTTTACACTAAGTCGCTCAGTATGTCGCATCGGGTGTTCGCTCAAAAAAGGCTTCACTTCGCCTGTCGGCTCGTTGCAGATTGTTTTCTTGCCGAATACCCTCGCTCTGCTTGTCAAGCGGTAGACTTTAACGGACTAGTCGGTTGAGATAAGTAGTAGCTCGTTGCAGATACAGCCGAGCGAAGCGAACGCCGACAATAACCGAGTTCATCCAAACACGAAGGTTATTGTCTTTTTCCTGTCGAACTCCGGTCTGCGAGCAAAGCTCTGGACCGCTTTGGCTACGAAGTCCGCACTGCAGACATTCGTTTAACGCGTCGCGCCTCGCTCTTATTGTTAAGCGGTGAACTTTAATGGACTATCTGATTGAAGTAACGTAGCTCGTTGCGATACAGGTAAGACATATTTCGGTATACGGCGAACGCGAAAAGTTACTAAATTATTTCAATGTAATCGAAACGTCGCAAGTTAATAAGTCGCGCGGCGTCAATGTTAAATTTCTATTCTTTAATGCTCGCTTAAACTTTCGATGCGAGCATTTTTTTACGGCGTTATTATTTGTAACGAGTTGGTTGAACGACAGATTGACGTTTATTTTTGCAAATCTTTTTAAAATATTTCGTTAATTTCCCCAAAATCCTTGACAGATACGTTGAGGTTATTATATTGCTTGTCGATGTTGTAAGAGTAAATGACGAAGAATACGTCGCTATTATTTGATTTTTCGATTGTAATGTTGCTGAGCAAAAAAGGAGAGAAAAAATTATGGAACAAAAAATCAGCAAAAAATCGTTTATTCTTGCTATAGTCAAGTTGGTAACCGTAGCGGTCGTATTCCTTATGACAATGGTTATACCGCCTCATTCCGAGCTTCGCGCGATGTGGTACTGGTCGTATGCTTATATTGCGTTATTGTTCTCGGGTAAATTCAGCGGATTCGACTATGTCGTGCTCCTTATAGTCATTTTGTATCTTGTGTTTATGATTATCGCGCTCGTTAAGACAATTCTGATGTTCGTAAGCGTAATCAAGCACAAGCAGGGTAAAAAACTGTACACCGAAGCTCAATACAACAAAAAACTGAAGATGACCGCAGTTATATGGATATGGCTTGTGATGACTCCCACAATATACTTCTTTTCTTACTTTGCTACGTATCTGCCGTACACTTTATTGATTGTGGGTATTGCGGACGCAATAATTACCAAGATACTCAAAAAGTCTCTTAAAAAGGATGCAGACGAATCTGCTTTCAACGCGTTTGTAGAAGCTTCCGGCGCAAGCGCGCCCGCTACGGAACAGGCGTCTGTTGCGGAAACTCCCGTTGCCGAAGAAGCGAAAGAGGAAAAACCTGCCGAATAACGGAATCGTCGGCAATTTATAAAACGTTTTCAAACTGAATCGCGCCCCGAAAAATCCGATTTTCGGAGCGCGTTTTTATGTTGCGAACGAGGAAATACCGAGCATAATGTCCGCCCGAATTCGACAACGGTTTATTTGCCGCGAACCGATGCGCAAGCATAATCTCGAAAACGTTTGGGAATAAGTAATAGAATTATGCAGTTTTCGCTGTTAATACCGACGCAAGACGGGTTTGTACGTATGTCAAGTGTTGCTTGACAAAGTGTATATTCGGTAAACGTCATATAAACAAAGCAGATTTGCGAACTTGACGACGGAAAGTCGTCGGCGCAATTTCGGCGCTGCTGTTATCGAAGAAAATATAATCGGAATTTCTTACTTTACCGTAGTTTGTTGCAACGAAAATTCGCAGCCGCAGTAATGCTGACGGTACAGTCCGTATTTGTTCGACAACCGTATGCTTTCGTTGTAGCCGTTATGTTTTTTGAAGTCGGCGGTCAACCAGCGTAATTCGTCCGTTTGCAAGGACAATCCTATTTCGTTTAACGTTTGACTGTTTTTGTACGGCGAAACGGTAAGCGTTGTTCCGAATAAATCGAAACCGTTACAGGCGGCATAATCGCGGGTGTTCGACAGACGCAAGCGGAAACAGACCGCGCACCTCGCGCCCCCTTCGCGTTCTTTTTCCAGTCCTTTTGCCGCATTGTAGAAGTTGTAGGGATTTGCGGCGGGAGCAACAAGCTTTAACGGGCGCAGCGGTTGAATTTCGAAGTTGCCGCCGTTTACCGTATCTACCAGTTTTTTTACTTCGCATAGCCGTTTTTCGTGTTCTGCCGAATTTGTTATATTGTCGTTGGAAAAATACAGCGTTACGTCGAAGAATGGGAGAACTCTTGTTAGACAGTACGTCGAACAAGGCGCGCAGCAGGCGTGAAGCAACAGCTTAGGCGGATTGTTTACGTCAATTCCGTTTTGTATTTGTTGAAAAAGAATATCGTAATTTACGTTCATAGGTATATTTTACAACACTTCGTAAAGTTTAGCAACAGCATATATACGTATTCAAAACTGTATGAAAAAAGGTATTTATTCATTATTTTGCAAATTATGGAAAATTGTTTTCGCCTGTGTTACAATATTTATGCGCGAGCGGTTATTATATCGGGCAGTATTCTAAGCGTTTTGTATTTAAGGAGGGAAACGTATGAAAGTTTGGAAAAAAGCGTTGATAGGCGTAGCCGCAGCGCTGGCAGTTGCGATTTTGTCGTTGGTAATAGCGAAATACGCGTACGTAGCGAAATATAACGGCAGCAAACGCGAACTTGACTTTGCGTGTTCCGACACAAACGTAACAGACGGCGAGATAAAGGTAATGAGCGCGAATCTGCGTTGCGACGCCCTGTTCGATTTCGGAAAACGGACGTGGCAATACCGCGCCGATTTGATAGCGAAAAATATCGAACAAGTAAAACCTACGATCATAGGTATGCAGGAAGCGACAAAGTGGCAGTACGAGTATTACCGAGATATTCTTAAAAATTACGATTCGGAAATAGTCTATCGCGACACGACGTTCAATTCCGAAGGCTGTCCTATATTCTACCGCAGCGATTTGTACGATTTAGTTGACAAAGGATCGTTTTGGCTGTCGGAGACGCCCGACGTTATGAGCAGAGACTGGGGCGCGGCATGTTACCGCATATGCAGTTACGTTATCTTGCAGGATAAAGCTACCGAAAGCAAATTCGTCGTTTTCAATACGCATTTGGATCACGTAAGCGATCTTGCGCGTATCAACGGTATCAACGTTGTTTTGGAAAAAATCCGACAGTTCGGCGGTTTGCCGTCCGTTATTATGGGCGACTTAAATGCGGAAGAGAATTCCGACACGTACAGAGCGGCGACGGAAAATTTCGACGACGTAAAGTACAGAGTTTCGAACGGCTATATCGGTCACTGCACGTATCAGAACTGGGGAACGCAGCTCGATTATCCTACAATCGACTACTTTATGATTTCCAAATCGGGTTTTACCGTCAACAGCTACGAAGTGATTACCGCAACGTATAACGGCGCGTATCCAAGCGACCACTTTCCCATCGTAACAAAGTTGACGTTGACGAATTGACGTTAAAGAGATTCTCTTCCGCTACTTAGGGGCATATAGTTGTTGCGTTTTCGCAAAGTAAAATTCCGACAACTAACCCCTCTAAGGGAATAATAAAAGATTCAATCGACGGGAAAACAAAAAAAACTCTGCGTATAATAAAGTAAAGTTGGTTGCGAGTACCAACGAAAAAAACAACGAAACCGTTTAATTGCGTTAACGGCTTGAACATAAGAAGCAGAATCGAATGCCTCGTATGATATGCTTAAAGTACGTTAGGCAAATAAACTGTGTCTCATTCTAACAAGTCGTTTATTCTGACACCTATTGTTTGGGCGATTTTAATTATCGAATTCAATCGTACGCTCTCGCCTTTTCGTATTTTATTAAACGTTATTAAAGATATTCCGCATTGCTTACAAAACGAAGTATACGTCAAAAAGTTTTCCCCGATGTAGCTTTTATTTTAGAGATATCGATTTTTAAGCTCGAGTATTTTTTCATTTAATTATTTTAGTACAGTAATACTGTATTGTCAAGCGTTACTGTACACATAATTATAGAATAATATTATGAAATTTACCGAACGGTTTAACGAATTAATTGTAACTAATCAAACAAAACAAACGGAGCTGGCGTTATATTGTTTGATCAGCAGACAAGCAGTAACCGAAATGAAGGCTGGGCGTGCATTTCCCGGTTTAGAGACGCTGTGTAAAATCGCAGACTATTTTGACGTGACTACCGACTATCTATTAGGCAGGTCCGATTTCTAGACTAAATGTCAAATCGGTTAATAGTGCAACGTTATAATAAAACAACAAACTGCATTTAACGGCATCTAACTGCTGTTTATTACATCGTATCACGTTGATAATTACATATTGTAATAAGTATTGCTCTTGTACGATGTAATATAATCGAAAAACAATGAAGTTACAAACAACAGAAATATCCATCGAATGTGAGTTGTTTATACTTTGAACCGATAATTTATCATTCGATGATATAATAAAATACAGTAGCAGCTAACGACGTTTAACTACGTCTAATTACTGCTGACTGCTATTATACAACACATCACGTTGAGAGAAGAATATTGCGACAAATGTTGTTCGTGTGTGTTATATTATAGCATATCGAGAATAGTTAATGAGGTTTAACTACAATTAACTATCGTTTGCTCGTTATTACACCGTACCGCGTTGACGATTACGTATAGTAAACAACGTTGCCCGTACGCGGCATAAGTTAATAAGAACAAACTTTTACAACCGAAAAAAGCTCGCCGTCGAATATCGGTGAACTTTTTAATTAAATAAAGAACTTCTGCTTATGCAAATTTTGCGTGCGCGCCGCGCTTTGCCGAAAACGTTGAACGGCGCGACGCGCCGAGTATTATGCAACGGTTTTATTCTTTGGCGCGAACCCGAAGCGGTATGCCTAGCTTATCGGCAAGCTTGAGGCATTCCGCTACGTCCGTTTTTCCGATACTGTCTACAACGGAAAATACCACGTTTCCGCTCCTTTGTTTACACAGCTTTGCAAATTCCAGCAGGGCGTCGTAAGCTTTTTTTCCGAAGATACTTTTACAATGCTTGTTATACTTTTCGGCGTCGCACTCGTTTAAAGATACGTTTATAACGTCGCAGCTTGTAACGATAACGTCTGTAACGTCCCGTCCGTTAATCAAATTCGCCTGCCCATTTGTGTTTACGCGGGTAGTCTTGTCTATGCAGTGCAGATAGCTCGCCACCTCGTCCAACGCATCGAGATTATACGTCGGCTCGCCGAATCCGCAAAATACCACTTCCGAATCGTAGTCGTCCATATTCGGAGGCAGTTGTTCTATAACGTCTTCGGCAGTCGGCTCTTCCTTTATCCACAGCGTTTGACCGTCCATTCCGTCGCGTCCCGAACGTATGCAGAAATCGCAATTATTCGAGCAGCGGTTTGTGAGATTTATATATATCTTATTATTTAATATATATACATAATTATCCATATTATATATGCCCTTGTTTTTTCGAGTTTTTCGGTTGTAAAAACGTACCGTATTTCCGTTAGATTGTACGCGCTGCGAGTATGTCTTCACGAAGTATATATTCGGTGAACGTTCGTCAAAATCTTGTAAGTTTTCGAATGCCGGATTAAGAGTAAAATCGCCGTAAAACCGCATTATACGCGCGTTTAACGTTTGATTTTGGAAAATAACCGCAAAGTATTTTCGCGGATTTGCGCTTCCGTCTCGTCGATACTTTTGCCGTAGATTTCGGCGATTTTGGCAACGATCAACGGTATGTTAAACGGGGTGTTTACCGTACCTCTTAAGGGTACCGGCGCCATATACGGGCTGTCCGTTTCGGAAAGGACGCGGTCGAAAGGCACTTCGCGTAATACGTCTTCCTTGTGCGCGTTTTTAAAAGTAATCGCGCCTCCGAAAGCGAAATAGTGTCCTTGCTTTGCCATTTGACGGGCAAACTCGGCGCTGCCCGAATAACAGTGCCACAGCACGCCGTTGTTAAGGTACTTTTTCTGCGCGGTAAGTATATCCGCCGCGTCTTTGTATGCGTCGCGAATATGCAGCGTAACGGGCAGGTTGAGCTCGTCGGCGATTTCCAACTGTTCCGCAAAAACGTCTTTTTGAGTTTGTCTGTCGGACAAGTCGTAGTAATAATCGAGTCCGATTTCTCCCACAGCGACTACTTTTTTGCTCGAAGCGAGTTGCCGCATTGTCGTACGAAAGCAATCGTCGAAGTCCTTACTGTCGTGCGGGTGCATACCGACGGTAGCGTATACGTCGTCAAATTTTTCGGCAAGGTTCGCTCCGTCCAGCATAGAGCGGTAATTGCAGCTGTTGTTTATTACGAATTCGATTCCGTGCGCGCTCAGTCCGCGAATGATTTCTTCTGCCTGTCCGCGCAGCTTCTCGTCGTCCAAATGTAAATGGCCGTCTATCATATCAGCGGACTACCTTTCCCGATTCTACGTCTTTTTCGGGAGTGACGAATACAACGCCGTCTCCGTTGTCTGCGCATAGAATCATACCGTTACTTTCCACTCCGCGTATTTTCGCAGGTTTGAGGTTTGCAACGAGTACGACCGTTTTGCCTATCAATTCTTCGGGCGCGTAGTATTGAGCGATTCCGCTGACCACCTGACGCACCTCGCTTCCGACTTGCAGTTTAAATACGAGCAGTTTGTCGCTTTTCGCCACCTTTTCGCAACTCAATACTTTAGCGGTACGCAGTTTGATTTTTGCAAAGTCGTTTATGTCTATCTGTTCGTCAACGGGCTTGTCCTGTTTATCTTCCGTGTCGTTTTGTTTTGCGGCGATTTCTTCCAAAGCTTTCAACTCCTTTTCTACGTCTATGCGGTTAAACAAATTTTCTCCCTTTGTAACCTTAGATCCGACGGGCAAACCGCCGAATTTATCAAGACCCTTAAAACTGTCGGGACTTTTCACGCCCAGTTTTACGAAGATTTCGTCGGAAGTTTTCGTAATAAACGGTTTAAGCAGCACGGCGGCAAATCGGATACATTCCGCAAGCACGTACAACACCGTTGCAAGGCGGGTTTTATTTCCCGTTTTGTTTAACGTCCAGGGGGCGGTTTCGTCTATATACTTATTCGCGCGTTGAATTATTTTGAAAATGTCCGCAAGCGCGTCGGGCGCGGACAAATTATCTATGTCCTTTCTGACGTTTGCAAGCGCGTTTTCGCAAAGAACAATCAACTCCTTATCCAACTCGGTATAACCGTTGGGCGAAGGAACTTCTCCGTTGAAATACTGCGTTATCATTGCGGTAGTGCGGCTTACGAGATTGCCCAAATCGTTTACGAGGTCGGCGTTTGTGCGCGCAAGAAGCGCTTCGTTGGTGTAATTGCCGTCGCTGCCGAACGGTATTTCGCGAAGCAGATAGTATCTGACGGGATCTACGCCGTAACGGTCGACAAGGAAAAACGGATCGACCGTGTTGCCCTTAGATTTGCTCATTTTGTCGTTGCCGAACAGCAGCCAGCCGTGTCCGTAAACCTTTTTCGGCAGCGGTAAATTCAGCGCCATAAGCAAAGCGGGCCAAATGACGGTGTGAAAGCGGACGATTTCTTTGCCTACCATATGCAAATCGGCGGGCCAATATTTATCGAACTTTTCGTGATCGTCCTGTAAGTATCCCAGCGCCGTAATGTAGTTCGTCAACGCGTCTATCCATACGTACGCCACGTGTTTTTCGTCGAAGGGCAGTTTTATGCCCCAGTCGAAAGTCGTTCGCGATATGCACAAGTCTTTAAGTCCCGGTTTGATAAAATTGTTTATCATTTCGTTCATGCGCGATTTCGGACTTATGAATTCGGGGTTTTCCTTATAAAACGCCATAAGTCTGTCCTGATATTTGCTCAAACGGAAGAAATAGCTTTCCTCTTTCTGCTTAATTACGGGACGTCCGCAGTCGGGACATTTTCCGTCTGCAAGCTGACTTTCCGTCCAGAACGCTTCGCAGGGCGTACAGTACAGCCCTTCGTATTCCGCTTTGTAAATGTCTCCGCTCGCAAGAAGTTTTTCGTATATTTTTTGCACCGTTAGTTCGTGATATTCGTCGGTAGTACGTATAAATTTGTCGTAGCTTATATCAAGCGCTTTCCACAGCGCGACGATTTGTTCGTACAGTTTGTCTACGAATTGTTTGGGAGTTACGCCTGCTTTTTCCGCGCGCTGCTGCACTTTTTGTCCGTGTTCGTCCGTACCCGTCAGATAAAAGACGTCGTACCCGTCCATACGTTTGAAACGCGCCAACGCGTCGCATATTACGGTAGTATAGCAATGTCCGATATGGAAACTGCCGCTGGAATAATAAATAGGCGTCGTAATGTAGTAAGGTTTTTTTGTCACAAAATCCTCCTTTGCCGAAGCTAATGGAACTTCGCAAAATATTTGTTTTTATTTTAACATTTTCAACGCGTTTTGTAAACAACTTACGCGCTCGCTTCCAAAACGTAAATGCGCGGCATGCGTCTGCGTCTGAAAATCATAAAAACGGCTGCGGCAAATAAATTATTATATGAACGTTGTTTGGACGGTAATAACAATAGCGGCAATCGCGGTTTTAGCGTTTACGAATCCGCAAAGCGTACTAACGGTTTGTTTGGACGGCGCTTCGCAAGCGCTTAAAACCTCATTCGAGCTGATTGCGGTATATTGCGTGTGGCTCGGTATTTTTAATATCGCGGAGGAATGTCGTCTGGTAGAAAAACTCGCAAAAGTTTTAGGCAAGTTCAATAAATGGCTGTACGGCAACGTGAGCGAGGCGGCGGCGAATTACGTATCGCTCAATCTCGCGTCTAATCTTTTGGGAATAGGCAACGCTGCGACGCCGTCGGCAATCGCGGCGATTAAGGAGACGGAAAAAGGCGAAACGTTATCCCGTTTCGGCGCTATGCTTTTTGTCGTCAACGCTACGAGCGTACAGTTGCTGCCTACGACCGTAATAGGTCTGCGCGCGTCTTTCGGTTCCGCAAATGCGTCGGACATAATTCTCCCCAACCTGATCGCGACTGCGCTGACGTCCGTAATAGGCATAGCGTCGGTGTTTTTGGCTTACGGCAAAGCAAACAAGGGGGCGCTGCGCAAGTGAACTACGTCGTTCCGATTATTTTGATACTTATTTTGTTATACGGACTTATAAAAAAGGTTAACGTATACGACGGTTTCGTGCGCGGCGCAAAGAAATCTTTTGATTTGTCAGTTTCCGTTTTCCCCTATCTTGCGGCAATGTTCATAATGGTCAACGCGCTGCGCGCAAGCGGTCTAGACAAATATTTAACGGCGGTTTTCGCTCCGCCCTTTAATTTGCTGGGTATCCCGAGCGAGGTGGTGGAGCTGTTGCTTCTCCGTCCTTTTACGGGCAGCGGAAGTCTGGCGCTGCTTTCCGACGTATACGCGCAGTACGGCGCGGACAGTTACGTAGGCCGCTGCGCTTCGGTAATTATGGGAAGCAGCGAAACCGTTTTTTATGTGGCGAGCGTGTATTTTGCGGGTACGAATGTAAAAAGAACCGGTTTTGCGATACCAATAGCGTTATTCTGTAATTTAATAGGCGGCATTGCGGCATGTCTGCTGTGCAGAATAATGTAATCCGCTGCTTCGGATTCTTCCGCTCGGTTTTCTGCATACGGCAAGAAGTTTACCGATACAAGCGCGACCGATTGCATCGGCGGATATACAAAAACATACAAATTATAACATTACATTGCAAAAGCAGGCGTTTTAAAAGTAGTAGCATTGCATATAGACCATTTCGGAGGCCGCTCTATGAAACGCAAACTTTCCGCAAAAACGATTCTTCTCTACGTTACTTTCGTCGCGCTGTCCGTTACATCGTTCGTCGCGTTGGACGGCGCCGTGTCTTTCGGTTTATACGTCGGAGCTATGTATTCGGCAAATCCCGTCATAGCGTCGGTAATTTATCTCGCCGCATCCGTCGTTTACGGATGGGGAAGTTTGTTGCAGGCAGGCGTTCGCGTCGGCGTAATGCTTCTGTGTTGGGGAATTCATCTTTTGGCAAAACGCAAGATAGGCAAACTGAATTTGCTGTTGTATCTAGTTCTTGCAAACGTATTTTACTGTGTTTACGGGTTTACGGACTATTTCGACTTTTTCGACAAGCTGCTTTACGTTGCGTGCGGAATCGCGTTTGCATACGTTACGATTTACGCTTTCCGCGCGGTATTCGTAAGAGGGCTTGCGTACCGTCCCGCGCTCGACGAAACCGTATGTATAGCGTTGTTTACCGTCGTGTCCTCCTATTGTTTTTCCTCTCTTTCCTTTTGGGGATTCGAGCTTATATATTTGATTGCGCCTTTTATTATACTTTTTTGCGCGGTATGTTTCGGTTCTAACGTGTCTCTTGTTGCCGCCGTATTGTTCGGTATAGGCAACGTTTTATCTTGCGGCGCGTACGAATTCTGCGTTTTTTCCGTCGTGTCCGCTCTTGTCGCGGTTACCGTCGTCAAAGTAAACAGATACCTTGCGGCGTTATCCGTAGTGGCGGTAGACGTGCTTATGACGTACTTTTTGGAACTTCACGGCGCGTCTGGTATGTTCGCTTTCGCGCCCACGTTCGCGTCCGCGCTTATTTTCGCCGTTATTCCAAGCTCTGTCTACAATTACGTACGCGATTACAGCTGCGGAACCGCCGACAGATATTTGGGCAAAAGCGTGGCGAAAAAGATAGGCGACAACGTATCGCGGAGATTATACCGATTGTCGGATATTTTCCTTTCGATGAAAAACGCCTTTTTTACAATGTCGGTGGGTCGCGTATCCGACGAGGAAGCGGAAATTTCCATCGTCAAGCAATGTTCCGAAACCGTTTGCCGCGATTGCGAATTCCGCTCTAAGTGTTGGAGACAGGAACTGGTGCAAACGGAGCAGAGCTTGCTTAAACTGTCGGGATGCGCCGTAAAAAGAGGCAAATGCAGTATTTTGGACGTTCCGCAAACGCTGTCCGTCAAATGCAACAGAGTGTCCGCCGTGCTTTCCGAAGTAAACGCGCAGGCGCAAACCTACCGCGAATACGTAGACAGGACCGAGCAGGCAGACAACGGCAAAACGCTTTTGGGCGAGCAGATGGGAGGCGTGTCCGACTTGCTTATGCAGTTGGCGTCCGATTGCAAAAACCGTACCTATTACAAAAGCGACAAGGAAAAAGAGCTTGTCGAGCGTTTGGTCTTTCACAATATTATGTGCGTGGGCGCAACCGTAGTCGAACAGTCGGGCAAGCTCACGGTGGCGGTAACGGTCGCAAAAAAAGACGTAGATAACGCCGTAATAGAAAAAGTCGTCTCCGCGCTTGTTAAACAAAATATGGCGGTCGATAAGGTGGAAAACACCGAAAGCATATCGTGGTTGAACGTCTATCTGTCCGTCAAACCGCGTTTCGACGTAGTGTTCGGCGTAAGTTCCGTCACAAAGGAAGGCAGCGAAGTGTCGGGAGATACTCACTCCGTCATCAAGACGGACAACGGCAAATGTATCGTCGCTTTGTGCGACGGAATGGGCAGCGGCGACAAGGCGGAAAAAATGTCTGCCACTTCCATAAGCCTAGTGGAAAGTTTCTACCGAGCGGGGTTCGATTCCGACGTTATCCTGTCCTGCGTCAACAAACTGCTTACGGGCAGCGGAAACGAAGTTTTCTGCGCGGTAGACATTGCGGTGTTGGACGCGTTCGACGGTCAGACGGATTTTATAAAACTGGGCGCGTCAACGGGTTTGGTCAAATGCGGAGACAAGGTGGAAATCGTTTCCGGAAGCAGTCTGCCTTTGGGCGTATTGGAGGAAATGAAACCGTCCATAACAAAAAAAGCTTTGTCTTCTGGCGACGTGTTCGTGCTTGTATCCGACGGAGTTGCCGATTGCTTTAAGGACCCCAACGCGCTTGCAGGCATATTTGCCAACGTATCGTTAAACGTACCTCAAAGCATCGCGGAAGTTATTTTAAGCAAAGCGGTAAAGCTCTGCAACAACAAACCGCACGACGATATGACCGTTTTAGTGGCGAAACTGGTGTAATCGGCATACAATGTACCACTCGTAAATTTTAAGGGCGGTAATAATGTCGGAATATTACATAGACGACGGCGTAACGGTAGGCGACAACGTTACGATAGAACCTTTCGCCGTAATAAAGGGCAATACAATTCTTCGCGACGGTTGCGTTGTAGGCAGTTTCAGTTACCTCGAAAATGCCGAAATAGGCGCAAATACCGTCGTAAAAGCCTCGCGCATTACCGACAGTTCGGTGGGCGCCGACTGTTCGGTAGGTCCCAACGCGCACGTAAGAGAGCGCGCTATTATAGGAAACAATTGCCGAATAGGCAACTTCGTGGAAATCAAAAAGAGCGTTCTCGGCGACAACGTCAAGGCAAGTCATCTGTCTTACGTGGGCGACGCGTTTGTAGGACCGAATACGAACATAGGCTGCGGGGTAATTTTCGTAAACTACGACGGCACGACGAAACACAAAACTACGGTGGGGAAAAATTGCTTTATAGGGTGCAACTCCAATTTGGTCGCGCCGCTGTACGTGGGCGACGACTGTTTCATCGCTTGCGGAACTACAGTAGACAAGGACGTACCCGACGGTTCTTTCGGAATAGGACGAAGCTACTTGACCGTAAAAGAGGGCAAAGCGAAGAAGTATCTTAAAGGCGGAAAGACGTTGCAAAAAGACAAAGAGTAGCGTTTAATATAAGGCAAGACGTTTGCGAAAAAAGCGGCAACGCCGAGCTTAAACTCGAAAATACGCCGTTTTTGCGGTAAAAAAAGGAGAAATACCCGAATTCTTTTTCCGTATTTAAGTTTTTCTCGAAATATTTTCATAATCGTTTTATCACGCAGGTCGCGCGACGCGTATTAGATGCTTGCGGAAGCTTTCGGCATTCTCTTTTTTTGTCGGCACCGTCTTATTTTGCGTAAAAGATTTCGCTTTTTTTCGTCGAATTTAACGGGAATTATTTGCACCGTCGGTATGCCGATTTGCCGCCGTTTTTCTCCTTAAACCGCGAAATACGCTACTTTTATGCGGAAATACGCCGATTTTGCATCTTGTGAATGTAACAAGATTAGACCATTTTTTAAAAATTCGCGACGGAAATAAAAAAAATGGCAAAAAATAGCGTATTGCGCCGTGTTTCTTGCCGTAAATACTTGATATT
This sequence comes from Corallococcus sp., assembly GCA_023667435.1. Lineage (GTDB taxonomy): Bacteria > Bacillota > Clostridia > Christensenellales > CAG-314 > Fimimonas. The sequence goes on along the minus strand of JAMPAB010000005.1, from coordinate 22,711 downwards.
TATAATAAAAATAAGTATAATTAAATAACGAGAATTCTTATATATATGATAATATAAGGCATTTCGACACTTGATTTTTAAGAGAAAAGGAGAAAACAACTATGTCGAAGAAAAGCGATCTTAAACGCGCTATAATGGAAAGCGAAAAGGAAATCGAAGAATTGGAGGGCAAGTGCAGACGTTCGCAAACCGCCCTGTTGCAGTCTATCCTCAACAATACCAAACTGAACGAGGAAGACGCCCAGTATTTCAGGGTATACACGTCTTTGATCGACGTAGAAAGAGAAAACTTACGCAAGTTGAAAGAAGAACTGAAAAATCTTTGATAGCAGAGGCAGCTCTTTAACAGATTGATGACAAGCAACAAAATCTTACGCTGCCGACTGCGTAAGATTTTTTTTCGGCTTTGCGGCAGGTTGAGACAAATGCTTTGTACGGCGATTCGAATAGCGTTTCGGTCTCTCCGTAGGTCGGTTTCGACTTTGACCGATTGCCGTAGGTTACGAACGCAAAAAAGTCGGCGGATTTAAAAACGCGCTGTTTAAAGTGCGGATTTTTTCGCGTTAACGGCTTTTTCGCGAAAAGAGAAAAATTTCAAAAACTTCTCAGGGGTTTTTCTGCGAGCGCAGAAAAAGGAGGATTAAGATGGTAAATAAAAGACAGACGAACAAACGGTGGATTGCGTTGGCGGCGCTGCTTGCGGTTGCGCTGTGCGTATCGATCTTTGTTGTAACGTTGGGCGCGTTCGGCGAAGGCGACACGGTATTGACCGCGACGCTTACGCAGACGGAAAACATTCCCGACGATCACAGCGCGGAAACTATCAAGAGTATCCTTGCGGTAAACGTCGTAAAAACCGACGACGTAACGGCGATCGTCGAGGAGGGTATTTCCGACTATTCCGTAACGATAAACGGCGCTGCGGACGGCAAACTCTCGTCCGAAACGGATAATACGTTGGAAATTTCCCGCAACGGCAACGATCCGTGTACTCTTACTATCGCGGCAGACAAGGTAGTAAAAGCAGAACCCGTTCTTTCGCTTGTCGTAAACGACGGTTATACTTTGGACGAAAACGGCTACTACCGCGACGGCGAGGGATTCTTTGCGTTTACGCAAACGATGGAAACGGAAGCGGTCAAGGCGCGTTTGCAGTCCGTCCTCGTTCAATACCCCAATCACAGCGTTACCGTAGCGGTAACTGCTGCGACGCTTACGTTTGTCAACGGCACGGGTTTAAATACCGACGAAGCTCACGAAGCGGAAATCACCGTTTCGGTAGAGGTGGACGGCGAGCAGATCGAACAGCAGTGCGTCCTCAACTTCCGCAAGCTCGAACCCTACGTGCTTGCTATTGTGGACGGAGCGTGGAGCAAACCCACGGGACTTACTTCGTCAACAAAATTGACTTCTGCCGATGACCTTGCTACAGCGTTTAATTTTACCGATACAACTATAGGCGTAAAGAATACTGCGGGTGACGTTATGGACTACAAGATACCTACAAATTATCTCTCCGCACAAGGAACGCTTGCGCCTACGGCAGAATATTTGAAGAATTTGGCTGGCAACACGGCGAATTCGAACTATTCGGTGTCAATTTCTATCGGATTGAACGACACCGTAATGCAAGAGCCTGATCTTGTTTTTTTGCTTTCTGTGTCGCCGCTAGTTATTTCCGATTTGAATGTTGAGTATATTCCTCCGACAGGCGTTGCAAACATTTTGTACAAAGGTTCTAATGCATCGGTACAGTACGCGCGCACTGCGTTCAATTATACTAATTTCTCTATTCAGTTCCAATTCAAAAGCATTTTAAGAGAGGTACCCGCAGCGAATTACGCCGAGTACATAACTCCTACGTACTATACCGACGAAGAAGCGGAGTACGCTTGCAGCGAACAGAATGTACTGACGACGAGCTCGAAGTACGTGCAATTCTCTTATAAAATTCCTATCGGAAAAGAACAATATTTGGAAGGGTGTTACTATCCGACATTCCAACTTCAAGTAGAGCAAACGCCTATTTCGTTGCCTGCGTTGGATAATTTCGAACCCTCTTTCGAAAAAGACGACAGCGTAACCTTATCCGGTTTCGGCGAGCTTGCAGTCAATAACCCCGTTAAAGTAAGCGTCGGAGAAACGGTTTACACTCCCGACGCCGACGGCAACTACGTAATCGGCTTCGACAAGGGCGGCACGTTCTATATCGACGTTACTTTTACTCGGGGCGCAGATGGCGACTATGCCTGGATGCTGTCCTCTACGCAGGGTACCGTTACCAACGACGGTCAGTGGACGGTCAGATACACCGTCAACGTCAAGAAGGCTCCCATCAGTCTCAGCTTTACGTATGACAAGACGATTCAGTACGGCAACGGCGACAGTCCCAATCTTTCGGGTAAAGTCGTCGGCAACGACGTTATGTCGTACGTACTCGGCGCGCGTATGAACGGAGCTTTTACGCAGGAAAACAACTCCGAAGAAAACCCTCAGTTTAGGCTTGTATTCGAAGGTACGGACTTCGCAGGTCATTCCTACAACGGTTATACCATACCGAAGGAACGCGGCAGCTATACCGTTTACGCGGAAACCGCCGAAACGGCGTATTATCAGGCTGGAACGACCGCGACAAGCAAGATTTCCTTTACGATTACCGAACGCGAACTTGCCGCAGGCTCTTTGCCTACGTCGGCAACTTACAACAAGACGGAGTTCGACGTATCCAGTTTCTTCAATTCGTCGAGTAACGTTTTCGCATATACCGACACGGCGGATAAAGTGTTGGAGCTTACGTTTACCAGCGCAAGCGGCAACAACAACGACAAGATTTTCCACGCCGACACGTACACGGTAAAATTGACGGTTAAAGACGCCAACTATATTTTCAGCGGCAACCAAACGTCCGTATCGCAGACGTTTGTCGTAAACGCGGCAACGCTTAGTATCAACTACGACCAAAACGGTTTCGTATTCGGACAAAGCGTAACCGTACCCACAGCTACGGTAGATCATTCCGACTGGGTCAACTTGCTCGATCCCGTTTACAAAAACAAGACGACGGGCGATACGGTTTACGCAAGCAATTCTACTGCGTGGCCGATAGGTACGTATACCGTAACCTTTGCAATCGACAAGGTTAACTTTAAGGATTTCGACGTGCTTGCAACGGATATTTCCTGCGCGGACGTAACGAAGGAACTCGAGGTTGCTCCTGCCCGTATCAGCAAAATAACCGTAACCGATTCCGGTTGGGGAACGGACCCCGACAGTATCGGCAGTATAGGCATTTACGACTCTGCAATTACCGCCACGCTTTACAACTGGGGCGCAAACGTTTTGTCGGGCAATATCGCTCTTTTGGTAAAAGATTTGGTAACGCTTACCGTTGAGGGACAGCGTTTTGCTCCCAACGATACCGAAGCTATTGCGAATTTGGACCTTGCAACCGTTTTAAACGGCAGCGACGTAACGCTTACACAAGCGGGAACTTACGTTATAACGTTGAAGCTTCCTGCAAACTACGTTTGGAACGAAGACGAAACGACGGACGATCTCGTTTACTACGGCAAGATTGACAAGCGTCAGTTGTCGGGTCTGTCGTTCGATATGTATCAGGACGGCGGAGTAGAGTACAGCGGACAACTTCGCGGAGCGAATGAAGACGGCGCGAAAATAGTCTTCAAACGCGAAGGTTTGGACTCTATGGAAAACTGGACGCAGGATATTCTTACGATTAAGTCGGTAATAGGTTCGCAGTACGCGGCGGAGCGTTTCGGAACGAAGACGGCGGAAGACGTCGAGTACATTCTGCAAAGCTCGGGCAAAATCAAAATCAAAGACGCGGGTACTTACAAAATAACCGTAGGTATCAACGACGTAAACAACTACGAGTGGTTGGACGGTTCCGACACGTCGGTTGCGGACAAAGAACTGACCTACGTCATCAACCGCGTTGCGTTGCAGGTACAACAGGACGGTTGGGTCAGCAATTTCCAACCCTTCAAGTCCGATACGGAAATAGTCCTGCCCGAAAATTATCTTGCAGTTTACGGAAGCGACAGTCAGGACGACTGGATTATTTACAGAACCGTTTACGATTCGAAAGGAAACGTTGTAAGCAGTGAGACCGACGCGGAAAAAATCGTTTTCCCGAGCGCGGGCAATTACAGTATCCGAATCGTAGGCATAGAGGGTAAAACCGACGATATTATCTCTTATCTCAACTACTACGTACCTACGGAAGACGGCGCGGAATTGAATAACGTAACGTACGCCTTTACCATAAGCTCGATAGAGTTGGACGAATCGTCTTTTGTATTGAACGACTTAAAGCACGTTTATCCCGAAAATATTTCAAACGGTTACGGAACGTACGGCAAGTACACGCTTTCGACTAAGTACGGCACCGTAACGGACTTCATTTCGGAATTCGTTGTCGTTTACGGGACAGAGGAATTTGCCGATAAAAATATGGCGGAGTATCTTGAAATGACGATCGACGGCAAAGTTCACGACGGAAGCGTGCTTCCCGTCAAACTCGACGGAGAGGGTCATGTGACTTTCTATACGATCCTTCTTAAACCTGCCAATAACTATAAGTGGAACATAAACGGATTGGAAGAAGGCGACGAGCAGCCTGCCGTAACCTGCGAAGTAACTATTACTCCGTTGCCCGTCAATATCAACTGGTCGGGCGTAATGGCGGACGTTGCCGCAAACAAGTACGTTTATACGGGAGAAGCACAGGTAATCGACGACGCTTCGTACGCTATTGCAAACAAACAGCGCGCAACCGACGAAATTTTCGTTGACTTCGAATTTACGCAGGGCGCGCAGGGCAACACGAGCGCGGAAAGAGTAGACTGCATAAACGCAGGCAAGTACGACGTCATCGCAACGGCGCTCAGAGGACAAGACAGCTACAACTACACGGTTACGGGCGGAACTAATCTCCGTCTTTGCGATTACAATCACAACACCTCGAAGGATTTCTTCACAGTCGTAAAGCAAGGCATTGCAAAGCCTGCCGTTCCTCAGGTAATAACGGGACGGTACGACGGAAGCGAACAAACCGCTAACGTTGCAGGTTGGAAAGAACTGCCTGCTACGGTAAAAGCGACGCTCGCGCGTTTTGCTCCTGCCGAGTGGTATACCGACGGAACGCCGACAACTAACATAGCGGCAATATCTCAGGGACACGGATTCGACGTGGCGACAGGCGTATTTACGTACACTCACGCAGGTTGGTTTACGTTAAGCTTTTCGATAGAAGATTACAAAAATTACTACTGGGCGGACGAAACGTCGGAAAAAGACAACTTCGACGCAAGCGAAGCTTACAAATTTGAATGGAAGGATAACGGAGCGGATTACTACTTCGCAAAGATCGAACGCGAAACGATTACCGCTCCCGCGCTCGGCGCGCTGCGCGCTATCGAACAGAACGATACTTCTTTCGAAAGCTTTGCCAAGAGCATTTTCACGGAAGGAATGAATCTTATTCACGGTATCGCCTATACTCCCGTATATTACCAGCGCAACGGTTCGGGCGGCGACGTTGACGAATTTAAAGTTGACAGAGAAGGCGGCGTGGCAAGCGGAAAGCTTATACGCGGACAATACTACATTTCTTTGGATTTTGCTTCCAACGTCGGTTACGACTTCGTTTGGCAGGTTCTGCCCGACAATCCGACGACGGGCGAATTTTTGGGAGCAAGCTCGTTGGAAGGCGGCACTCCTTACGAAACGGGTTACACTAAAAACGGCGGCGCGCAGGTCAAGCTGTATTACGCCGTAACCGCTTCGCAGGTAGAAATACTTTATACGGTAGAGAAGTACACGTTCGGCGAAAACGGATGGCTTTCAAGCGGAAGCAGAGGAAGCGCAAGACCCGAGAACGTATTCTCGCGTTCTATCGAAGATACGGTCGCCGAAAGTTACATCGAAGGCACCGAAATCAAATTTTACAAGATAGTTGGCGACGTCGTTTCGACTGCGGAATATACGGATTTGGTAAACGGGCTTCCTTGGGACGCGGGCAAGTACAGCGTCGGCATTACGATTACGTTCCTAAAGGAAGGCGGCAACGACGTCTATCAAACCTGGCACAGCAGCGGTTTGGAACTGACGGTTGAGGAAAGACCCGTCGCGGTCTCCTGGAAGTCGACTAATCTTATCAAATTAACGAGCGATACAGGCGCTACGAATGCGGCGCTTTACAAAGCATATTACAACGGCGAGTCGCCCTTGCAGTATTTGCAGGCTTCCATTACCAATATGCCGAAGAAAACTTCTAACGAGAATCCTTCCGCTCCCGAGCTTACCGTTAAAGCGTATTCGGGCGAAAACGAGGTTACCGCAATCAACGTAAATACCTACAAAGCAAGAGTTACGGGTATTACGGGCGAAGGCGCGGGCAACTTTACGCTTGACGGCGGAACAAACAAAGAATCGAACTTCCAGATAGAAAGAGCTCCGTTTACCGTTCAAATCACGAATGTGGCGGGACACGTCTACGGCGAGAGTATAACGGAAGTGACGGCATCCGACGCTTATAAAAAGACCGACGGACTCGGCGACTTCTACGGCACAGACAAGAACAACGTTTTCCTCAAAGTTATGAAGGATAGCGTAGAATACACGACGAACGCAAAAACTCCCGTAGGAACTTACGACCTTGTTCTCGTATGGAAAGAGGGTAACACCTTCATTTATCCCGCAGACGGCAAGTTGGTAACTCCCAACTACGAAATCGAAGTAACGTCGGCGACGTTTAAGGTCGTAGAACGTAACGTTACGGTAACGCTCAATGGCGGCAACGGCGTTTACGGCAATTCCGTAAATTTGTACGGACTGTATCAGGCAACTACGTCCAACGGCAGCGGAAACGCTTTGGTGGATCCCGACAGTACGGTATTCTCTCTTACCGCTGCAAGAAAAGACGGCGCGGCAATAGCGTTCCCCAGCGATTCTGCCAAGTGGAACGTGGGCGAATATCTCGTTACTGGTAAAAAGATAAACGACAACTACAGCGTAACGTTTAAGTTTGCAAACGGCGGAACCTGCGTTTACGAAATCACCCCCGCGTCGATAGACAAGTCTACCGTTACGGTAAGTTCTAACCATGTAAGCGGACTTTATACGGGTGCTTCGTACGCGTTGTTTACGGGATTTAGCGCGGTAACGGTTAATTCCGAGCTCAATTCCGCAGAGCTGTACTTTAAGAATGCCGATTCTTCGAGTACGTACTTCCCCGAGTGGACGAAGTACGACGCAAACGTTCACAAGCTTACGGACGTGTGCAGCTACACTTTCTACGTTGCGGTAAGAGCGGACAATCACAACGACTTGGAGTTGACCGACCCGTCGGATGCTTTGACGTTCGTTATCTCTCCCGTAACGCTTACAGTCACGCCATCTCTTACAATTTACTACGGAGAAAAATCTCCCGTAGGCTATGCCGGCGCGGGAACGGTTTACGGAACGACGCTCGACGACCTTAAAGGAACGACGGACGTCAAGATAAGATATGCGGTAACGGGTTTTGTCAATCCCGACAAGATCGACACGATAGGACTTGGCGGTTCGTTTACATACACGACTGACTACGAACAGGGTCAACCCGTCAACTCCTACAATATCTATCTCAACGTTGACTCTCTTACGGCGACGAACTACGTGTTCGCAAGCGCGGTGGGTACTCTCAACGTGCAGCAATTACCGTTTGAGGTTAAAATAAGCGACGTATCGACGGTATACCGTACTGCGTATTCCGACGTAAAGTTTGAAACAACCGTAACTTTGCCCGAAGGCACGTACACGAACAGTAAACTTACCGCAAGCGACCTTGCGGAAAGCGTATGGAACGAAATCACGACGGGAACCGACTACGCGGCGGACGGCGTAATAGAGCTTTCTACCGACGCTTACGCAAACGGCAACACTAAGGCGGTAGCGGATCCTCCTTCTCCGTACAGAATAAACGGTAAAGTAAGAGACGCGTTTAAGAACAGCTACGTCGCAACGTTCGTCGGCAGCGACGGCGACAAGGGCGTTCATACTATTACAAACGCTTCGCTTACCGTTTCCGACATAACGGGTTACGTAGGCGACTACGACGAAAAAGCCCACTTTGCGTTGATTGTCAAGAAAGACAACGAGCTTACTACCGTTTTTGCAACGACTGCCGACGGAAGCGCGGTGACGGTACTGTTCTACGTATCGCAAAACGCGTTAACGGAAGAACAGCTTGTTGACCTCGACTGGAATAACGACGGCGTTTTGACGGCTAACCCCTCGTACGTCGACGTTACGAACTGCTACGTTTACTACCGTATAGCGGCGGACAACCACGAGACCGTATACGACGGCGAGCACGTGGAAATTGTTACCGTAGACAACGTTCTTGCAACCGATTTCGCATTTGCCGATGCCGACGGCTGGACTTACGGTTTGTATTCCGCAAATAACGTAAACGGTTACGACAAGGGCGGCAAACACGCAATCACCGAACCTGCGGTTAAGTTTACCCGCAAGGACGGAGAATACAATGCAAACAAGCTTGTAATTAAGCTTTACTTCGGCTCCGTCGAACTTTACGAAGGCGAAACGTTCAACGACGTTACTTCGCTGTTTGAAAAAATGTGGAGCGAAGCTAAATTCAACGCGGGAACGTATTGCCTCAACGTCTCGATGAAAGGCACGGGCAACTACGGCGATTTGGAGAAAGCATTCTACTTCACGGTAAAAAAGAACGTTCTCACGGTTACCGCCGATACGTTGAGCGTCACTTACGGCGACGACGTTCCCGAATACACTTACGCGGTAACGGGTTACGTTGACAACGGCAGCGGAGTTGAAACGGCGGCGAACGTTACGGCGAACGGCAAGAAAGTAGACGAATTCGACTACTTTACGTCCGCTTATCAAACGGGCAGAGAAAACGGCTCCGTCGGTACCTACGCAATTTATCGCTACGTAAGCGGCGTTGTCGCAGACGGTCTCGACAGTCCCGAATTTGACAACTACGTTCTCGATTTCGACGAAACGAAACTTTTGACCGTTAACAAACGTACGGTAACCGTTACTGTCGAAGATAAGGAAAATACCTACAACCTGCAAGGCGGCGAAACGGCGCAAACGCTTACGTTTAAAGTTGCCGAAGGCTCGTTGAACTTCCTCAAATCGGATATTCTTGTCGACGTTACTGCGGAATTGCCCGAAACGTACGACAACGGCAATCAAAAGATAATTGCGTTGTTTACGAAAGCGTTTGATAACGACAATACGAGCATACTGACAAATAACGTCATATACAATAACGGCGTAATAGGCGGTTATCCCATTTACGCGCAGTATCTTGACGACGTTGACGGCAACAGTTGGAACGGAAACTACGAAATCGAATTTGCCGACTGCTCCGCTCATTCCGACAAGGGTATAGGCAGCGGAAACAATGCGGGCACGTTTACTATCAAACAGGCTACGTTGGATTTGGAAGACTTAGGCGTATTCCACCAAGTTAACGGTGTCGAAACAAGCACGAAAGATTATATGTATACGGGCGCAAATAACTACTACAAAGTTAAAGTTATAGGCGATGACACCGTTACGGTTGAATTCTCGTACAAAAAGAGAACCGACGGCGGCAATTTGATAGATGTCGATAACGTTATAGACGTCGGATCGTATACGGCAGAGGCGAAGTTAAATACCAACAACTACGATATATCGGGTAAGAACACGTTCGTATTCCCCATCATTCGCGCAACGATAACGATTACCGCAAACGAAACGACCATTCAGTACGGTTCGCCCTTGAACGAGCAATCTAAGACGGACGGCAGATTTGACGGATTTACATACAGCGTTTCTTCTAATACGGTATTGCAATCCGTTATGAACGCCTACGTCGCGGCAAAAGGCGTAACGTACACTTCGGACAACTACGCAACCAACACTCCCGCAGGAGCTACTTACTGTAAGATATTGCCCGTATGCGCAAGCGACGACAACGTCAACGTAGTTGTGGAAGGCGCGCAGCTCAACATAGTAAAGCGCAACGTGACGGTAACGATTGCAGGCGCAAAGGACGGCAATGAATTTGCTCAAACTTCTTACAAGGGAACGAACGCGGCAACGCAGGCAGAGCTCAACGAATTGTTTGCGGCGAATATCGACAGGTTCGTAACTCTTAGCGACAGCGAAAAAGGCGGAACGTTCGGACAGTCGGGCGACGACAGAACGGCTCTGGGCATCGCGTTGACGCTTCCCGTTACGGCGTATTTGGCAAACGCGGAAGGTTACGTTATGACTCCTTCGGCTGCAAACGACACAAACTACAACGTGACGTTTGCCGACCACGAAGCGGTGTTCGCAGTAAATAAAGCTACGCTTACGATTTACGCGAATACGCTCGGTACAGGCAACGCGGTAGATTCCTACTCGGTTGTATACGGCGACGGCGCTCCCGTTTACGCTTACGCAGTAGCAGGTATGCAGGCGGGCGAGGATTTCGCAGGTTTGCTGTTCGCCGCGCGCAGTAAGAACATATCGAACGAAGACTTTACCGTTATGTGCGGAAGTAAAGCGTTTGCGGCATGGGATAGCAACGTTACGGAAACTTACACAGTTGCGGTGCAGAATTTCGGCGACGTCCTTGCCAACTACGATCTTGCAAGTTCGACGTACGTTACGGCAACGATGAATATAACGACCCGTCCGATCGTCGTAACTACTCCTTCGTCTATGATTTACGAAGAAGCAAACGACGGCAGCGGAAACGCTATTTACAACAACGGCGTATCGGGCAGACAACACGACGCGGTGTTGACGTTTAGAGACAACAGTCTGTCCGCGCCCGAGATTGTCAATCAGAACATTAACAGTGTTCTTTATGGACCCAAATACTCGTTGGAGTACAAGTATCAGGGAGGATCGTTCCTCGACGCGGCGCACAAAGACGTTGCTCCTACTAAGGCGGGCAGCTACTCGGTAGCGGTGACGCTTAAAGCCGACGGCAATTACCATTACGCTGCGGCGGAAAGCGGCAACAACAAAGTCAACACGTTGAACTTTACCGTTGAAAAGAAGGTAATCAAAGAGAGCGACCTTCAATGGAATAGAATCTTCATATCTTTCGACGACGGCGCTCCTCCGTATTACAATACGTTGATCGGCCCCGACGGCAAGGCGGTGACGGCGGCTGACGGCTTATTCGACGGAATAGTATTCAGTTATACTTCCGGTTCGCAGGAAGCGGGAAGCACAAGCATTTTGCCCGGCAACTACGGCGATAGCGGAACGTACTACTATGTAAACGACGACGGACTGCTTTGCGTAAGGTTGGAAACGAACGGCAGATACACCATTCAGTTCAAGCTTAAGGACAGCGCTCTCGACAACTACGTAATAGACAGTTCTCACGACACGTACATTTATGCATCGTTCAGCGCGACTTCGATCCAGATCGATATAACGTTGACGATAGACGGTTGGAAGTACGACGAAGAAGCGAACGCGCCCGTTTTAACGGTAAACGGCAATGAACCTGCCAACGGCGTAACGATTACGTTTGCACGAGTAAACTCCGGCGACGTAGCGCAGTTTATTGCGGACAATTCCGACGCGGTAGAAAAAGGTTTTGACAAAGATACGCTCGACGAAACCGACTGGCAGATGACGCACTTCTTATCCAGTATTACATTCGACGTAGGTTACTATGTAGTACGCGCGATATACACGGGAGTACATCTCGACAATTTCGGCGTAGAGGCAGTTTTCACAACGGCTGTTTACAACGTATTCCAAATCACGCCCGGCGTAATCGACGTTCCCGTTTTCGCAACTTCTCAAAACTACGTATTCAACGGACAGGAACAGTCTGTCGAAATTAAGTACGACAGCAGTTTGATTAACGCTTCTTACGACGGACATACGGGTATTTTAAGCAGCGGCATTATGATTTACGCAACTGCCGCAGGAAACTACGAAGTAACGTTCCGCCTTGCCAAGACCGCCAACTACGTATGGGCAGAAGGCGCAAACGATACCGACGGCGCAGTAACGCTTACCTGGAACATCGGAAGGGATGAACAAGAAAACAACGACGTTACCAAGTATATTACCGTAGGCGACGTAGTTTCCACGTTCGGAAGCGAATACACGGTAGGCGCGCCGACAATCAAGACGGGATATACGGGAGTAGTAACGGTAATGTTTGCCACGCGTCAACTTTCCGAAAGTAAACCCGCAGCAAACGCGGAGTGGAGTACGGACAAACCCGTAAACGCCGATTACTACTGGATTAAGGCGACGTTATCCGACGGCGGAAACAACTTTACCGATAAGATTGCTTACGCTGAGCTTACAATCAACAAGTTGCGCGTTTACGCTACGGCAAGCGGAACGCTTACGTACGGCGACGTATTTGACGGAAGCAGCGACAACGTCAAGCTTTCGTGCATTGTTACGGGTCTGCTCGGCAGCGACAAAGAAACGAACAACGGCGTAACATACAAGCTTGTAAGCGACTACACCGCAGGCGGAAACAAAATGGTAGTCGGCGGAACGTATTATATCATCGCCGACAACACGGACGGTATAGTAAACAACCTCGACGCGGGCAGCAACTACGTAATCGAAGCCGTACAAGGCAATCTTACGATTACGGCAAGAGAAGTCAACGTAACGATAGGCAACGCCGCGTCGGAGTACAAAAACGCAGTATCCGTTGCGGGAGTAAGCTACGATATAGACGATACGTACGCTAAGGCGGACGGCGAATTTGTCGTAGTGCTTTCCACGACGGCAACCAACGCGAGCGTTGTAGATACGTATCCTATAACAGGATCGGTCAACAACTCCAACTACAACGTAACGTTTAAATCTGGTATTTACACGATATCTCAACGTAAAGTATACGTTACGCTTACGACTGTTACCGACAACGTATTCGGTTCGGCAATTACGCCCGTAACGATTGTAAGCGTACTCGACAGCGCATCGGCGGATTTGACCAACGGAACGCTCGCCGCCAACGCCGAAACGGTAACGGTGGACGGACTTGTAATTACGGTAACGTACAGCGGCAACGCTAATGACGGTATTGCTTACACGGGAGTTCCTTCTCACGCAGGTTCTTACCTTGCAACGGTAATCGCCGCCGGAAACGACAATTACGTTTTGGACAGCGTACCTCACGTACAGTTTGCGGTAAGCAAGCAAACGGTAAACGAAAACGATATCGTAATAGCAAATCAGACGTATCAGGGCATTGCTCTTACTCCCGAAATTAACGACACGGACGTTTATACTGTCGGCAGCGACACGTTTACAAACGCCGCTACTCACAACGTTGCGTTGACGTTGAAGGATTACGACAACTACAAGTGGACGAGCGTCGACGGCGCTATTGCGTACCGACCGTTTGTAATAGACAAGGCCACGTTGTACGTAGCTCCTAACGGAACGTTAACGTACGGGCAGTCGTTTGCGGAAGGAAGCTTTAATTATGTTGTCACAAGAGGTTACGAAGGCAATGATGGCGACGACAACGTCCGCATAAGCGCCAACAATCTTGTGGAATACCTGCTTGCAAACGCTGCGGACGCGGCAAATAAAGACAGCCTTGCCGCAGATACGTACGCGCTTACTATGGCAGTTTCCGACGGAAACGTAGTAGGTCTTACGTCGGACAACTACAATATCGTATTAGAAAGCGGTTACGGCAAGACGTTGACGGTTAACAGACGCGACGTTACGATTACGGTAAGCAGCGAAACGTCTGTTTACAACAAAGCGGACGTAGTTATTGCAAACAGCTTTACGATAACAAACGGAAGTCTTGCAAGCTGGGACGACGAAAGCGTATTGAATGTAACGTACAAATTCAAAGACGTTGCAAGCGCTCAAGACGTTGCGGAATACGTAGTGACGGTCGCTTCGCTTGACGACAGCAATTACAACGTAACGGTAGTTGACGGCAAACACACCGTCGAGCAACTGAAAGTAGGCATCAAACTTACGGTTACGGACGGTTGGTATTTGGGCGACAGCGCAGAAGCGATTATTTCCGATATCACGGCAACTAATCTTAACGGTTACGAAATACTCGACGAATTGACGTTTATCATCAATTATTCGGGCGTAACAAACGGCAAAGAACCCGTAAACGGCAGCGCGGTTCCCGCTCTTGCAGGCAGCTATCTTGCAACGGTAACGGGTATTGACGCAAGCAACTACGTTTTGGATACAACCTGGAACGAAGGCAACGTAAGCGCGTCGTTTACAGTAAACAAAAAGGACGTAGACGCAAGTCTGTTGACAATCGACAGTCAGACGTACGCAAGCAGACCTTTAACCCCCGAAATCAAGATTAGTCAAGAATATGAAGGAATGTTCTACTACGACAACGACGGAGTTAAGACGCTTGTTTACAAGGTACTTGCTCACGACGACTTTGTAAACGCAGGCAGTCACGCGGTAACGCTCGAGCTTGTCGACGGCAACAACTACAAGTGGTCCAGATCGGACGAAGAGACGAGAGACGTATTGTTCGTAATCGAAAAAGCCACGTTGTACGTAGCTCCTAACGGAACGTTAACGTACGGTCAGTCGTTTGTGGAAGGAAGCTTTAATTATGTTGTTACAAGAGGTTACGAAGGCAGCGACGGCGACGGCAACGTCCGCATAAGCGCTAACAATCTTGTGGAATATCTGCTTGCAAACGCTGCGGACGCGGCAAATAAAGACAAACTCGACGCAGATACGTACGCGCTTACTATGGCAGTTTCCGACGGAAACGTAGTAGGTCTTACGTCGGACAACTACAATATCGTATTAGAAAGCGGTTACGGCAAGACGTTGACGGTTAACAGACGCGCAATCGTAATTCAGGCGGCAAGCGAAACGGCGAAATACAGCGACGTTATAGTCGTTCCGCAAACGTTCGAAATAGTAAGCGGTACGCTTGCAAAATGGGATACGTTAGCAAGTCTTAACTATCAAGCGTACTTAGACGACGAATTGTCGGGCGAGTTGGGAGTTGCCGCTTACGACATTCTCGCAACGTGCGACAACGGAAATTACGACATAACGATACTCAGCGGTAAGTACACGATCGATCAAATCGTTATAAGTATTATGGTTGCGGCAAATCACGGACGTTACGACGAAGTAGCTCCCAATCTGTACATTTACCGTATATGGGCGGTAGGCAACGACAATCTCGACCTCAGCGACATTACGATAGACGATTTCGTGATACAGTATACAGGTTCCACCAACGGCGGAGTCGGATACGATAGCAAGGAAATGCCCACGCTTGCAGGCGAATACGTTGCAACGGTTCTCAGTTTGAAAGGTTTCAGCAACTATGCGTACGACAGTCGTCTGGGTACGGCAAGCGTCGTTATCAAGATTTTGCCTCAGGAAGTAGATTCGAGAGACATAACGGTCGCGACAAAAACTTATACGGGCCAAGCGCTGGCGGCGGATATTACCGACACCACCTACAACGTAGAAGGCAAAGTCATTTATACGGTTGACAGAACTGCGCAATATGTAAACGCGGGCACGCACAACGTCGAGTTGACGTTGGTAGACCCCGACAACTACAAGTGGGCGAAGATAGAAACGGCAAGCACGACAATTCCGTTCGTAATAAGAAAAGCGGAAAACTTCGTAACAAACGGCGAAAGTTCTTCCGAAAAGGGCGTAATCACAATAGGCAACTGGACTTACGGCGACAGTGCAAGTAGCCCCGAAGCTAACGTGTTGTTCGGCGATAAGGCGAATATCATATTCGAATACGCTACCGAGCAGAACGGCGCTTATACGGTAAACGTACCGTCGAGAGCTGGTACTTACTGGGTACACGCTACGATGCCTGCAACGGACAACTATGAGTCCTTCGTAAGCAGTCCCGTTTCGTTCACAATTTCCAAACGCGCCGTTACGTCTCCTTCACTGACGTTGAGCGCGGAAGGCGACAGCAAGAACGACGTTTATACCGGCAGAACGTTATCGTCGGCAATAGTCAACTTCGACGGCGCGCTTATGCGCTTGAACTTCGACGGTATCGCAAACGTCAACGGCAACAACGTAACGGTATCCGTTGTCGATGCGGGCGACTATCACGTAGTGCTTACTCTGATCGATTCGTCCAACTACGTATGGGCGGCGAACACCGAACTCAATTCGGACGGTAACGTAGATTTGATGTGGCATATCGATCGTCAAAAGGTTGCCAAACCCACGCCTAACAACAATACGTACATCGTAAACGGCGGCGATATCGTTTATATTCCGAACGGTTTCGACAGCAGTATAATGGATATCGAAGGCAACGTACGCGGATACGGCGGAGACAGCACGGTAACGGTTACGTTGAAAAATACGTCCAACTACGTTTGGGAAGACGGCACTACGGATCCGACGTACTTTACGTTCAGTATAATAGGTATTAACGTAGTAGTAATTATCGTAATAGCTGTTATATCCGGCGCATGCGTCGCTATGGCGGTTATAGCGTTGGTTCAAGTGCTCAGACATCGCGCTAAGAAACGCGCCGAAGCGGAAGCTATCGACGAAAGATCGAGAGCGGACGGCTGGACCGACGAAGACGAAGAGAACGACGAGGAATAAGGAGAAAATCAATATGAATATACTTAATTTTTTGGGATCGTTACTTTCCCCGCAAGATATAACCCTTATCGTCGTTCTCAGCGTTGTATTCGCCGTGCTTTTGGCAGGCAACATAGTGCTGTTTTGGTACTATATGCACAAACGCGGCGAACGCAAGCTTTGTACGTATCAACTGCAAAATAAAAGAGATAAGCTTTTGGAACAATTAGACACGTTACGCTCCGGCGGCGCTATCGATATGTCGGAGTTCGAGGAAGAGGAAGACGACGTTGAAGAATCGATGCTGGTCGTTGACGAAGACGACGACGATGATGCAGACGAACCGACGCCGCAAGCGCAAGCTAACTACTACGGCGTAGTAACGCAAGAAGACGTAGACGAAACTATGGACGCGCAAATTCTTGCCGTTGCCGATTTGTCTGCGCAGGCTCGCGAAAAACTGGGCGTTGCAGGCGAAGAATTCGACAGGAAACGTTACTACGTACGTTATACGCTCAGCTTTGAAGCACGGTTAAGACTTGCAAGCGAAGAAGTAAAAGCTCGTTACGTCGAATTGATGAACGAATTGGCTTTGTACAAGGGCGTAAACGTAAAGAGCAGTTACAGACAGCAGCGTATTTACAAGGGACGCAAGACTTTGGGTTTGATTACTTTTTCGGGCAGAACGCTGTGCGTATCGTTTGCGCTTAACCCCGCAGATTTTGCGGAAACAAAGTATCGCGGAATAGACAAGTCGGGAACAAAACGTTATCAGAAAACGCCTATGATGATGCGCCTGTCCTCCGCGCGCAGGTTGGAATACGCAAAGTATTTGTTAGTTCAGCTTGCCGATTCCTATACGATAATAATGGAAGAAAATCCCGTAGCGAAAGAGTTTGACCTTGCCGAAAAGTCTTATACGGATTTGTACGTTGAAAATCTGGCGCAAATTACGATTTTGGGCGAAGTCCCCGAAAGCGTAAAACAAGTCGAAGAGGAAGAAGACGAGGAGGAACTCGAAGAGTTGGCGGAAGAAGGCGACATAGATCTTACCGAAGAACTGACGCGTTACAACAGGAGCTATACCGCTCGCGTAATTCAGGCGGACGACGAACTGAAAGCGCGCTATTCGGAATTGAAGAATCATATTTTGACTTACAAAGGCGTGTATAACAAGATAACCTGGAAGCGCGAAGCGTTTTATTCGGAAAAGCGCGCGTGCATAGCAACTTTCGCCATACGCGGTAAAACCCTGTGTCTGTTTTTTGCGGTAGACCCGTCCAAGTTCGACGGAACTAAGTATAAAGTAGTAAACCGCAGAGAAAAGCGGCCTCACGCAAAAATGCCCACGATGTTCCGTATCACGAGCGACAGAAGCACGAAGTTCGCAAAAGAAATCATGGACGTTATATTTGCCGAAGCGGGTTTGACGGAAAATCCCGATTACAAGCAAGTCAACTATCGTCCTCCGTACAGAAGCACGGAAAACCTGATCAAGAAAGGTTACATACACGCTAAAACGACGGTGGTAGTTGTGCCGAACGATAAGGAGAAGAAGTCTGTCGGCAAAAGAAGGAAAGCAAGCAAGACTGTAAGCGTCGCGGAACAGGCTGCTGCGGCAACGGAAGCAAAAGCTTCGGAATAAAAAGAGAAACAATTTATAAGGAGCTTTCAATACGGAAGCTCCTTTCCGTTTGTCGACTACCGTATGGATAAGGGCGTGTAAAAGTAAAGAAAATTTTTAAAAAACCTAGACATAATCGCGTTTTCGTGATAACATAAAATAGGACAAGTTTGTAAACCTATACGTGTAAGCGTTTTATCGTCGTGTGACGGCGTTGAAAACGTAAATACAAGTAAAATAAACTGTGAGGAGAAAATCCAAGTGGAAGAAATCGTTACTAGCAGACAAAAAATATTGATTGCCGACGACTCCGAAATGAACCGTTCCATTCTTGCGGATATGCTGGGAGAAGAATTTGAAATTATCGAAGCGGCAGACGGGATAGAGGCTTTGGAGCAAATTGAAAAGTACGACGACGAAATCAGTCTGGTGTTGTTAGATATCGTTATGCCTAATCTCGACGGTTTCGGCGTACTTGCAAAGATGAACGAAAGGCAGTGGATACAGGATATTCCCGTAATTATTATTTCGTCGGAGAATGCTTCCGCGTTTGTAGAAAGAGGTTACGAGTTGGGTGCGACCGATTACATTCAGCGTCCTTTCGACACGCTGGTCGTTCGTCGCCGTTCTCTCAATACGATTATGCTGTACGGCAAGCAGAAAATGCTAAAAGGCCTTATCGAAGAACAGATATACAAGAGAGAAAAAGAGCAGTCTTTGATGATAGATATTCTCAGTCATATCGTCGAATTCCGTAACGGCGAAAGCGGCAAACACGTCGTCAATATCCGCACGATAACGGATTTGATGTTGAAGACGCTTATAGGAATGACCGATCGGTTCCATTTGACGAGTACGGATATAGATATCATCACTCTTGCGTCATCCTTGCACGATATCGGCAAAATCGCCATAGACGAAAAGATTCTTAACAAACCCGGCAGATTTACCGACGAAGAATTTGCTATAATGAAGACGCATACCACGCGCGGCGCCGAGATGCTCGAAGCGCTTCCTAACGTAAAGACGGAACCGCTGTTGCAGAAAGCGTACGAAATTGCTCGTTGGCATCATGAGCGTTGGGACGGACGCGGTTATCCCGACGGTTTGAAGGGAGAAGAAATTCCCATTTCCGCGCAGGTAGTAGCTCTTGCCGACGTTTACGACGCGTTGACAAGCGAACGCTGTTACAAAAAAGCGTTCAGTCACGAAAAAGCGGTCGAAATGATTTTAAACGGCGAATGCGGTGCGTTCAATCCTATGATTTTGGACGTTTTGCGCAACGTCGAGGCGAGCTTAAAGGAAAGACTGGGCGGAGTAAGCGAATTTCAGTCGGGAGACGATTTCAGCAAGTTTTCGCAGGAAGTATTGCTTACTAAGGAACTGTCCGCTTCGCGTCGTACGCTTGATTTGTTGGACAGAGAAAGACAAAAGTATCAATTCATCACGTCGCTGTCTAAGGAATTCCTGTTCGAAATCTACACGAACCCCGTCGCTATCCGTTTCTTCGACGAAAGCGTGCATCATTTGGGCGTAAAACAATATATTGCAAATCCTTTGGAAGACGCCGAATTACGCAACTGCGTCAGCGACAAGTCGCTTGCGGATATTGCCCGTTTGCTAAGCTCCGCAACGCGCGAAGATCCCATTATCAACTACGAGATGGACGTTGTAATGGACAACAGCGCGCATCGATGCAAGATAAAGATAATGAAACAGTATTCCTTAGAAGACGAAGAATACGTGTACTCCGGCGCGGTAGGAAAGTTGGAGGACATAACTGCAGATTACAACAAACGCGCGGAGTTGGAACGCGCCGCAACTCACGATCCGTTGACGAACCTTCTCAACAAGGCGCACAGCGCTAAATTAGTGGAATACTACCTAAATCACCATCCTAAAACAAACTACGCGCTTGCGTTCATAGATTTCGACAATTTCAAGAAAATCAACGATACGTACGGGCATCAAAAGGGCGACGAAGTGTTGATTAAGGCGTCTGCCGCAATCAAAGCAAACGTTCCTGCAGGAGGTCTTTGCGCGCGCGTGGGCGGCGACGAGTTTATTGCGTTCTGGAAGGATAACGGCAAGCTTAAAGTAAGCGCAAGAGCGTTGTTCGACGCGGTCAACGGGTCTTTCGAGGACGGCATAGGTTCCATCAGTATGGGTATCGCGCAAACGACGGTTGTCGGCAGGGATTATGCCGATCTGTATAAGTGCGCCGACCTTGCCGCGTATTCCGTCAAGCATAACGGCAAAGCGCAATTCGTATTCTACGAAGAATCTATGAAAAATGCTAAATTGTTAAAGTAGTTTTTTGCGAAAAACGAAAAGCAGGAAAAAGAGTCAAAAGTTTTGCGGCAGAAATTATTTCTGCCGCCGATAAACAATAGGTTAAGAAACATGTCGAAGCAGGATGTCATTGCCCAATCTTATCGCGAATTAGTCGTAGAACGAAATTCGTCCCAAATACCCGTCGCAGACATATGCGCGCGCAGCAAAGTTTCAAGAACAACGTTTTATAAAAATTTCGAAGACAGATATAAAATTGTCGAGTATACAATTTTGCAGGATGCAGTTATCGATTGTTTCGAGTTGTTGAACGATCCGAAAATCGACGTAGAAAGCGTTGTGTTGAATTGGTATTTGAGCTTTTATCCGAACAAGAAGTTTTATATGATTGCAATCGATGAAATGGGGCAAAATTCTCTGTTTGAAACTATTATAGACACTCTCGATAAAAACAATAAGATGCTAATTCAGAGCAGATTTCCCGAAAAGGCGGAACAGGATATCGATTACTATTCTTATAAAATGGCTGCAACGCAGGCGATGCTGTTAAAAAAATGGTTTAACGACGGAATGAGAGCGTCGCCCAAAGATATGACCCGTTACTTTTTAGACACCTTAATAAAATAAGTTTACAAATGAAAGAATCTGTAAACTTTTGTTCTTATTTTTATCGTGTTGAAAATTGTTTGAAAAATATGCCGATGTTATAATTATTATAACCAAATTAGGAGGTATAATAATGAAAGCAGCAATTTACAACGGCATTAAAAACATCGAAGTAAAAGATCTTCCGACGCCCGTATGCGGTGATAACGACGTAATCGTTAAGAATCTGTACGCAGGTATTTGCGGTTCGGACATCAATGCATATCTGCACGGTGGCAAAGACGTGATGATTTACGACGGTTACGAATTCGGTCACGAAATGATTAGTGCCGTTTGCGCAAAAGGAAAAAATGTAACGGGAGTAAAAATCGGTCAACGCGTTTTTCCCGTGCCGACCGATGCGAAAAAAGAAGGTTTATTGCGGGCGGCAACCGTAGGCGGATTTTCCGAATATGTCAAAATAGACAACTTCGAACTAGGCAGAAGCGTTGCTCTTGTTCCCGATGAAATAACCGACAAACAAGCGGTTTTATTGGAGCCGCTCCTGATTGGTTGCAATGCAGTAAGACCGCTTGAAGTCGTCAAAGGAAAAAAAGCTATCGTTTACGGTGCAGGACCCATAGGACTTATGTCGGCAATTACGTTAAAGTATCTCGGTTGCGACGTTATCATATGCGACATTATCGATTTTAGACTGAATATCGCTAAAGAACTCGGACTGTATGTGTGTAACACTTTAACAGAAGATTATGTTAAAAAATGTAAACAAATCTTCGGCGTTGCTTCCGGATTCTTCGGGGAAGCTATAGATGCGGATTATTATGTTGACGCCGCAGGCAATCAAGCAGTAATAGATTTGTTCTTTGCCGGAGCAAAAACATACGCAAAGTTATCTATTGTTGCCGTGCATCACAAGCCGATTACAATCAATCCTATTCCCGTAACGTATGACGGTTATCAAATTGTAGGACCTAACGGCAACTATCACAACAATATGAAGTTGGGTTTGGATATTTTAAGGTCTCATCAATTTGACGTTGAAAAAATAATTACTCACGAGTATTCCCACGACGCAATGCTTGACGCATTTGAAATGGCGACGGATGGAAAAAAAGCATTAAAGGTTGTTATTAAATATTGATAACATAAAAAAGAGTTTATAATCGGCGCACAGTATTTCAGTGGCGAAAGTTTTTCTGATATTACTTGCGTCGATTTTTTATTTCTCGGAATACTGTTTCGGCAATTAGGAAACGTTACTTCAAATTATCCTTTCTGTTTCCATCGGGGGGGGGGGGCGATTACTTGAATTTTGTAGATTTCCGTCTATGATTACGTCATTGCCGTTTATCATAGCTTTTACGTATCTGAAATCAAAGACAAAGCGACTCCGTATTGCACGCTCATTCGTTTTAACGTTATGTCTGGTTAAACGAGCATATTCATCGGATAATTTTCCGTTAGATTTGAATTTTACTTTTGTTCAAAAGTAAAATTCAGTCGAATTCGTATTAAAAAGTGGTATTTTATAACATTTATTTTTGTTCAAAAGTAAAAATATCG